>JBCCWG010000013.1:0-34804 GCA_039193985.1 Pseudomonadota bacterium
CCGGCGGGGCTGACATGGACTGGCTAAGGCAGGCCCTGGCCGCCGCGTTTTGCGTTGCGGCCCTGCCTGCGGTTGCGGAGTGGCAGGCGAGCGTCACCTCCTATGCCGGAGTGCGGTTCGCCGCGGCCACCGACCCGAGCGGCACGCTGACCATCAGATGTGCTGCACCCGACCCGACGGTGGCCTCTCCCGGGCAGGCCGGGACGCCGTACAACGCCAAATTCGAGCTGTCCGGGTCGATTTATGCGCCGGATTCAGCGAGCGACCGAATGACGGCCACGCTGGTGCCGGATGACACAGGGTACCAGTTTCCCGTCAGTGTTTTCGACGCCGAGCGTGATCTTTGGCCAATGCCTGTGGCGATGTCCGACCCATCCCTGCTGGCCACGTTGCAGTCGGAACGTCTGGTCCTGTACAACGGGCGCGGAAAGGCTTGGCAGTTTTCGACCGAGGGCCTGGAGGCCGCCGTGAGCGCAACGTTCCGCGCTTGTGTAGAGGGGTGGCGCGCGAAAGGTCATACGATTCCCCCAGCCCTCGCGGGCTTCGCCCCGCCGGAAACGGCCTTGGCACGGGCCGACCACGCGCTGCCCCAGAACATCGCGCGACGTGTCACGGTGGCGTGCAACGGGCCGTTCGAGCTTGATCCCGCGAATCTGCTGACGGGGCTGATCGACAGCGATCAAGCGACCGACTATGTGCTGAACTGGAACGATGTGCGCTGCAGTACCGGGATGGCGCGCCCTCTCTGCGGCGCAGCCAACTGTTCGATCGATGTCTATCTCTCCAGCCTTGGGTATCGCTACAGCGAGCGCGACGCGCTTTTGGGCATCGCACCTGCGCTGGTGCCGCTTTCCAACGGGCGGATGGGGATCACGATGTCGGGGACGGGTGGCATTTGCGACGCCGGTCGCTGCAACCGGCCGTTCTGGTGGGACGGGACGCGGTTAAGAAATTGATGAAAGGACCTCTCATATGACGATCAAGACAACGCATGTCGGTTCGTTGCCGCGCACCCAGAAGGTCGTCGACTTCATCTTTGCACGGGAGCAGGGCGAGGCCTACGACGAGGGTGCTTTCGACGCGGCGATGAGCGAGGCGGTGATGGAGACGGTGCGCCGGCAGAAGGAGGCAGGCGTGGATATCGTGTCGGATGGCGAGACGTCGAAGATATCATACGCGACCTATGTGAAGGATCGCTATACCGGCTTCGATGGTGACAGCCCCCGCAACGCGCCCGCCGACCTCAAGCTGTTCCCGAAATTCCTGGAACGGCTGGCCAATGACGGCGGCACGCCGAAATACGCGCGGCCCATGTGTGTAGGTGAGGTCCAATCCAAGGGTCAGGGAGAGTTGCAGAAGGACATCGCAAACCTGCAAGCGGCGATGGCGGCGCATGGGATTGAACGCGGGTTCATGAACGCGGCGTCGCCCGGCGTAATCTCGCTTTTCCTGCAGAACGATTACTATCCGAACCGCGAGGCGTATCTGGCCGCCCTCGCCGATGCGATGAAGGCCGAGTACGAGACCATCGTGGCCTCGGGGCTGGACCTGCAGTTGGACTGCCCCGACCTGGCGTTGTCGCGGCACATGCTGTTCACCGATTTGTCGGATGCCGAGTTCCTCAAGGTGGCCGGGGCGCATGTCGAGGCGCTCAACCATGCGCTGCAGGACGTGCCCGCCGAAAAGGTGCGCGTGCATATCTGCTGGGGCAATTACGAAGGCCCGCATGTCTGCGACATTCCGATGGCCAAAATGTTCGACACGCTGATGGCGACCAAGGCGGGCTACGTGCTTTTCGAGACGTCGAACCCGCGCCACGGGCACGAATGGTCGGTGTTCCGTGACCGCAGGGCGGACATCCCCGACGACAAGGTTCTGGTGCCGGGTGTTGTGGATACAACCACCAACTTCGTCGAGCATCCCGAATTGGTGGCCCAGCGGATCGAGCGATTTGTGGATATCGTCGGCGCCGAACGGGTGATCGCGGGCAGCGATTGCGGATTCGGCACGTTTGCCGGGTTCGGCGCGGTCGACCCTGACATCGCCTATGCCAAGCTTGAGGCGTTGAGTGCGGGCGCTGAACTGGCGTCGGCCTGAGCGAAAACGGTGGAGGGGGCGCTGCCCCCGCCGCGCGAGCGCGGCCCCCCGGAGTATTTTCCCCAAGAAGAAAGGCGCAAGACGGAGCGTTAACCAACTTGTGTTGAGAAACTCTTCGTCTATTCGCGGGTCATCTGCCAGGCTGCGGTCAGGCGTTTACCGTTGCGCAGCACAGCGAAGTCAACCGCATCAATTCCGCTTTGCGCCAGCGCGCTGAGCGCCGTTTCAACCGATCGGTGATCGGCGAAGCGGGTTTGCAGTTGGCTGTTACCAACAACCAGATCGCCGACACGGAGATCGGTTTGCGCTGCACCCACAGTGGCGACCGTGGTGACCCAGCTTGCGCCCTGTTTGCGGGTCTCGAGGATCGTGCCATCCGCGAGGCCTGTCACACGGGTGACCGGAACAGCCAGGATCGCTTGCTCAAGCACATTGTCCGAAGGCTTGCGGTACCAGACGCTTGCGCGCGCGAACCCGTCGTCATCGATCTTGAGCGTGTCGAGCAAGTGTTGCGAGAACGACTTGCCCACGACCAGAGGGGCGTCATTAAGTGCGAAGATCAGCAGATCCCTTGCGATCCAACTGTCGCTTTCCGGTCGGTTCTCCATCGGTTTGAGATCCGTTATCGCAAAGACCGGTGTTTCACCGATGGTTTGTGCGCGGGATGTGAACGGCACATCGATGTTCCAACGTGAAAAGCTGTTGGCAGGTGCCACAGTGCTTGTCGAAGGTGTGTATTCCGGCGCCATTGTGTCGATGCTGATCCCCTCGGCCGCAGGAGGCGCAAAAAGGACCGCCCGCGGTCCGGTCAGTGAGACAGGCGCGACCGCGGCAACACCGATTTCTGTCGGGGCATTGGGTCGCTGGTTTTGGCCATCCAACGCGCTGGGTTTTCCACGCGGGCGGACACCGGGGCCTAGTGTCGGCGATGACCCCGATGTGGCGATGGCCGGTGCTGTGAAGACACTGCCCTGGCGGGCAATCGCGGGCAGTGAGGTGTCGGGCGCTTTTTGCAAGGTCGGCGTTGTCAGACCAGGCGGTTCTGCACCTGCGCCCGTCCCGGTTTCCGCGACAGGACGTTGCCGGGCGTCGGGCAGACCCGCGGAAAACCGCTCCGGCCAAACAGTCACGAGGCTTTGCGGCACGGGAATAGAACGGAGCCTTGCCAGGTGGTCGGGGGTTGCCTCGACTTCGATCGGCGCGGCAGCTGTCACGACAGGTGATGCGCTGCCTTCGCCACCAACGCGCGCGACGATCAGGCCGGTCCCCAGCATTAGAGCCAGCCCCGCGGCACCTGCTGCCAGAAGCGCGACATTGCCGGTGCTCGTCCTGGTCGATGCATGTGCTGGGGTGTCGTCAAAGATCGAGAAACTATCGAGAATAGCCGTCGCTGGTGCGAAGACGCGCGCGGCGATCACCGAAGACCGCCCGGGGATGCGATCGAGCCACTCTTCCGCGGTCTGGATGCGGTCTTCCGGCACGACGGCCAGCGCCTTGTCGATGGCCTTGAGAAACCGCTGCGAGAACCCGGATGCATTACCAAGAACGGGCGTGTACGGATCGGGATCCTTTGCCGCCAGGGCCGCCATGCGCGAAGGGGCGTCGGCGGGTGCCCTGCCCGTGATCACGTGGTAGATCGAAGCCGCGAAGGAGTAGAGGTCGCTGTACGTTCCTTGTGCGCTTCCGGCCGCGTAAAACTCCTGCGGGGAGTAGCCGTCTTTCACGAACTTCATGCGCGCGAGCGCATTCGGAGCCTGTTGAGCATGGCGATGTGCGGCACCGAAATCAATCAGGACCGGGGCGCCTGTGGGATCGATCAGAATATTGTCAGGCGAGATGTCGCGGTGCAGGAGGCCCATCGCGTGAACATAGCGAATGGCCTCGAGCATCTGGCGGGTCAGGCCTTCGATGTGGCGGGGCGACAGTGTTTTGTCACTGTCCACGAGGTCAAGCAGATCGGGGCCGTCGACGTAATCCATCGCCATGTAAGCCGTGTTGTTCTCTTCGAAAATCTGGTGGATATGAACAATGTTGTCGTGCTTGAGATTGGCAAGGCTGTGTGCTTCGACCACGAAACTGCGGACAATGTCGGTCAGTTCTTCCTGATACCTCGGGCTGCGCGAGACCATCGACTTGCCACGGCGAAAGACCATCTCGGCCGGGAAGCATTCCTTGATGACAACTTTGCGGCCAAGGCTGTCATGCGCGGTGTAGGTGATCCCGAAGCCACCGCAGTTCAGATATCCATCGATCACATATTGTCCGACGAGCAGCGTCGTGCCCTTTGGCAGGTACTGCGTGCCCGTGTCTTTCAGCGCGTGACTGTCAGCCTCGGCGTTGCGGAAGCTTTGCAGGTCAACGACGTCGTGTTTTTGCATTGTTTGCCCCCAATGCGATTTTTCCAATGGCGTTGTGCCGTCTTGGTAAACGATTGGTTTACGACATTTTTGTGGTGACAAATTGTCTGTTTGTGGGAATGCGTCCGGCGCATGGGCGGAATACCTCTTGTTTGAAAGGGCTCGGTGTTTCTCTACCGTTTGCGATGTCTGCCTTGTTTGCGCGGAATGTCGTGACGCTCCGAATTGTCACCGTTTCCAAACCGGAAATGATGGAAAGGTTGGAATTTTCGAAGCAGATCGCTGCGCCGCAGCGTTGAAACGTGTTACTTTCTGGGTTGAAGTTCGCTTGACGTTGCAAACGGAACCCGGAATTATCACGTCCGCAAAGCCCCGCGCGACCCGGCGTTGCACAGGGAACGATACCAGCCTTGGCTGGCGTGTAGCGCCAAGTATCGGTTTGCGAGGCTTACGTGCGCGCGTGCGCACACTGCGGTGGTTGCTTCTCTCAGGGAGGAGAATGGGAGAACAACCACCGCGCCTTATCCCCGAGGCGTTCTTAGGGGTCTCTTCCTACATCCGAAAAGGAAAAGGCAGGAGAGCGTCCTCTCCTGCCTTGTACAGCAGCTTGTCCCGGAGCTGCCGCCATTCGGATCGATGGGTGGACGATCCTGTTTGCGCACGTTCTTCCGTCAAAAACAGTGGTTCAAAGAACGCTCGCGCTTGAAAACCGTGCCAGACACTTACGCAAATCCGTCAGCAAGGTCGCTTCCCCACAACGTTCGACCCGCTTGTTGATTTGCCACAAATACAGCGCTACCGGCTCCGGTTTGAGCTACATTCTTCAGCTTTGCGGATTTTCCCTGTGCCTTCGGTGTGTTTGCGTATATTGCACGCCTCAAGAGCAGTGGATCAATCGATGGGTGGGGAATATCTCATGCAAAACTTCGATCTATTCCGTCTCGACGGTCACACCCTGCGCGTCTTTGTTTCGGTTTGTGAGACCGGGTCCGTCAGCCGCACGGCCGAGCTGTTCGATCTCAACCAGTCGACGATCAGTCACACGCTGGACAAGATGCGTTCGGCAGTTGGGGATATGCTGTTTGTCAAATCTGGCCGGGGTATCACACCCACCGAGAAGGCCCTGGCGCTTTTGCCCCGCGTGCAAAAGATCCTGGCCGATATCGAAGGGCTCGTCGCTGCGGAACAGTATGACGCGTCGCGAGACACCAAGCCGGTTGTTCTGGCCATCCCGACACCCGCCCTACTGCACGAGATGAAAGCGCTTCATGCGGCATTGCTCGCCACCGAACCGAACATCGAGTTTGAATTGGTGCGACTGGCACCCCGCGAACATGTCACCACACTGCTCGCACAAGACGAAGCGGACCTGGCGATCACTGTTGCCGGTTTCCGCTATCCGGCAGTTCTGAACCATTGCCACTATGGCGAAGATCAATTGGTGGTGTTTTACGATCCGGAGTGTCGTGGACCCGTTCGCACGACCGAGGATTACGTCAATGCGCGGCACGGCTCAGTCAACTTCGGAGGCAACACCAAGAGTGTGGTTACGCGCGCGCTGCAGGAGTTGGGGTTGAAACGGAAGGTGTCCCTCGCTGCGCCGACCACGTCGATGCTGGGCGATCTTATCAAAGGCACGGACCTTGTCGCCACGATGCCCAGACGTCTGGCGCGCGGGGCCTATCGCGATCTGGCCTATACGCCTGCTCCTTTTGTCCTGCCGAGCATCGAGTATCACCTTGTCTGGCACCGTCGCTATGAGCAATCGGGGCGCAATTCCTGGCTGCGCGGTATGGTACTTTCTGCGCGCGAAGATGCGCTGGTGACCTGATTGCGCAAGTCTTCTCGGCTCGGCGCTTGACGGCAGGGCGGCTAACGCAGAACGATGTGGCCAACAAGAGGAGAGTGGCCCATGGCAACTGGCGGCATGTCCCCCACCCCCAGAAGGTCAGCTTATGATGTCGTCATCGTCGGCGGCGCGATCATGGGGTCGTCGACAGCCTGGTTTCTGACGGACAACCCGGATTTCGATGGCAGCGTTTTGGTGATCGAGCGTGATCCGAGTTACAAGTTCGCCTCGACCACGCATACCAATTCCTGCATCCGCCAGCAGTTCAGCACCGAGTTGAACGTGCGCATCTCGCAATTCGGAGCAGAATTCATCAAGAACCTGCGCCGCTATATGGGCAACGACGACCGCGTGCCCGAGCTGTCGATCCGTTCGTTTGGGTACCTCTATCTGGCCGATACCGACGCCTTTGCCGACGTGCTGCGCGCCAACCAGAAAGTGCAACTTGCCGCCGGGGCCGCGACCGAGTTGATGTCGGCCGACGAGATCGCGGACGCCTACCCCTTTTACAACGTCGACGACATTGTGCTGGGCTCGATCAACCGCGTGGATGAGGGCTATTGGGACGGCGCGACGGTGTTCGACTGGTGGCGGCGGCAAGCACGCGAGCGTGGCGTTGAATACATCGCAAACGAGGTTGTTGCGATGACGAAGAATGCTGCGGGAACCCGCGTTGAGAGTGTGACGCTGGCGTCAGGCGAGGTCGTTGCCTGTGGTCAGGTCGTGAATGCCTCGGGTCCGCGCGCGGCTGAAACCGCGGCAATGGCAGGGATCGACGTGCCGGTCGAGCCGCGCAAAAGATACTCCTGGGTCTTCAAGGCCGAAAAACCGCTCGATGTCGACCTGCCGCTGACCATCGACCCGTCGGGCGTGCATGTCCGCGAAAATGGCGGCGGCACCTATCAATGTGGCGGGCATGCAGAAGTTGATCCGGCGGTTGCCCATGACGATTTCGCCATGGATCATGCGCTTTGGGAGACCCATATCTGGCCGGCGATTGCCGCGCGCATCCCGCAATTCGAAGCGATCAAGGTGCAGAACGAATGGGCCGGGCACTATGCGATGAACGTCTTCGACCACAACGCGATTACCGGGCCGCATGCCGAGGTGTCGAATTTTGTCTTCCTGAACGGCTTCTCCGGTCACGGGTTGCAGCAATCACCGGCGATGGGGCGCGGCACGGCGGAGTGGTTGACCTATGGCGAATACCGCTGCCTCGATCTGACGCCGTTTCACTATGATCGGATCAGTGCCGACGCGCCCATTCTTGAGCGCGCCGTGATATAGGTCACTCCGCGGCGACCTTCGGCATGACCGGATGCGTGAGGTTCAGCACCTTCGCCGAGGTAGCCGCTTTTCGTTCGACCCGACGGCGGATCAGGGCGAAGACCGGCGGTGTGAAGTAGAACGACACCACGGTCGACAGCAGCACGCCACCCGCAATGGCCACCGCGAAGGGCGGCCAAAAGGCACCGCCGGCCAGGATCAGCGGCAAGAACCCTCCGAAAGTGGTGATCGTGGTCGAGACGATATGACGGCTCGAACCGGTAACGACACGCGTCATCGCCTCAGTGTCGCCCGCGCTGGCCGCCTCGTCCTGTTGCAGCCCCGTCAGGATTATGATCGCCGCGTTGATTGATACCCCGATCGAGCCGATCACGCCGATGATTGCCTGGATGCCAAAGGGGTATTGCATGATCGCCAGCGCCAGCATCGACAGACCGGCGGAGAGCACGCAGACCACCAGTGCGACCACCGTCAGCCGGAAGGAGTTGAACGTCAGCGCGATGGTCGCGATGGTCAGCGTGACGATCAGCCCAACCGACGCCATCAGGTTGCCCACGGTGTTCGAACGTGCATCGCTGTCGCCACCCAAAGCGAGCGTGTAGCCTGAGGGCAGTACGAACCCCCTGTCGTCTAGGGCAGACAGGACTTGCTGCAAAGCTTCCTCCGGCAGCACGTCGGGGACGAGGAACGCTTGCACCGTATTCTCGCGCAGCCCGTCGCTGCGGGTGATGACGCTTTCGGATGGCTCGACCACAAGGGTGGCCAGTTCCGAGAGTGGGACCGCCGGGAAGGCACCGGATGCCGAGACGGCAGGCGCGTTGGGCAGCAGGACGGGCATGTCGGCAATCGCCTGCAGATCGGCCCGCAATCCATCGCCGAGGCGCACGCGGACTGGCAATTGCTCGGTCCCCTCAAGAAGTGAACCGCCGGTGATGCCAACAAGCGCGGTATTCAGTTGCGCGGCGATATCGGCCACGTCCAGCCCCAGCAGGCGGGCTTTCACCTCGTCAATCTGGAAGCGGACCTGCGGCGCGCCACCACTGATCCCGGCGCGGGCTTGGGTGACCAGATCGAGGTCGGCCATGATCATGCGCACCTCATCGCCCAGTTCGCGCAGGGTCGCGATGTCCTGCCCCTTGATCGTGATCTCAACCGGGGCATCGACGGGCGGGCCCTGGACCAGACCACGGACGATGACCTGGGCTTGCGGAAACGCGGCATCGAATTGTGTCTGCAGCGTGTCGACAAGTCGGGCGGCAGCCGCGTCAGTCTCGGTCGTGACCATGGCCTGGGCATAACCCGGCTCCTGCGACCGGTCGCCGACGATGTTGTAGTAAAATGCAGGTCCGGACTGCCCGATGGTCCAATAAACGCTGCGCGTTTCGGCATCGGCGCGCAGGATCGCGTCCATCTCGGCCACAGTCTCGGCCGTGTCAGTGATGGCGGTGCCGGGCGGCAGTTCGACTTCGATATAGAACTGGTTGCGCTCGACACCCGGAAAGAACTGTGCCGTCAACGTCGGGAAGGCGGCAAAGCCCAGCAACGGCAGGATCAGCGAGATTGCAATGGCGCGCAGCGGGTTTTGCACGGCAAGGCGGATCGAGCTTTCGAATGCGCGGCCCAGAAGCGGGATCGAAACGCCCTTGCTGAACACACCGCCCTCTTCAGCACGTGTCAGCACCCAACCGGCGATGGCCGGCGTGATGGTCAGCGCCACGAAGAGCGACCAGATCAACATCAGCACCACGGCGATGGCGATAGAGCCTACGAAGTCACCCGCCGGTCCCGGCAGCAGGATCATCGGTGTGAAGGCCAGCGCCGTGGTCACGGTCGAGGCCAGAAGCGGCGTAGCAAGACGGCGCACCGCATCGCGCACGGCGTTGATCCGCTCCATGCCGTCGGCAAGGCGGCGGCGCACTTCGTCGGCCATGACGATTGCAGCGTCGACAAGAAGCCCCAGGGCGACGATCAGACCGGTGACCGACATCTGGTGGATGGGCAAGCCGATGAAGTTCATTATCGCCAGTGTCGCGAGCGAAACGATGGGCAGAACCAGCGCGACAATGGCGGCGGCACGAAAGCCCAGCGTCAGGAAAAGCACGCCAACCACCAGTGCCACGCCGATGGCCATGTTGGTGCCGACCTCGGACAGGCGGTCGATGGTATAGGTGCTTTGATCGAAGAGCAGCGTTTCCTCGATCCCCAAGGGCACCTGATCAGCCCCGGCGGCAAGCTCATCGCGGACGAACCCCATCCAGCGGTCGATCTGCACATCATCCTGCGCGAGAACGCCGATCAGGATCGCGGGTTTGCCGTTCGCAATCGCATATTCCGACGCGGGCGCGCGCGGCCCCCGGTCGATGGTAGCGACATCGCCAAGCGTCACAGTGCTCCCCGCCTCGCTTTCGCGGAGCACGATCTGGCGCACGCGGTCGAGCGTCTTGATCTCGCCCGTGACGTTGATGGTCAGGTCGACATCGCCCTGGAGGCGACCCGCCTGCACCTTGCCGTCAGCCTCGGCAATGCGCGCCGCGATCTCGGTAGCCGTCAGGCCAAGTGCGGCGGCGCGGGTCGGATCGACCGAGACCAGCACCTCTTCCTCGGGGGTGCCGAAATACTCGACCGCGCGCGTGGCCGGGATGGCACGCAAACGGTCGCCCAGCGCCTCGGCGTGGCGTGACAGCAACGTCAGTGGTGTGTCGTCAAAGGACGGAGTGACCGAGATCACCGCGGAGTAGGCGGAAATGCCCTCGGCATTGAAGTCGGGCGCAAGCACGCCTGCGGGAAAGTTGCGGCGTGCGGCTTCAACGGCATCGCGGGCTTCGGTCCAGACCTGCTCGATGGTCGTCTCATCCAGCGTTTCGAGCAACTCGACCGAGACGACCGAAACGCCCGAGCGCGAAACGGAGGAGACCGTGTCGATCTCGGCGATGGTGCGCAACTCATCCTCGATCTCGGCTGTGACCAGCGCTTCGACACGCTCAGGGTCGGCACCGGGGAACTGCGTGGTCACCGTGGCAAAGAGGTTGGTGATCGTCGGGTCTTCCTGCCGCCCGAGCGACAGGAAGGACGAGAGGCCTGCCGACACCAGAACGAGGACGATCAGAGCGACAAGGCGGGGTTGGCGGAAGGTGAGGGTTTCCATCGATATAACCTACTCGCTGGCGTTCAGGACAACGTTCTGACCAACTGCGACCCGTTGCGGCCCGGCGTCGATCAGCGGCGTACCGTCGGGCAGCGCGGTGCGGGCGAACACGCGGTCGGTCTCGGCATGCAGAATCTCGACCTGTGCGGCGCGCACGGTCTGTTCGGTGTCGACGGCAAGCAGAGTCCACTGACCGCGCACGCCTTCCTTGAGGCTTTTGAGCGGCACCCAGACACCGTCTGCACTGACACGTTCGGTGACCAAAAGTCGGGCGGTCTGGCCAAAGGTCGGGGCGATGTCGCTGTCGAGTGCGAAAATCGCGGTGCGTGTGCGGGTGACAGGATCGATGTCGGGGCGAAGTGATATCAGCGATGCCGGTATCACCACGCCGTCCAGTTCGATCTCGACATCCGCCATGTTGGCGGCGCCGAATTCGAGCGGTACGCCGACGCGGACTTGCGGCGCGCCAAGTTGCACGAGGCTAACCACGGTCTGACCGGCGCTCAGCGCCTCGCCCCCGTCCACGGTGCGGGTTGTGACGCGGCCATCGAACGGGGCCGTTATCTCGGCTTTCCCGAGAAGGATATCGACATTGGCAAGGTCTGCGTCGATCTCGGCGATCCGGCCAGTCAGTTCGTCGCGCCGGGCCAGCGCTTCGTCGAGACCCGATTGCGGAGCAAAGCCGCGTTCGCGCAGTTCCTCACTGCGTTCGACAGTCTGGTTTGCGAATTTGAGCTGCGCAGCGGTGGAGGATTTCGAAGCTTCGAGCCGGTTGCGTTCAGCCCGCAGCACAGCGGTGTCCTGTCGTGCAAGAACCTGACCACGTGTCACCTGATCGCCTTCGTCGACGAGGATTTCGGCCAGCAGGCCTGGCAGTTCGAACGCAACGTTGACGGTCTTGGCCGCCTCGACCTGTCCGACAAAGGCGCGCCGGATGTCGTATCCGTCTTCACGGACCAGCGGGGTGACCGAGACCGGAATGGCCGGTGCCGCGTCTGGCGATGGTGCGGCTTCGGCGCGGTTGGCCAGTTCGGCGCTGCCATAGCGCACGGCGAGCACGGCACCGGCAATGACGGCAAGCGTCAGCGTGGTGCGTACGATCGCTTTTGCGGCTCGGACCAGCATGGTGCGAATCCGGCTCGTCTTGGGGTCGTTCAGCGTCTGGTCCATCTTCGAATCCTCGCAAAGTTAGTGTCGCTAACATATGTTAGAACTTCTTACTTTGACAAGTGATACGTGCTTTGCGAAAAGGTGGATCATGAAAACAGGCAAAAAGTCGCAAACTCTGGAAGTCGTCGCACCTGACGAGGCCGCCTTACGGAAGTCGGGGTATCATCACGGCGATCTTCGGGCCGGGTTAATCGAAGCGACCCGGCGTCTGGTCGAGGAAAAGGGCCCTGACGGGTTCTCAGTCTCTGACGCCTGCCGTTTGGCGGGCGTGTCAACCGCTGCGCCTTACAAGCACTTCAAAGACAAGAACGAAATGTTGGTCGCGATGGTGATGGAAGGGATGGCGCGGCACCGCGATAACATGCTGGCGGCGCTTGAAGGCATCCCCAAAGGCAGCCCGGACCGCGTGACCGCGCTCGGCAAGGAATACGTGACCTTCGCCTTAGAGGAAAACGGCATCTTCCGGCTCAAGTTCGGCGGTTATACCGACCGTTTGGAAGATCCGCGCCTGCAGGCTGCGGGCGAGCAAACGTTCGACATTGTACTGGACGAAGTTGCAGCGTGCCTCGGCCTTGACGAGATCACGCCGGATGTGCGTCGCCGAGGCTTTATGCTCTGGAGTTTTGTCCACGGGCTGTCGTTTCTGCTCGCGGACAAAAAGTTGGCGGCGATGGGCGGCGACGGCGAGATGGACCTGTTCCTGTCGGACATCTCGCGCCGCGTTCTCAGCGATTGACGACCGTTAGCTCTCGGGCGTGTTCAGCGTCGACCAGGTGTCGTCCCGCGCCGGTGACGGCGGTGTGTCACAATCGCGCTTGTGGATATTCACTTTGGCAATGAAGTTCGCCGACACCGGCGCTGTCACGAACAGGAACGCCATGATCAGGACTTCGTGCATCGAGCCTTCTCCGGCGGCCAGCGAGGCAAAGATCGAGGCCAACAGAAGCATACCGATGCCGACTGTGCCTACCTTGGTAGGCGCATGCAGGCGCGTCATCGGATCGTTGAACTTCATCAAGCCGATCACGCCGACCAGAACGAAGCCTGCCCCGATCAGCAGGCAAATCGCGGCCAGTGCGGACATCAAAACCATCATTCGATGATATCCCCCCTGAGAAGAAAGCGCGCCAGCGCGACAGTTGAGACGAACCCAAGCATCGCAACCAAAAGCGATACTTCGAAGTAAACCTGCACGCCTTGATGAATGCCGAGAACGACGATCAGGCCGATGGCGTTGATGACCATCGTATCGAGCGCAAGGATGCGATCTCCAGTGGTCGGCCCCATCACGAGACGAAGCATCGACAGAAGTTGCCCAAGGGCCAACGCACAAAAGGCGATGATCACGGCAACTTCGAGAAAGGCTGGGGCGTCACTCATGCGAAGATCTCCAAAAGTCGGCGCTCATAGCGTTGCTTGATCTCGTCGCGCACGCTGTCCGGGTCGTCAGTGTGCAGGACATGGACCAAAAGGCTATGCCCCTCGGCCGAGAGGTCGGCCGACACGGTGCCCGGCGTCAGCGTGATTGTGCCCGCCAGCACCGTAATCGCCTCGGGTTGTTTGAGTTCCAGTGGCACGACGATCCAGGCCGGTTTCAGCTTGGCATTGGGCACGGTCAGCACGATCCAGGCCACTTCGAGATTGGCGATGATAATGTCATAGATCACGATGGCGCTGTAGCCGACCATCTTGCCCAAGCGGAACGCCTTCGGCGCCTCGGGCCACCAGATCGACGTCATCCAGGGGATGATGATCCCGAGGATGATACCGAACACCACCATGCCCGCGCTGACCTGATTCTGCAGCAGCACCCAGACGATGGCCAGGATGAGGGTCAGCAAGGGGTGCGGCAAGAGCCAGCGATATGCGCGTGCCATGTCAGTTCTCCTCCTTCACTTCGCTCAGCTTGCCGGGCGTTTCCAGAACGATGGACTTGTATTCGTCGGGCTGGAACAACTGGTCCGCCATCGTCGTCGTGTAGCCGTGCACCTGCCCGGCAAGCACTGTGTGCGCAAAAAGCAGTGCGACGAGCCCACCGACCCCGACATAGGCCAGCGTGGTCGGGCGCGTCACATCTTCGGGTTGGGCCTCGGGGTCAGGTTGCGTGGCATGCGCCTTCCAGAAGACGATGCTGCCCGCGCGCGCGAACCCCAGGATGCTGATCAGGCTTGACGTCAGGACAACCGCCCAGACCCAAACCATCATCGATGTATCGAACGCGGCATCCAGCACCATCAGCTTACCCAGGAAACCCGACAAGGGAGGCAGGCCCGCCATTGCGATAGCGCCCAGGAAAAACATCGCGGCTGTGAGGGCGGACCCGGCAATCGGGGGCTGCGCGGTGAGTTCGAGATTGGCGCGCCCGGTGCGCACAAGATCCGACACCAGGAACAGGACCGCGCCCGCGAGTGTTGAATGGACAATGTAATAGAGGGCGGCCGCGATGCCGACAGGTGTGAACATGGCGATGGCGACCATCACCGTGCCCATCGAGCCGACGACCGAAAACGCGACCAACCGGTCAAGTTTGCGGGCGGCGAGAATGCCGACGGCACCAATGGCGAGGGAAATCAGGGCAGCGGGCAAAAGCCAAACATCGTGCAGGCCGGATGTGACCTCGACCTCGGGCGGGAAAACCATCGTGTAGACGCGGATGATCGAATAGGCTCCGACCTTGGTCATGATCGCAAAGAGCGCGGCAACCGGCGCTGGCGCTTCGGCATAGCTCGACGGCAGCCAGAAGTGCAGCGGGACAAGCGCGGCCTTGATCGCGAAGACCAACAGCAACAGGACTGCCGCGATACGGATGCCGACGGTTTCTTCCGGCTCGATCAGCGCCACACGCTCGGCCAGGTCGGCCATGTTCAGCGTCCCCGTCTCGGCATAGATCGCGCCGAGGGCAAAGAGGAACAGGGTCGACCCGATGAGGTTGAAGAGCACATATTGCACCCCTGCCCTCAGCCGCGTGTTGCCGCCTGCGTGAATCATCAGACCATAGGACGCGATCAGCAGAACCTCAAAGAACACGAAGAGGTTGAAGAGGTCCCCTGTCAGGAAGGCGCCAAGAATACCCATGAGCTGGAACTGGAACAGAGCGTGGAAGTGTCGCCCCCGTTCGTCCCAGCCCGAGCCGATGGCATAGAGCAGGACGAAAAGTGCCAAGAGAGAGGTCAGCAACACCATCATCGTCGACAGCCGGTCACCGACGAGCACGATGCCGAAGGGCGCGGCCCAGTCGCCAAGGCGGTAGTACATGACCGACCCGTCAGAAACTTGCCACGCAAGGGCAGCGGCCATAACGACAAGTGCCAAGACACCTGCGACCGAAAAGATGCGTTGAATACCGACGTGATACCGCGCGGCCAGCACGATGAAGGGTGCAAGCAAAGCGGGCAGGATAACCGGTGCGATCAGCCAGTGGGTCATTTCTGGCCCTCCGGTTCGGTCACGCTTTCCTCGGGCTGGTCGTCGATCTGATCGTCGTTCGAGCCAAGGAACGCGCCGAGGCCGATCATCACCGCAACCGCCGTCATCCCGAAGGAGATCACGATTGCCGTCAGCACCAGCGCTTGCGGCAGCGGATCGGCATAGGCGGTCATGTCATCGCGCAACACCGGCGGCGCGCCGATGGTCAGGCGGCCCGAGGTGAAGAGAAAGACATTCACCGCATAGGTCAGAAGCGAGATTCCGAGGATCACGGGGAAGGTCCTAAGGCGAAGCAGGAGGTATACTCCGGCGGCCGTGAGGATGCCGATGGCGGAGGCGACGAGCAGTTCCATGTCAGACCCCCTCTGCCAACGGTTTGTCTGCGGCGGGAGGCGGGTCGTCCCGACTCGGGTCGATATCCATCGGGTGCTCGCTGTCCTCGGTGCCTGCGCGGCGCGCAAGGCGTGAGAAGCTTTCGAGCGACAGCATCACGGCACCGACGACTGCGAGAAACACGCCGAGGTCGAACAAGGCGGCAGTGGCCAGTTCGAACTCGTTGAAGGGCGGGATGCGGACATAGGTGAAGTCCGATGTCAGGAACGGCTTGGCCACGAACCACGATCCGATCCCGGTCAGCCCGGCAATCAGCACGCCCGCCCCGATCACGCCGTGATAGGGATAGCGCAAACGCGCCGAGGTCCAGGCAAACCCGCTGGCCATGTACTGCATGACGACGGCGATGGAGACGACGAGGCCCGAGATAAACCCACCGCCCGGCTCGTTGTGGCCGCGCAGGAAGATGTAGAACCCGACCAGCAGGACGATTGGCATGATCACGCGGGTCAGCACAACCATCATCATCGGGTGCATGTCACCCGCCCGAGCCGCGTCGGGCGTGCGGTTCAGCAGGCGCGCGCGCACCGGTCCGCTCAGCAGCGTTTCGGTCAGCGCATAAATCAGCAGCGCAGCAATGCCGAGGACGATGATCTCGCCATAAGTGTCAAAGCCCCGGAAGTCGACGAGGATCACGTTGACCACATTGGTGCCGCCGCCACCCTTATAGGAGTTGGCAAGGTGAAACTCCGAGATCGGCGTCGTCACAGCTTCCCGCAGCATGAAGTGATAGGCCATCGCGAAGGCAGCCACGCCTGCGGCAGCGGCCACCACCCCATCGCGCATACGCCGGAAGGCCGAGCTTTCGATGGGGGTGGTCTTGGGCAGAAAGTTCAGCGCCAGCAGCAGCAGGATGATCGTCACCACCTCGACCGTGAACTGCGTCATCGCAAGGTCAGGCGCGCTGAGATAGACGAAACCGACCGACACCATAAGGCCGACGATCCCGATCAGGATCAGCGCCAGCAGACGGTTGCGATGGAGTAGGACCAACCCACAGGTGGCGGCCACCAGCATGATCCAGCCGGCGATGGGAACGGCGCCGGCGGGCTGCAGTTCGCGCGTCGGCGCGGCGACCGTGCCCGTGACCCAGGCGTGGTAACCCAAGGCCACAATGGTGGCCACGGCGATCATGGCGTAGCGGCTGAAAGCTCCGGTGTGAAGCGACAAGGTGAACGCACGCGCCGCACTGGCCGCGGCTTCGACGATGGTTTCGAAAATCGTCTTTGCCTCGGGGCGCGGGGTAACGTCCCAAAGGCGCTGGAGCGGTTTGTAGATCAGCATCAACGCAAGGCCGCCGACGACAGCGACAATTGACATGTAAAGCGCCGGGATAAGGCCGTGCCAGATCTTGATATGTTTGTCGGGCACCGCGGCGGCCTCACCCAGCAGCGAGGCTGTGACCATCTTCACGAACGGTTCGGCCAGCGCTGGTGCGACCCCGATCAGGACCACGAGGACGACGAGGAACGCGGGCGGCCCCCACATCCCAAAACCCGGATCATGCGGCTTGGTCGGATAGTCGTCGCGCACCGGGCCAAGGAAGGTGTGGCCAATAAAGCGGAAACAATAGGCGGCTGACATCAGCGAGCCGAAGGTCGCGAGGCCCGGCACCAGCCACCAGGTATCGAAGAGGACGGTTTTCGTCGTCTCCTCCAGCATCATCTCTTTCGAGAGGAAGCCGTTCAGCAACGGGATGCCGGCCATCGACAGAGCGGCAAGCGTAGCAATCACAAAGGTCACCGGCATCAGCGTGCGCAAGCCGCCAAGCCGCCGGATGTCGCGCGTATGCGCTTCGTGGTCTACGATCCCGGCGGACATGAAGAGCGCGGCCTTGAAGGTCGCGTGGTTGAGGATGTGGAACACGGCGGCCATCGCGCCAAAGGCGGTGCCGGTGCCCAGGAGCATGGTGATCAGGCCGAGATGACTGACGGTCGAGAAGGCCAGTAGCGCCTTCAGGTCGTGCTTGAAGAGCGCGATCACAGCACCCAGCACCATGGTGATCAGTCCCGCCGTGGTGACGATGACGAACCACTCGGGCGTGCCCGACAGCACCGGCCAGAGGCGCGCCATCAGGAAGATGCCCGCCTTCACCATCGTCGCCGAGTGCAGATAGGCGCTGACCGGCGTAGGTGCGGCCATGGCGTGCGGCAACCAGAAGTGGAACGGGAACTGCGCCGACTTGGTGAAACACCCCAACAGGATCAGGATCAGCGCGGGCAGATAAAGCGGGTCGGCCTGGATCAACTCGCGGTTCTGCAGGATGACGCTGAGGTCATAGCTTCCGGCAATCTGACCAAGGATCAGCATGCCGCCGATCATTGCAAGGCCACCCATACCGGTCACGGTCAGCGCCATGCGCGCGCCCTGCCGGCCCTCGGGCAGATGCTTCCAATAGCCAATGAGCAGGAAAGACGAGAGCGACGTCAACTCCCAAAAGACCAGCAAAAGCAATATGTTGTCGCTCAGGACAATCCCCACCATCGCGCCCTGGAACAAGAGCAGATATGTGAAGAACTGCCCCATATTATCATTGCGGCTAAGGTAATGACGGCCATATGCGATGATCAGAAGGCCGATGCCGAGGATCAGCATGGCGAAGAAGAAACCAAGACCGTCGAGCATCAGGGTAAAGTTCAGACCGAGGGACGGTATCCAGTCGACCCGCGCCGTCACCACCTCACCCGCGATGACGGCGGGCAGGTTCGTCAGCAATCCGATGAAGGCAGTAAGCGTCACGGTGAACGTGATCCCGCCAACAGCCGCGCGACCCGCAGAATTCATGATCCCGGGCAGCAAGGCGCCAAGGAATGGCAGTGCGACAATAAAGAATAGTGACACCGGTCGGCCCCGTTCAGTCTTTTGGTCTTATCGTATGACGGGAGATGGTGTGCAAACGCATTCCGACAAGTCTATGTCTGCCGGATTTGAGCACGCGAATGCACGCATTTTTCCCGGTCACCGGAAAGGCGGAGAAACTTCCACCTTCCCATCATCAAGGCGCGTGGTGTCAGGCAGCCAATCGTGTCTCGCGCACCTCGTCCCAGATCAGTCCCGGACGATAGCGCGCATCGACCCGCCCATCTTTTAAGGTAAAGAGGTGCAGCCAGCCGTTGTCGAACAGGGCGCGCACATCCGGGTGGCGTTCGAGCACATCGGCGATCGCCTCACGCGGGGCCTCGATCATCACCGACAGCCGTAGCGGCTCGTGCATAAGTGTCTCGCCATCATAGACCGCTTGCCAAGGCAGACCGGGGCGCAGACGCCCGCTGTTGCCTTCGATGACCCCGATGCCGCCCACAACATTGTGGATCAACTTGTTGCCGCCACCAAAGACGTCGGGCGCAACAGACGACCCGTAGTATTGCAGGCTGATCCAGCTGGCGACGACCACAGGCGCGGTGATTATCAACTCTAGCGTGCCGAAGCCTTCGTCGTCCTTCCAGTTATAACTGTGCAGGAAGGCGCGACCGCCGAGGTCCTTACCGGCAGTAGCGGTGCGGGGACCCGCGATGAACGCTGCACATCCTGCAAGACCCCATTCGGGTCGCACTTCGGCCCAGTTGAGCGCACGGGCAGCGACGGTATCGGCGGTCGAGCCGGGTAACTTGGGCGACCGTTCCGCCCGCGCGATGCGGCCTGCTTGGTCCAACCAGCGACGCACGGTCTTGAGGTCGTCTTTTTTGGTATCGGTATCGTAGATCGTGATGTCGTCGGTGGTTGTGTTGTGCAACCCGGCCACGAAAAGCGTATCTTCGGGCAAGGGCATACCTTTGGCCTTCAGACCTTCCCGGGTCTCGGGATCATTCAAAAGTGCGGCCAGCAGACGGGCAGAGACCTCGCCAGTGTAACCACCGCAGGCGCCGCAGTGGTAGCCACTTTCGTGCGGGTTGTTGGTCACGTGGCCACCATGGCCCAGGAGTAAAACGATCTTGGCGTGCCCCTTCGTCAGGCTCATCGCACCAAGGACAGCGGCGGCAGTGTCGGCCTTAGCCTCGGCTGTCATGCCGCCGACGACCTGCGGCGCAGGTTCGTGTGGCGCGCCGTTGTCCGACAGACCCAGAGCATCGCGAACCAGCTTTCCGGCATAGATCGGCCCTGCCGCCTCGACGAAGGCAAAGGACGACACGGCAGCCTGACGGAACCGGCCCCAGGCCCGGGTGGCGCGGGCCGCGATCCGCACGTCCAGTTCGGAGGCTTCATCGCCATGGCTCGTGGTCTCAACGCCCGGGTTCAGTAGAACCGGCAGGTGCTTTTGAACCACGTCCGAGCCTTGTGCTTTGTGCGCCAGCGGCAGGCCGAAGAAACCCGCGAAACCAATGGTTTCGATGGATGGATCAACGCTTTCCAACGCACGGCGGAATACTTCCGAGCGGACGTCGATACAGAACGCGGCCTGCAGGAACGGGCGTTCCTCCTTCTCGGTGGCACCGTCCAGCGCTTCGATCAGACGACGCTGGTGGGCGCGGTCGGCGGCGTCCTGCAGGATCGCCAGCGCGACCTGATGGTCGGTGGCCGCAACTGGATGGGCGTGGGCGGCGACGGTGTCGGCCCAGGCGTCGGCAATCTCGGGGATATGCGCCAACAGCGCTTCTTCCCAGATCAACCGGATCGCGAGCAGTTCGGCCAGCGTTGCGTCCGTGTCGCCTGCCAGTTCGGCCTGCCAGAGCACCCAGCGCGCGTGCTGGGACCAGCCGCCGAGGTCCATGTAGAGGCGATGGAACGCTGTTTCGGCGGATGTTTCGGTCAATCCCAAAGCATCTGAGGCGCGCACGATGGCGCGTTCGGCGGTGTCGGGGGCGTCGACAACAAAAGCCGAAAACCCTTCGAGGCCCGCAATCTCGGGCGTCAGGTCGTGCATCGCCCAGGCGCGCCAACCGGCAAAAGCGCCCTCACCAGGGCGGGGCGACCAGAGCGCCTGCCCCCGGTCGAAGTAGCCACCGGCCCAGAGGTTGATGGTTTTCTCGATCACCGAAGGCCAATCGGTGCCTGTTGCCTTGGCGGCGAGGTCGGCCACGGTAGGCATAGCCGCAGACGCTGCCACCTGCGTTGTCGTGCAGGCCTTGAGCGCTGTCACGTCTTTGGGTTTGTTCGGTGCGGCTGAGGCCGCGAGTGCATCGACCAAGTCCTGATCTGTGATGTGGCCGCTCGCCAGAGCCTCGGCAAAGTCCGACCCGGTGCGCGTAGCCTCAACGCCGGCAACCCGCGCGAGACGCGCCGAGGCCGTGGCCAGGTCTTCACCTGTCTGGCCGAGGAACGGGTTCACCGCGACGGTGGCGTCCAGCGGGAAGGCAGGCGGAATCGCCCGCGCGGCCGCCTCAGCCGCTTTGAGGATTTCGGTCAGCCGGGCCGGGGTGATTTGGGTGTGCTTCAGGAACATCTTGGTCTCCATGACGTCAGCTCGAGGATTTGGTGCGGAAGCCGCCGATGGCGCGGTCCAGCAAGGCATTGAGGTAAAGGCCGTTGGCCAAGTGAACGCGCAGACCCGCCGTCGCCGGGTGATGCGCCCAAAGCGGGAACAGCGCCTGTGCGAAGGCCACGAGGCCGAAGGAGACCACGGCGAGCACGATCAGCGCCCATTCCAGCGGCCCGGCCACGGGTGCTGAGGGCAGGCTCGGGCCCCAGACGGCGGCGGCAATGGCCTGGAACGTGAAGTACGCGACAGCCGCGGCGAGCGATGCGCCCACGGTGCGCTTTGTCAGTTCGGTCGGCGCCTGATCGGCCAGGCCTTGCGCCACGAGATAGGCCACACCGAATATCAGGATAGCGCCCAGGGCCAGGGCCTGCGCCGTTTTCGGGCCAAGAACGGCGGTGAAGAGCACCGCGATCAGGCCGTAGAGCACCAGCGCGATGGCAAAGGATTTCAGCACCGCGCCCAGATGCGGCACAGCGACCGGGCCGGGCCGGCTGAGCGAGGCAACCGAGGCGACCGCGCCGCCGGAGGATAGAAAGGCATGCGCCTTGTAGAGCGAGTGCGCCACGATGTGCAGCAGCGCCAGCGCCCAGAGGCCAAGACCGCATTGCAGCAGCATGAAGCCCATCTGCGAGACGGTGGACCATGCCAGCGAGGTCTTGATGGCGCTTTGGGTCAGCATCACCGCCGCACCGAAAAGCGCTGTCAGGCCTCCGATCATCACTAGCGCGGCCATCGCGCCGGGGCTGAGGTCGACGAGCGCTGCGGTCGTGATCAGCAGGACACCGCCCGAGTTGATGATGCCTGCGTGCAGCAAAGCCGAGACGGGTGTGGGGGCTTCCATCACCTCGGTGAGCCAGCCATGGAGCGGAAACGCGGCGGTCTTGAGAATGGCCGCCAGCACCAAAAAGGCAATGGCCAAGTGGCCGGATGTGCCCAGCCCTGCCAGCGCGCTTGCTGCGGCCAGTTCCGCCAGATCACCTGTCCCAAAGATCGAGATCAACAGAACCGACGCTGCAATGAGCGCAATGTCACCGCCATGCCAGACCAGGGCGAACTTGGTTGCCGCACGCTGCGCTTCGGGCCGCTCGGGGTAGAACAGCAGCAGGCGGCGCAAACCAAGCCCGACCGCGATTGCAGCGATGATCAGCACAAGAAGGCTTGCCGATTGCACGAAGACCAGAACAGCAGCCAGCGTGGCCAGCATAAGCCCGTGAAAGGCGCCTTCCTGTTCTTCACCATCGAGATACGTGCGGCTGTACCGCATTACGATCCAGCCGATGAACGCAACCAGCAGGGCCATCGTCAGGCTGACGAGATCGGCGCGGATCGCCATCGTTGCGGCCCCTTCAAAGACCACAAGTTTTGAGGGCCCCAGCGCGATTCCCTGTAAGAACCCAAGTCCGGCCAGCGCCAATGCCGCAAGCGCCGCCGTTTCCGACCATTGCGGTACCGCGTCTGGTCGCCGCCCAGGTCGGCTGAACGCGGCGAACGCGACGCCAAGCAGCACGAGCGGGGCTAGAAACGACAGGGAAAACACGGACGCCATGGCTTGTCTCCGACACGGTTTGGGTTCGCGACTGTCTAAGGGCTAGCCAACTTCAATAAAAATTCATATTTTGATAGAAACCATTCTATCAAACAGAACAATGCAAACGATCAATCTTCACCACCTGCGCCTCTTCCGCGCCGTTGCCCGCGATGGCACGCTGACCGGAGCGGCGCGCGCGCTGAACATCTCGCAATCGGCGGTCTCGACCCAGATCAAGGCGCTGGAAGGCTCACTGGCGCATGACCTCTTCGAGCGCAGCGGACGCAACCTCGTGCTCACGGAAGCTGGAAAGATCGCGCTGGATCATGCCGAGGAGATCTTTCGCGCTGCCGAGGAACTGTCGGATACACTCAAGACCGCGGGAACCAAGCGCAAGGTTCTGCGGGTAGGCGCGCTGGCGACCTTGTCGCGCAATTTCCAACTCTCGTTTCTGGCGCCGATCATCGGGCGGGACGATGTTGAGGTTGTGTTGCGCTCGGGCTCGCAGGAAGACCTGCTCCGCGGGCTGGAGGCGCTGTCGCTGGACGTGGTGCTGACCAATCTGGTGCCCGCAAGGGATGCAGCCAGCCCGTTTTTGGTGGACCGTCTGGACGAACAACAAGTCAGCCTTGTGGGGGCGGCGACACGGGTCATGCCGAAGGATGGCGGGATAGCCGGTATTCTCGCCGCACATCCCGTCATTCTGCCCACCCCCGAGACCTCGCTCCGGGCAGGGTTCGATGCGATGGTCGGGCGGCTGGGACTGATCCCGCGCATCGCGGCGGAAGCCGATGACATGGCAATGCTCCGTCTTCTGGCCCGCGCAGATGCAGGCGTGGCCGTCATCCCGCCAATTGTGGTTCAGGATGAACTGGCCACGGGCAAGCTGGTGGAACTGGCGCGGCTGGATGAGATCACCGAGATCTTCTGTGCCGTAACCCTTCAGCGCCGGTTCCCCAACCCGTTGCTGGTTGAGGTCTTGAAGCGCAGTTCCTCTGAGACCGAAAAGACCGGTTGAAACCCGGACGAACCAAACCACCTCACGCCCATGAGCCTGACACCTGAAAACGTAGACGACTATCCGCGCCCTCCGGCGCTGGAACCTGTGGAGGTGGCCCTCCGCATCATGCTGGGCGGCGCGGTGGTGGCCGAGACTGTACGTGGTTTGCGGGTCCTTGAGACCCACCACGCGCCAACCTATTACATACCGCCCGATGACGTGACGGCGACGTTGGCAAAACGGGGTGGCGGCAGCTTTTGCGAGTGGAAGGGGCGCGCGACCTATTTCGATGTCACCGCCGGGGGCGTGACCGCCGAGGGCGCGGCCTGGACCTATCTGGCACCGACGGAACGGTTCAGCGCGCTGACAGGCTTTGTCGCTTTCTACGCCGGGCAGATGGAAGGGTGCTTTATCGGTGAAGAACGGGTGATACCGCAGCCCGGTGATTTCTATGGCGGATGGGTTACAGCCAACCTGACGGGTCGGATCAAAGGCGCGCCGGGGACGTTGCATTGGTAAGCCGGTCGCCCCGCGTCGCGATCATCGGGGCCGGGATGGCCGGGCTGGCCTGTGCGCGCGGGCTTGCCGACCACGGCGTGACCCCGGTTTTGTTCGATAAGGGACGTGGTTTGGGCGGCCGGTTGTCCACGCGCCGGGCCGAGGGTGTTCAGTTCGACCATGGCGCGCAATACCTGACGGCGGAAACCGACGGATTCCAGGCGATGCTGGACGAGGCCGAAGGTGCCGGTGCAGTGGCACGCTGGCCGTCTGGCGATGGGTCCGGATATGTCGGCGTGCCCGGGATGACCGGATTGGCAAAACACCTGGCGAAGGGCTTGAACGTGCGCCAGTCTATACGCGTAACGGGTGTCTCTCAAAGCGATGCCGGTTGGCAGGTGGCGTGGGCCGGCGGGGCCGAGGGTTTTGACCGTGTGGTGCTGACCGTCCCGGCACCGCAGGCTATGGAACTGTTGGCTGGTCAAAACATGTTCGTCGATGCGATCAAAGCCGTTCGCATGGACCCATGTCTGGCACTCATGTTTGCGCTGCCCGAAGGGGTCACCGTTGACTTTGACACAATGCAGGACCCCAAGGGACCGATTTCCTGGATCGCGCGCGACAGTTCCAAACCCAGGCGCCCGGACGCGACATGCCTTGTCGCCCATGCCAGTGCTGATTTCAGCCGCAAACATCTTGAACGGCACATGGTGGAGGTCGCGGACCTGATGCTTCCGCTTGTTGCCCGCATGCTTTGTCGCGAATTGCCGCCGAATCTGCCCTATCTGGCTGCGCATCGGTGGCGCTATGCCCTCGTGGCCGTACCTGTGGGCCAACCCTTCCTGGCCAATGAAACCGCGACGCTTTATGCGGGCGGCGACTGGTGCCTTGGCGCACGGGCCGAAGACGCATGGACCAGCGGAAGCGCGATTGCCGACTGTCTTGTAGGACAGAACCCTTAAAGCAGGCTGTCCGGGATTCGTTGTTCAGCCGCTGTGTTCGCGCGCCGGAAAATCAGGGTGACCACGGTTGAGGTCATCACGATGAACAGCGAATAAAGCGCGCCCACCGCCACAATCGACTGCTGCTCGTCGCTTGGGAAGGTCAGCACGATGATGGCAATCGCCAGCGGCGCGTTCTGAATACCGGTCTCAAGCGCAACGGTGCGGGCATTGCGGGGGTGGAGTCGCAGGGTCTTGGCAAACACATAGCCGATGGTAATGCCGAACACGCCCAGCATGATCGCCGCGAAATAGGTGGTTGCTTCGGTCGTCATCAGGAACTGCCAGTTCCGCGGCACCCAGGACACCATGATGAAGAGGATAAAGAACAGGGCGAGTGCGGAGCCGAAGAACTCGGTCACCGCGCCTGCGTTGGCACTGAGCTTGCGCAGCACCATGCCGATGGCGACGGGCACCAGCAGGATGACGAGCGTTGCCATGATGTTCTCACGCGGGATTTCCAGATCGAGCGCCGAGGCATAGAGGAGCAGGACCAGCGGGATCAGGACCACCCCGAACACGGTCGAGGTCACCGTCATCAGCACCGATAGCGCCAGATTGCCCTTGGAGAAATAGGTGAAGATGTTCGAGGTGGTGCCGCCCGGCATACAGGACACGATCAACAGCCCCAGCGCGATGGCATCGGGCAGGCCCAGTAAAAGGGCCATCAGAAAGCCGATCAACGGCATGAAGCCGTATTGTGACACAACACCGATGGCCAGCCCCTGTGGCCGGCGGAGTGCGAGATAGAAGTCGCGCGGGGTGAGCGACGCGCCCATGCCCAGCATGATGACGAAGATCATCGCCGCCAGCAGCGCCTGTTCAAAGGGTCCGACCATGTTCTTACCCCTTATCCATGCGGCGCAGTTCTTCGGCGCGCAGGTCTTTTCTAAGGATCTTGCCGACATTCGACTTGGGCAGATCGTCCCGCATCTCGACGGTCTTGGGCACCTTATAGGCCGTCAAATGCGCCTTGCAGTGCGCGCGGATGTCCGCCTCGGTCAGGCTTTGGTCGTTGAGCACCACGTAGGCCTTCACCGCCTCGCCCGTCGCGTCGTTTGGCACGCCAATCACGGCGGATTCGAGGATGCCGGGATGGGTGGCCAGACAGTCCTCGATCTCATTCGGATAGACGTTGAAGCCCGAGACGACGACCATATCTTTCTTGCGATCCACGATGGTGAAATAGCCGTCCGTGTCCATCACGCCGATATCGCCGGTCAGGAACCATCCATCGCGCAGCACCTGCTCTGTCTCGTCAGGCTTGTTCCAATACCCCGTCATCACCTGCGGCCCCTTAGCGGCAATCTCGCCCGCTTCGCCCTGCGGCACAGGCTGACCCGCGTCATCGACGCATTGCAACACCGTTGAAGGCACGGGTATGCCAATCGACCCGTCCCGCGTCTTGCCCAAGGGGTTGAAGCTGAGAACCGGGGAGGTTTCCGTCAGACCATAGCCCTGGACCAGCGGCTTGCCGGTGATCTCTTCCCACCGATGCGCAACTGAGGTTTGGAGCGCCATGCCACCAGCCGACGACAGTTTGAGGTGCTTGGGCGGGCTATCGAGGAACCAGACCTCGTTCGAGAGACCATTGAACAGCGTGTTGACCCCGCTCATCCAGGTGATGCGGTAATTCTCGAACGCGCGCTTGAGGTTGGTCAGTGGCCGCGGACTGGGGATCAGGATGTTGCGCGCACCCAACCAGTAAAAGGCGAGCAGGTTCACCGTGAAGGCGAAGATGTGGTACATCGGCAGCGCGGTCAGCGCGACCTCCTTGCCGCGCTCGAACGCCGGGATCATCTCAAGCGATTGCTCCATATTCATAAGCAGGTTGGCGTGGGTCAGCATCGCGCCCTTGGCCACCCCTGTCGTGCCGCCCGTGTATTGCAGGCAGGCGATGTCATCGGGTCCGATTTCAGTGCTGTAAGCCGCGACCTCGATCCGGTCTTTCGTCCGGTGCGCCCGTCCAGCCTCGAGCGCGTCGGGCAAACGGATATGCGGAAGTTCGATTGGTTTGACCGACCGATCCCAGTGTTTTTGTACCAACCCGATGATCCCGCGCGGCAGCTTTGGCAGGAACTCGGCCACCCGGGTGACGATGATGTTGGGGATCGGGTGGCCCTGGGTTGCACGGGGAAGCTTGTCGGCGAACATGTCGACGATGACAAGCGCATGCGGTTCGGCGTCCTGGAACTGGCGCGCCATCTCATCCGCGGTGTAAAGCGGGTTCACGTTTACCAAAACGCAGCCCGCCTTGAGCACGCCGAACGCCGCAATAGGGAACGCCAGACCGTTGGGCATCTGGAGCGCGACACGGTCGCCTTTGGCCAGCCCTGCCACTTCGCGCAGGTAGACGGCGAAGGCGTCCGACATCTCGTCAACCTGCGCAAAGCTAAGCGTGCCGTTCATGCCGTTGGGCATGCAGGTCGTGAAGGCGGGCGCCTTGCCGTAGGTGTCTGACACCGAGGCGACCAAATCCCCAAGCGTCCGATATGACGGGGCGTCGATATCAGCGCGGATTTCAGTGCCGTAAAAGGCAGTCCAAGGCCGCTCTTGCGGTGACATCGCGTTCCTCCCCTTTGCGACTTGATAGGGGGGAAGCGCGCATGCTGTCGAGGGCAACTCGACCGGCGGACGCTACGTTTCTGAAAGGTGTGAGGCGAGACTCATCAAGTGACCCCCGCCTCGCTGAGTGATCAACGCGGCAGCAGGACGCTGTCGATCACGTGGATGATCCCGTTCGAGGCCATGATGTCAGCTGTGACGACGTTGGCATTGTTGATTGTCACGCCGTTGCGGCCGTCGAAATGCACGGCGCGCCCTTCGACGGTGGTGATCGAGCCACGCTTGCCGGCCAGACGCGAGGCGGGAACACGACCGGAGACGACGTGGTAGGTCAGGATTTCGGTCAGAGTGCCTTTGTTTTCGGGCAGAAGCAGGCTGTCCAAAGTACCAGCGGGCAATGCGGCAAACGCATCATCGGTGGGCGCGAAAACTGTGAATGGGCCGGGCGACTTCAGCGTATCGACAAGGTCAGCGGCCTGCACGGCTGCGACCAGCGTGGTAAAGGAACCGGCGGCGACGGCGGTATCAACGATATCGGGGTCGGACGCTGGCATGGCACAGGCCGAGAGGCCAGCGAGCGCGCCAAAGCCCGCGCCAAGGCGCAGCGTGTCGCGACGGGTGATGAATTTGGTCATGGTGTCATCCTTTTCATGCTGAGCGCCGAAACTAGGCGCGTGTGATTTTTTCACACGCCATAGGTAAGGCTGCGGCAATTTGGGTCAACTAATTTGTGGAATAAATTCACACGGTAGATATGTTATCGGCGTAATGCAGCCGGAAAATGAAAAATTCCTGAGTGTTATGAAAGGCCTGATGCGCCCTCTCGTGCGGGCTCTGATCGCGCGCGGCGTGACGGCACCGGCGTTCTACAAGCTTTTGAAGTCGGTTTATGTCGATGTTGCGCATGAGGACTTTCGGATCAGGGCCGAGCCCCCGACCGACAGCCGCATCACCTTGTTGACCGGCGTGCATCGCCGCGACGTCCGCGCGATCCTCTCGGAAGACGGCGACGCATGGGAAACCAAACGGTCGAAATCCGCGATGTTTGCCACAGTGCTGGGTCAATGGATGGCCCGCCCAGAGTATCAGGATGCGGAAGGCAACCCCAAACCCTTGCCCCGCAGTTCTGAGAACAGCGAAAACTTTGAGGCGCTGGTGCGGACCGTCAACACAGACATCCGCCCGCGCACCGTTCTGGACGAGCTTTTGCGCCAATCACTGGTGATCGAGACGGAAGACGGGCTGCTGGAAATCTCGGACGCGGCGCGGCGCGGCCCGGCCTCGGATGATGACCGGCTGGTGTTTTTCGCGACCAATGTCGGCGATCACGTTGCTGCGGCGGCCGAAAACTTGATGGCCGAAACACCCCCGTTCTTTGAGCGCGCGGTGTTTTACAACAATCTGGCACCGGCTGCTGTCGACCAGATTGAGGCCCGCGCACGGACCTTGTCGCAAAATGTTCTGGAAGCGCTGAACGAAGAGAGCCAACAGTTGCGAGATGAACATCCCAACCCGGCGGATCCGACTGAGCGCTATCGGTTGGGCATTTACTTTTACCGGGAAACGGATTCGCCAGAAGGCGTTTCGGCCAAGGAAGACGGCGATGAAAACGACTAGGCGCACAGCCCTCATGCTATTTGCGTCCACCGCTTTGGGCGCCTGCGGCGCACCTGCCATCGTAACCCGCGACAAGTCTGACCCTTTTGAAGGGGGTATCGGCGGAACGGGCATCGTCGGCACGCTGAACGGCTTTGGCAGCCTTCTGGTCAATGGTGTCACCGTCGAACTGGAGGGCGACACGGTCATACGATCGGCCTTTGGGCCGCTTACGCAAGACGCGTTTGCGCCGGGCCAGATGCTCACGGTTTCGGCCATCCGCACGCCGGACCGTATTCTGGCGCGAGACGTTGTTGTGGACTACGCGCTGATCGGCACATTGCGCCAAACCCGCGCCGGCACTTCGGTGAATGGCGTACCGCTGATCGCATCGCAATCAGCACTTACTCACGCTTCGACTGGCGTGCGCGTTGCCGTCAGCGGCACCTGGACGCCGATGGGCGTGCGGCCAAACCGAATTGATCCGGCGCCGCACGAACTAGACCTGATCGCCGGAACATCCGACGACAAGGGCATCGCTGGCGTTGAGATCGACGCACGCGGCCCCGCACCCGCACTTGGCAGCTATGCCGTTGCCATTGGGCGCGCCGCGGATGGCGGATTGCGGGCCGAACGTGTTGAGACGGGCCGGTTCGCGCGGCTTGAACGCCTGCAAAACCTCTCGGTCGAGGGGTATCTAGAACCCTCCGTCAACGCACCCGGCTTCCGGATCGCAGGGCTTGGTCACAACTTCGCGCGCAGCGTCCGCCTCTCTGAGGTTGGTGCGCGCCGGGCGATTTACTTCGGACGTTACAATGGGCTGTTCGGTGCGCGGCGCGGATACATCGTGCCTGACGAATTCGCCGCCCGAAGCCGCCTGCTGACACCCGGGCTGGATGAGACCTTTGCCGGACCGGTGCTGCGCGTTTAGGGCATCAGCGCACAACACCGTTGATATGCGCGACCAGGGCCGCGCGCGCCGCCTCTGCGGCGCCCCGCTTCACGGCGCGCGCAATCCGACGATGGTCTTTCAGCGCTTTGTCCAGTGACCCAGGGGTTTGCGCGGTGTTCATCGCGGTACGCAACTGAATGTCCAGGGTTTCCCAAACCTTCAGCAACGTGCCGTTGCCGGCCCCCTCGATGATAGTGCGATGGAATGCCGTATTCAGGGTCACGAAAGCAGCAACATCGTTGTCGCCTACGGCAAGCTCCATTTCTTGACACAGGGACAGAAGCCCCTCGCCGACCTCCGGACACATCCCGGCCACGCGCGAGACGGCATAGCCCTCAAGTTCAGCGCGCACCGCATAGATCTCGGCAAGTTCCTCGGTCGTGATATCGCGCACCACGGCGCCGCGGTTGCGCCGATACTCGATCAGGCCAAGCGCCTCCAACTGACGCAAAGCCTCGCGCACAGGGGCCTGGCTGGTGCCAAGTTCTTTCGCAATCGTTAACTCGATCAAACGGTCGCCGGGTTTCAGATCGCCAGTCACGATTCGCTCCGCAAGCTGTTCCTTGACCTGATCTGAAAGCGACATCGGTTTAACGGCATGCTCGAACAACGGCCTACTCTCCTGAGAGTGCTTGCTGTTCATAGCACAGCGTCGAAGATCAGTTTCAGCCCGACAACAATCATCAGGCTGTTGACCGCGATCTTAAAGACCCGCTTGGACATTCTTCGCGACAGAATGACACCCAGATAAGCTGACACCAGGGCGACGGGTGCAAGTTTCAAGGCAAGCAACATGGCCGACCAATCGAGAGTTCCCACTGCGATGAACGGTACGATCTTGATCAAGTTCACCCCAGCCATGAAAAGCGCCGAGGTGGCGACGAACTGGCCGTGAGTGTATCCACGGGACAGGAAATAGATGTGAATTGGCGGGCCGCCCGCATGTGCAAGTGTGCTGGTCAGGCCAGACAGCGCGCCGAATATGCCGCTGGTCCAACTGGGCCATGTGTCGATTTTCGGCGCAAATCCGGTTAATGCCATTGCAGCGAAGATGATTGACAGCAACCCGATCACCGCCCCGGTCAGGTCGGACGAAATCAGCGCGATCAGCCCCGCCCCAGCCAAGACGCCGACCACCGATGCGGGCAAGGCGTAAAGAACCGCCTTTTTATCCGCGTTGTGGCGATGTGCCGTCACGCTGACGGCGTCCATGGCGATCAACAGCGGCAGAAGTGCGCCGAGAGCAATCTCGGCCGGGACGGCAAGCGCCATGATGGGCAAGGCCACGGGCGCACCGACACCGCCGAAACCGCCTTTGGCGATTCCAAGCAGCAGGACAGCGACAACAAGGAGGAAGAGACTCACATCAAGCATAATTATCGATTATCGATAATTTGAACGGAACGCAATACTTCCCGTCATAAACTGTGCAACCTGTATCTACGGCAATTGGCCGACCCGCACAGTCAATTGCCGCTTGACCCGAGCAGCCTGTCAGGTTTTGGTGACACCGATGGTTCTTGTTGGCATCCCGCCTGCAAGATGAAAAGGGAACATGGTGCGGCGCTGTAAAGAAGCTCCAAGTCCATGACTGCCCCCGCAACTGTGAGCGGTGAGCGACCCCGACACGACCACTGGGCAATTGGCCCGGGAAGGTTCGGGCAAGCGACGACCCGCAAGTCAGGAGACCTGCCATCTCCGGTGCGATCCCGCGCCGCAGTCACCTTCAACCTGGGCGGGGTGCCCTGGGACGGAGCGACCGAGATGGACCTGCACGGCCCGACGACATCGCTGGCTTCCGGAACGACCCGCCCCCTTGCGCGGAGGGCGCGATGCTTTTGGAACGTACGATCTTTCAACTCGACATAGGATATGTCCCACCGGACGAAGCCGACCGGTTGGGGCAGCTCGGATACCTGCAATGGCTGGGTGCTTTGGCCGGCAATGCGAGCTATCTGCACGAAGCGATGCGCGCTTACGAAACCGCGCGTCCGTTCATTCGCGCATCGCCTGCTATTGCGGTGTTCTGCGAACTTTTGGTCATGTCTGCGTCTTCCCCGGTCCACCCGCTCACGCTACGTGTGCCCGATCGTTCGCGGCGCGGCGGTGCCCACGCGCGCCGTCTGTCTTTGTGACCACACTCACGCCAGCGAGGCTGGACCTGGACGGTGTCTCATGGACGCCGCACTACTCATCGCTGCCGGTTCTGCGCGAAACCAGCCTGATATTGGCACCGGGCCGCGTGCTGGGCGTGCTCGGACCGAATGGTGCCGGGAAAACCACGCTCTTACGGCTGCTCTATCGCTTCGTGCGCCCGACTTCGGGTACTGTACGTCTTGACGGCGTGGACATCTGGTCGCTCACGGCGCGGGGGGCCGCGCAACAGGTGGCCGCCGTTCTGCAGGAACAACCGACCGACTTTGCCATGACGGTGCGCGAGATCGTTGCCCTTGGGCGCACGCCCCACCGGGCCGGTTTCGGCGGTGGAAGCGGGGCCCGGGATGCTGAAGTCGTTCGCGCCGCGCTCGACCGCATGGACTTGGCCGGGTTCGCGGGGCGCCGCCTCGGCACCTTGTCAGGCGGCGAACGTCAGCGCGTCATGGTGGCGCGCGCCCTGGCACAGGAGCCGCGCCTGTTGATCCTGGATGAGCCAACAAACCACCTCGACATCCGCCACCAGCTTGAGGTGCTGGCCTTGATCCGCGATCTGCCGCTGACCATCGTGACCTCGCTCCACGATCTCAACATGGCCAGCGGCGTCTGCGACGATGTGCTGTTGCTGAGAGCCGGGGAACCGCTTGGCTTTGGCGCGCCTGAGGCGGTGCTGTCCGAAGCCTCGGTCTCCGGCGCGTTTCAAGTCGAAGCCAGGCGTGAACATCTGACGCCCAGCCAAACCAACCATCTCACGTTTCACCTCCATTCTGAAAGGACATCACTATGACAAAAGCCCTTGTTGCCACGCTTGCCGCAACGCTTTTCGCCAGCACGGCCGCTGCTGCGACCGAGGTGCAAAGCTGCAACCGGACCGTCACCTTCGACGCACCGCCTGAGCGCGCCGTCTCGAACGACGTCAACCTGACCGAGATGATGCTGGTCCTTGACCTGACCGACCGCATGGTCGGCTATACCGGCATCTCGGGCTGGAACAAGCTGGACGAGACGATGCGCGAAGGGCTGAGTGAGTTGCCGCAGCTTGCACCTAAGTATCCCTCGAAGGAGGTTCTAATCGGCGCGGATGCGGATTTCTATTTCGCCGGCTGGAACTATGGCATGAAGGTCGGCGGCGATGTCACGCCCGAGACCTTGGCGCCCTTCGGTATTCAGGTCTATGAACTGACCGAAAGCTGCACCCACATCATGGAAAAGGGCAAGGCCAGCATCGAGGATATGTATGCCGACCTGATGAATCTCGGGCGTATCTTCGGCGTCGAAGATCGGGCGACGGAACTGGTCGACAGCTATAAGGCGGACCTTACCGTGTTCTCCGGTACGTTGGACATCAGCGACCCGCTGCGTGTCTTCGTCTATGACAGCGGCGAGGATGCGCCCTTTACCTCGGGTCGCTACGGGATGCCGACCGCGCTGATCGAGGCTGCGGGCGGGGTCAACATCATGGAAGATTTTGAGAAAAGCTGGGCGACGGTGACCTGGGAAGAAGTCGTCGAGCGCAACCCGGAAGTCATCGTGATCGTAAACTATGGGGAGGTCACGGCGGAACAAAAGCGCGACTTCATGATGACCAACCCGGCCTTTGCCAACCTCGACGCCGTTAAGAACGATCGTTTCGTAACGCTGGAATATGTCGAGGCCACACCGGGGCCGCGCAACATCCAGGCGATCAAGACACTCGCCAGCGCCTTCTGGGCCGAATGATCGGGTGAGCGAGACCACGGCACCGCATCGCCGGGCTATCCGGCTGGGCAAGCAATCGATCCTGGTGATCGGCGGCCTCGTGGTGTTGCTGGTCTCGCTCTCCATCGCGGTCTCGGTCGGGGCGGTTTCGGTTCCGCTGAGCACGGTCTGGGGTATTCTGACCAACAAAGCCGTGCCGGGGCTGATCGAGCCAACCTGGAGCCAGGGCCGCGAAGCCATCGTGTGGGATATCCGCTTCCCTCGCGCGCTGCTGGCGGTCATGGTCGGGGCGGGTTTGGCGATTGTCGGCGCCAGCCTGCAGGCGGTCACCCGCAACCCGCTTGCGGACCCGCACCTTTTGGGCATCTCGTCGGGCGGTGCGTTCGGCGCGATCCTGGCGCTGTTGCACACGGGCCTGTTCATCGGATTGCTGACAGTCCCCGTCATGGCCTTTCTCGGGGCGTTAGTATCGACGCTTATCGTGCTCGGCGTCTCGCATCTGGCGCAAGCGACCAGTGCCGACCGGTTGGTGCTGGCCGGGGTCGCGGTGTCTTTCATCGTGATGGCGGCGGCCAACCTGCTGATCTTTCTTGGTGATCCCCGTGCCTCGCATACGGTTGTGTTTTGGATGCTCGGGGGGCTTGGCTTGGCGCAATGGACGCAACTTGGCTA
>JBCCWG010000014.1:0-33590 GCA_039193985.1 Pseudomonadota bacterium
CCCGAATCCAAAAATCTGTCACGAAACCGGTTTCGTGACAGATTTTTGGATTCGGGAGGACTTCTTTGGACGCTTCAGTGAAATCGTCTGCGCCAGCGGTGTCTGGCCGTGTGACCATCTCCGATGTCGCCGACGCGTTAGGCATTGCGAAGGGCACGGTGTCACGCGCGCTCAATGATTACCCGGACATCTCAGACGCGACACGCCAGCGTGTCAGGCGCAAGGCCGAGGCTATGGGCTATCACCCACTCGCCCACGCGCAAGCCATCCGCACCGGACGGTCGCGCGCAATAGGCCTGGTTCTGCAGACTGATATTGCGGGGGCTCAAAGACCCTTTCTTTCGGATTTTCTGGCTGGCGTATCCAAGGAAGCCAGTGCTGCCTCCTGGACCCTGACAGTCGCCACGTCTGCCGGTGGGGCCGAGATGCTGGCAACCATGGAACGCCTTATCAACGAAAGGAAAGCGGACGGGTTTATCGTGCCCCGAACCTTTTCAGACGACCCGCGTGCCAACCTTCTTCGTTGTCTTCATGTACCTTTTGTGCTTTATGGGCGATTGAGCGATATTCAGGACAGTGCCTGGTTTGACATTCTGGGTGAGGACGCGATGTGCGACGCTGTCCTACGTCTCGCGCAATACGGCCATCAAAAGATCGGTTTCGTCAACGGCGGCCTGGAGTACAACTTCAGCCAGATACGGGAAGACGGGTTTCGTGAGGGAATGCGTCAAGCCGGGCTGCAAGCCGATCCCAGAATCATGACTGCCGGTGCCATGACGAGCGAAGCCGGCGCGAAGGCGACGCGGGAACTGATGTCATCGCCCGAACCGCCTACGGCTATCGTCTTTGCCGTGGATGTGGCGGCGCTCGGCGCATATGCGGCGGCAGAAGACTTTGGGCTTGCCATAGGCAAGGACCTGTCAGTGATTTCGTATGATGGCATTCCGGAATGCGAGTGGGTACGGCCCAAGCTGACCAGTTTCCGCGTCGACAGCCAGATGGCGGGCCGGCGTCTTGCCGAGCTTTTGATCCGCAATGTGCGCGGCGAAGACCCATCGACGCTGAGGGAGACGGCAAAGGCCACCCTTTGGCCAGGAGGCTCGGACGGCCCTCCGACGAGAACTTCAGATGAGATCGCCCGACACATTCGTGCGGGCGACACCTTCACTTCATGCGAACCAACGGGAGGACAAGCATGACACGTTTAATGGCAACCACAGCCCTCGGGCTGATGTTGACGGCAACCAGTGCACTAGCGGACATCCGCTTCTGGACGACTGAGAACCAGCCGGAGCGCCTGGCAAAACAAGAGGCGACCGCAGCTGCATTCGAAGCAGAGACGGGCATTTCGGTCGATGTGATTCCAGTTGAGGAATCCGACCTTGGGACACGCGCAACCGCTGCTTTTGCTGCAGGGGATCTGCCGGATGTAATCTATTATCCGCTCCAGTACGCGCTGCCGTGGACCGAGGCAGGTATTCTCGATTCCGAAGCTGCGACTGAGGTCGTGAATGCGCTTGGCGTCGACACCTTTGCGCCAGGCCCGCTTTCCATGGCCAAAACGTCGGATGGTTGGGCGGGTGTTCCGGTCGATGGCTGGACGCAGATGATCGTCTATCGCGCCGACCTGTTTGAAGAGAATGGATTGGAGCCTCCAACCACGTTCGCCAACGTCCTCACCGCAATCGAGGCATTGCACAACCCGCCCGAGATGTTTGGTTTCGTCGCACCCACCAAGGTCGATGAAGGTTACATGAGCCAGGTCCTGGAGCACATTCTGCTGGCGAACGGTGTATCGCCGGTCGATGCAGATGGCTTTGCGCCATTGGACGAGGCGAAAACGACGGAAGTGCTGGATTTCTACAAGGCCATCGCCGAAGCATCACCTCCAGGTGAGCTTTTCTGGGACCAGTCGCGGACGGTATACTTTGCGGGACAGACCGCAATGATCATTTGGTCGCCGTTCATTCTGGACGAACTGGCCGGTCTTCGTGACAGTGCGCCTCCGACAATCAACGACGACCCGACAACCAGCGAACTTGCTGCCGCCACGGGCATCGTCACCAACTTTGCCGGTCCTTCGAACGCCGACGGCGCTGCCTGGGCTGACAGCCGTTACTTCGGGATCACAGCGGATGCCGACATTGATGCTGCGCAGCAGTTCGTGCAGTTCGCGATGGATGCAGGTTACACCGACACACTGTCGATTGCGCCTGAAGGCAAGTTCCCAGTACGGCGCGGCACGCCCGACAACCCGACCGCTTTCGTAGATGCCTGGTCCGCGCTGGATGTCGGCGTCGACCGCAAAGCGCCGCTGGGTGAACTCTACGCACCTGAAATGATCGCCGAGATTGTTGGCGGTCTGGACGTTGCCAAGCGCTGGGGCGTGGAAGAGGGCCAGTTGGCCGCAGCGTCTAAGATGATCAACAGTCAGGTCATCAACCGTGTGTTCCGCGAGTACTTCGACGGAAGCATCTCGGCGTCCGATGCGGTCGCCAGGATGAACGACGAGCTTTCCTCAATCGAATGAGCGAACGGGCCGGGGCGGTGCTCTTGCCCCGGCCACTGTGGGGAGCGTTGAGATGACGACGGCTACACCACCCACCGGAACCGGTCCGCTTGGCAAACGCGAAGCGCGACTGGCCTGGGGGTTGCTTTTTCCGACCATAGCCATCGTCTCAATGGTGGTGGTGCTGCCGCTGCTGGCGATTTTCTGGATCAGTGTGAAGCCCATCGGTCTGGCCGATCTGAGGCCACCGGCACCGGTCGTTCGAGAGGCATTGCGCGGTTCGGACGAGACGCTACGCATTCAGTATCGCGTGCGAAATTCCAGCCAGGAAGAAGTGCTGACGGGTGTAACACTCACGGACGTCTTGCCGGACGGCGTTGAGGTGGTAAGCGCCGACCCCCGATGCGTCATAGACAGTGGGGCGATTAGTTGTGATCTGGGCGATCTCGACGGCGGCAAGCGCGATGAGGTTGAGATATTCGTGGCTGTTGCAGACGAGGATGCGGCTGAAGATGCAGTAGAAAACTCCATCCCTGCCATGACGGGCTCCGGCAACAGCATTCTGACGAACTTCGAATTCACGGGCGAGAACTTTGCGCGCGTCTTCGATGGCGATGAGTTCTGGACCGTCTTGTGGGTGACGATGTTTTACACCGTGTTCGGCACTATCGGTGCTTTGCTGTTCGGTTTGTTCGCGGCCCTTTTGCTCAATAAGGAGTTCAAAGGGCAGGGCATCCTGAGGGGGCTCTACCTTTTCCCCTACGTTGCGCCTGTCATCGCTGTGGCGTTTGCATGGGTCATCCTCTTCGATCCGTTTTCGGGGTCCGCCAACGCTTTGCTGGTGCAGATGGGCGTGACCGACCGTGCGATCAACTTCTTTGGGGAACGACCCCTGGCGCTGATCATGGTGACCGTCTTCGAGATATGGCGTTACTTTCCTCTGTCCTTCCTGTTCATCTTGGCGCGCATGCAATCCATTGACGCCGACATGTACGAGGCGGCGGACATGGACGGCGCCTCGCCGTTCCAAAAGTTCTGGTATCTGTCGGTTCCGCAACTGCTTGGAATCCTGAGTGTTCTGTTCCTGCTGCGTTTCATCTGGACGTTCAACAAGTTCGACGACATCTTCCTTTTGACCGGCGGCAATGCCGGTACCCGGACATTGACGGTGAACGTTTATGAACAAGCCTTTGCGGTGTCGAACATCGGGGCAGGGGCGGCTGTAGCCGTTGTGATCTTTTGCTGCCTTCTGGCGTTTTCGTTCTTCTTCTTCCGCTTCATGAGCCGGGAGGAGGGGCTATGAAAACGCATGTCTGTGCTTCTCAGGTGTCACGTCGAAATTGCGCTGGTGCAAGTTTGCCTCGTTGCAGGGGCTCCGCCCCGCTCGCTGCGCTCGCCCCCCGGGATATTTGCGGACCAAAGATGCGCAGGCGCTGCGAAAAGGTGGAGGCGTTTCTATGAGCATGTTGCGTTACGGATACGTCGCGGGGCCATTGATTGGCGCACTTTGGACCGTTGTCATGGCGGTCGTGGCCTGCATGGTGATGAGCTTTGCGACGGGCGAAGGCCTGCGCCCACTATTCATCCCCAGCTTGGTTTTCGGGGCATGGCTCGGATTTGTTTGGCTGCCCGACGGAGGGAGGGCGCGTTCCCAACGCATTGCCTGGAGTGCCGGCCTTGCCATCTTTCCGGCCCTTGCGTTTCTGCTCTTCAATCCGGCCATCGTGGGCGCCGAGACAACGCGCACAACAACACTTGTTCTGACCTGGCTTCTGTTTGCCGTCGCATGTGCCTGGCCGCTTGAGGTGATGTTGCGCCCGCTTCCTTTCGCGGGCGCCACCCGGCACGAGTTCGAGGACGCTTTGATCCGGTTCTTCACAGGGTTCGGCTATGTGTTCTTCACCGCCATCGTGGCGATCCCGTTTTACGTGATGGTTATGACCAGCCTGAAGAACCAGGCTGAATTGCTACAGAACCCGCTCGATTTCTCGATTGACCTGAGCCAGGGCTGGGGGCTGTTCCGCAGCTATCAGGAACTGTTCGTTGACTTCAATTTCGGCACCTACCTTTGGACATCGTTCTATGTCTCCGTCATTACGGTGTTCCTCACGCTGCTTTTCAGTGTGCCCGGCGCCTATGCCGTGGCCAGGCTCAGGTTCAAGGGACGCAAGGCGTTCTCGCGGTCGATCTTGCTGATCTACATGGTGCCGATGATCGTGCTGGCCCTGCCGATCTATATCGCGTTCTCGGTCACCGGATTGCGCAACACGATCTTTGGCCTCGTCCTGATTTACCCTGTCACCACGATCCCGGTCGCTCTTTACATGCTGCAGGGCTATTTCCGGGGTTTGCCGGCGGAGGTCGAGGAAGCCGGCCTGATGGACGGGTTGAACCGATTGCAGGTGATCTGGAAGATTACGTTGCCGCTTGCCTTGCCCGCCTTGGCGAGTGTGAGTCTGTACGTGTTCATGATCGCATGGAACGAATTCCTGCTGGCTTTCATGCTGCTGGATGATCCGTCGATCTTTACTCTGACGCGAGGGATTGCGTCGCTCAACTCCTCCGAAATTCCCCGGCAACACCTGATGGCCGGATCGGTGATTGCCACCGTGCCGATCATGATCCTGTTCCTGGGGCTCGAGCGTTTCATGACCAAGGGTTTGACGGCAGGGAGCGTCAAGGGATGACCACAATGAACCACATAGAACGCGACGACCAGGCCCGCGCCATTCTCCGCGGCAACGATCGTGGCGGGTACACAGTGCCGACAGCAGGTTTGTACCCCTATCAGTGGAACTGGGACTCGGCTTTTACCGCCTGGGGCATTGCGACATTCGACTCCGAACGGGCCTGGGCCGAGATGGAGACACTGATGTCGGGCCAGTGGCCGTCAGGCATGGTGCCGCACATCCTTTTTCATCGACCGGACCCAGGTTACTTCCCGGGCCCGGATGTGTGGGGTGGCCGCCACGGTCCGATCCCGTCTTCCGGCATAAGTCAGCCGCCAGTCGCGGCGACCATGGTGCGAGAAGTTTTTGAGCGGGACCCTGATCGCGAGCGGATGCGCGCCCTCTTCAGCAAGCTCAAGGACTGGCACAAGTGGTTCATGGATTGGCGGTGTGATGGCGGTGCGATTTTCATCACGCACCCCTGGGAAGCGGGGCGCGACAATGCGCCGGACTGGGACGCTGCAATGGCGGCCATCGATCCCGTGGGCGTCGGCGACTATACGCGACGCGATACATCGCATGTCGATGCCTCGATGCGGCCGACAAAGGAAGAGTACGACCGCTACGTGTGGCTGGTGCAGCAGGGCAAACGGCTGGATTGGGATGATGCGGCCATCGCGCGCGCGGCCCCGCTGAGGGTTGCGGACCCGACGATGACCTTCATCCTGCTGCGCGCAAACCGTGATCTGACGGCACTTGGCACCGCATTGGGTGAAGATGTTGAGGAAATGGAGGCCTGGACCGAAACGTTGCTGCAAGGCGCGGCACGGCTATGCAACCCCGATCTTGGCGTGTTCGATGCGATTGATCTGGGCACTGGCGCGCATACAGGAAACCTCTCTAATGCGTCGTTCTTGTGCTGGTATGCCGGTGTCGATGACGATGCGATGCTTGCGCGACTGGAGCAGACGTTTGCGGCTTGCCCGTACCCGGTGCCAAGCCATCCGGTCGATGCAGATAACTTCGACGCCAAACGGTACTGGCGCGGTCCGACCTGGGCGTTCATGAACTCGATGATTGGTCGCGGTTTGGCCGATATGGGGCACACCGCGCATGAGGAGCGTTTGCGGGCCGCGACCCGCGATTTGATTTCGCATCACGGGTTTGCCGAATACTTCAATCCGCTCACCGGCGATCCTGCGGGCGGCGGCATGTTCAGTTGGACGGCGGCGGTGTGGCTGGCCTGGGCCAGCCCAAGCGCGGAGGGGTCGTAAGATGGGGTCGATCAAACTGGAAGCGGTCGAGAAGTGGTTCGAAGAACTGCAGGTCATCAAGGGGATCGATCTTGAGATCGATGATGGCGAGTTCGTCGTATTCGTCGGCCCCTCGGGCTGCGGCAAGTCGACCTTGCTGCGTATGATCGGCGGGTTGGAAGAGATCAGCCGTGGCAAGCTGATCATCGACGGTGAAGACAAGACGGCGGATCCACCTTCGAAGCGCGGGCTGACGATGGTGTTTCAGTCTTATGCGCTCTACCCGCATATGTCGGTGCGCGACAATATGGGGTTCTCGCTCAAGACTGCGGGGCGACCCAAAGCCGAGATTGCGGAAAAGGTCGACGCCGCTGCAAAGGTTCTGAAGCTTGAGGATTATCTCGACCGGCGACCCAAGGCCCTGTCCGGCGGTCAGCGACAGAGGGTGGCCATCGGTCGGTCGATCGTGCGCGATCCGACGGCGTTTCTCTTTGACGAGCCGTTGTCAAACCTCGATGCCGCTTTGCGGGTCGAGACGCGATATGAGATTGCCAAGCTTCACCAGTCTCTCAACCGGACCATGATCTATGTCACCCATGACCAGGTCGAAGCGATGACGCTGGCTGACCGGATTGTCGTGCTGGAGTTCGGCAAGATCGCCCAGGTTGGTACACCGCGCGAGTTGTATGAGAATCCGGCGAACCTGTTCGTCGCCGAGTTCATTGGCAGCCCCAAGATGAACATCCTTGACGTGACCGAGGCGCTGCGTTTGCCCGAGGACAAGGGCGCTGCAAAAGTGGGGGTACGACCGGAACACCTTGAGATAGGATCAATCGGAGAGGGTATCGTCGACGGCACCATCGACGTTCTTGAGTATCTCGGCGCGGACACATTTCTCATCGTCGATACAGCCGAGGCCGGGCGTGTCACCGTTCGGACAGACGGCGATACCGCTTTGAAGGAAGGCGAAAAGATCGGTCTGGTCGCCCCGCCCGAGCGGTTGCACTTTTTCGGTGCCGATGGCCTCGCGCTTTGATGCGGTGCGATCTCAACGCGTTAGAAAGCCTCGTCCAGTAAAAATCAGGATATGCGTGGGCGCCGAAACGCGCTATCGTCCCCAAAAAGCAGCTTTGGGCTGAAGAATGAGAGCAGTTACAAGACGGGCGCTTCTTGCAGCAATGGCGGCAATGCTTGCGGCCTGTTCATCGCGTTTCCGGACTTACAACGGGCCGGCAGTTACCAAAATCATCGTGTTCAAAAGCGCGCGGTACATGCATCTTATGCACGGTACGGAAGTGTTGGCGTCTTATCGCATTGATCTAGGCTTTGCGCCTGAGGGCCACAAGCGTGTTGAAGGCGATGGGCGCACACCCGAAGGGCTGTACTATATCGACCGCCGGAATCCTGACAGCGAATTTCACCTGTCGCTTGGCATCAGTTACCCGAATGCATCCGACACGGAACGGGCGCAGAAACTTGGGAAATCGCCGGGTGGTGACATCTTCATCCATGGCCGCGGCAACCCGGTACAGCATCTGATCCGCGACTGGACCTGGGGTTGTATCGCAGTGACGAACGAAGAGATGGAGGAGATTTACTCCATGGTCCGCACCGGCACGCCAATCGCGATTTATCGGTGACACTCCGAATGGTCTTTGCCTGGCGCGTCGGGTGCTGAATCGCTTCTAGCTGCCAGCACCTCGTACGCCAGGCTGACCGGTAATGAGTGTCCACCAGATCTTGCCAGACGATTCCTGATACCATGCAAACCCCAGGTCGCGCGCGCGTGGATCTAGGATAACCTCGCGTGTCTCGGGCGTCTGCATCCAGGCGGCGAGTGTTTCAAGTTCGGTCTCGAAAGTCTCCGAGATGTTTTCACCGATCAGACGACCGCGATAGCCGACGCGTTGTACCCGGTCGATTGGGCTGGAGCCGTCCGAGCCGAAATGCCACGGGCGATTTTGGACAGACATATCACGCGCATGGGTCTTGGCGGCTGCGGTCAGTTCGGAGTTCAGCTTGGCCGGCGCAGCACCCCGCGCCTCGCGCAGAGCATTTACACTATCGAGCATCCGGAACTGAATCTCGGCCGTGTCGCTGCTCTTTATCCGGTAAACCTGCGGCAGGGGTCGGCCATCGGGGCCGAATCGGGGCTCGGGGGTCGAGCATGCGGCAAGCGCCAGAAGCGCTACGAAAGTGAGGAAAACTCGCAACATAGGAGCCTGTATGTGTTCTGTTCGCGACAGGCTTACAGTCAAGTTGCCTCTGGTTCAAACCCGATCGGCAATCTAACGCTTCCGTGAATTGCGAGTTGTGACCTGTTTTCCTATGTTGCGCCGTGAAAAACCTTAAACCTTCGGAGGCATGGCCCGTGTCTGGACTGTTTGCACCCAATTTTAATCGCCGGCTTTTCCTGTCCGGATCACTTGCGACCGCTGCCGTGCCTGCCTTTGCACAAAGCAGGGGGGAAACAGTTGAGTACCGCGACACGATCGGGAGCGTTCGCCGTAACGCGTCAAGCTTTCGTGCGCTGGATTGGGAACCGTATTTCGACAATACCCGTGGGGGCGCGATCCTTGTCGATATCTCATCGCGTGCGCTGCATTACTGGAGCGCCGACCGATCAACCTACAAGCTCTATCCGACAAGCGTGCCGTTATCCGAAGACTTGACCCGTCGTGGTCGCACCCGGATCACCAAAAAGGTAGAAGGCCCGTCCTGGCGTCCGACACCGGCGATGAAGAAGCGCAATCCGGATTGGCCGGATTTTGTAGGCCCGGGCCCGGATAATCCGCTTGGAACACATGCCCTGCACCTGAGCTGGACCTATTACCGCATTCACGGGACACACGACACACGCAAGATCGGTCGTCGTTCCTCGAACGGCTGCATCGGCCTGTATAACGAACATATCTCGGAGCTTTATGCACTGTCCGGCGTTGGTGCGCAGGTCCTCTTGATCTGACACGATTCGGGCACGCGAAGACATGAGTTGGAAACGGTCGGCGATGCTTTCGTCGACCGTTTCTTTTCGTGAAACCAAAATGTGGAACGGACGCACACAATCAGGCGGAAACATGGCCCTTTCGGCACGAAAACGCGTCAGAAAGCTGAATCTAACTGAAATAGCCAGCGTGATTGGGTAAAAAAACAAGTGTTCAAAACTTAACTGACACGGTGACCCCATGCGTATTCTTCTTGCTTTGATGTTCTTCGCACCGCTTGTTGCCCTTGGCGCAATCCAGAACGGTGCGACCAGCGTGACGCCCTATCTTGTGGCTATGTCCGTCGCAGCAGTGGCTGTACACCTCATGACGCAGGGCCGCCAGGATCGCGCCTAAACTGCCCATCCTTTGAGGCTGTCATCGATCGCTTCGCTGAGTGCTGCGATATGCGCATCATCATCATTGAGGCAGGGAATATAGGTGAAATGCTCGCCGCCTGCCTCTTCAAAGCTTTCCTTGATCTCTTCGTTGATCTCTTCCAGCGTTTCGATGCAATCCGCTGAGAATGCTGGCGCACAAACGGCGATGTTCTTCTTGCCGTCTTCGGCCAGACGCGCGACTTCTTCGACTGTGTAGGGTTTGAGCCATTCTTCCGGCCCAAAACGCGACTGGAACGTCGTCAAGATTTCCGTGTCGTCCCAGCCCAACCGTTCCTTAAGAAGTCGTGTCGTTTTCTGACACTGGCAGTGGTACGGGTCACCCTCGAGGAGATACCGTTTCGGCACGCCGTGATAGGAGCAGACCAGGATATCTGGTCTCTTCTCCAGCCTGGCATACGCCCGCTCGACAGACTGGGCGAGCGCCTCGATATAGGACGGGCGCGCAAAATAGGCGGGGACGGTGCGCACTTCCGGCACCCATTTTTCGTCGATCAAAGCGCGAAAGAATTCGTCATTCGCAGTTGCAGACGTCGCACCGGCGTATTGTGGGTAGAGCGGAAAGAAAAGGATCTTGCGGCAGCCCTGCTCGACCAAAGACCGTACCTTCGATCTGGTCGACGGATTGCCATAGCGCATGCAGAAATCGACCACCACGTCGTCGCCGTAGCGTTTCGCCATTTCGGCCTTGATCTTGGCAGTCTGGTCCTTGGTTATGGTCATCAACGGGCTTTCGCCGGCCTCTTCGTTCCAGATGGACTTATATGCTGCGCCGGAAGTGAACGGACGTTTGGTAAGGATGATCAGTTGCAAAAGCGGCTGCCAGACCCAAGGCGAATAGTCGATCACGCGACGGTCCGAGAGAAATTCATTCAAATACCGGCGCATCGACCAGTAGTCGTACCCGTCCGGTGTCCCGAGGTTTGCCAGAAGGATACCGACTTTCTCACGCGGAACGGGCGGATGGTCCGCCGGAAGATGGGATGTAAGTTCGTTCATGTTCTTGGCGTCAAGCATAACGCATGTTCCTTTCCGCGCGATAGGCGGGACTTAATGGGATTTGCGGTTACGTCAACTGGGCCTAGTCGCGTTTCAAGGGGGTTTCCGGCACGCCCAGCGCTTCGGCCAACCGTGTTTTGGCCGACCCAGGGCGCAATGGTTGGGGTTGATTGGCATCGGGCGCCCACCCCGTCAGGAAAACCAACTCTAAAGTTGCGACCAGATAGCCATCGTCGCTGTAGTGCGAGCGATAGATGTCCTGCGCCATGTCGAAGAAACCGCGTGGCAGCATCGCGCGGTGTCGGTTTGCCAGCGCGTTCGTTTCGCCCATCCCACGCAGATCACGGATGAGGGTCGCCAGATTCGGGTAGCGAACGGTCAGCTTCCTGCTGTCGGCCACCGGCAGGGCCAAACCGGCACGTTGGAGCAAACCGCCAAGGTCGCGCATGTCTGCCATTGGAACGACCCGCGGCGACAGGCCGCCCGTCATGCGCGTTTCTGCTTCGGCCAATGCGGCGCGCAATTCGTGCAAGGTCGCGCCGCCGAACATCACACCTAGAAACAGGCCATCTGGACGGAGCGCCAGACGGGACTGCACAATCTGCCCAACCGGGTCATCGGCCCAGTGCAACCCGAACGCATGGACAACCAAGTCATGCGTTTGCGGTTCTACATCGAGGCGCTGACCGTCTTCGATGACGGGTGCGTCGGCAAACAAACGGCGAAGTGGCCGGGTAACATGGCCCACGAGCAGCGGCGCGTTATACGATTTGTTAACTTCTGCCAGTCTCTCCTGAAGTTCGATTGCCGCGTCGTCGTGCAGGAAAAGTGCAGGCTGACGCAGGGCGCGTGCGCGGTGCAGCGTCAGGGCAGCGCGGTCGGTGAGTGCGGGTGCGTCAGGCATGCTGCCGCGGAAAGTAGGGATACACGGGACAAATGCAACGCGCTCTGTCACTGATTTTTCCAGACCAATGCGTGCTTTGCGAAGAGCGGGTCGCACACCGCGGCGGTCTTTGTGCCGAATGTTGGCGCGAGATGCCGTTCTTGAACGGTCTGGTTTGTGACGCATGCGGCGTGTCATTGCCGGGTGCCGAAACCGGTCGGGTGCTTTGCGACGAGTGTTTGACAATGAAGAGGCCTTGGAACGCCGGGCGTGCCGCATTTTCATATAGTGGGGCGGGTCGTCGTGTTGTCCTTGCCCTGAAACACGCGGATCGTTTGGATCTGGTCCCGCCATGCGCCGAGTGGATGACTAGGGCGGGAAGGCCCTTTTGGGGGGATCGGCCCGTGCTCGTTCCCGTGCCCGTGCATTGGACCCGTTTGCTGACCCGCCGGTACAATCAGGCGGCCGAGTTGTGCCGCGCGGTTGCAAAGCTGAGTGGGTGCGAGACGATACCCGACGCGCTTATACGGACGAAGAGAACGCCAAAGCAGGACGGCATGACCGTCGATGAGCGCTTTGCCAACATGTTGGACGCCATTGCAGAGCACCCCAAGACGGGCACAAGGTTGGTCGGTCGCAAGGTTTGTCTCATCGACGACGTGATGACCTCGGGCGCGACGCTGAGCGCGGCAACTGACGTGCTTTTTGACATGGGCGCAACGCGAGTCTGCACACTGGTACTGGCACGGGTAGAGAAAGCACCCTAAGTACAATGGCGCATAGAAGGAGCGCCGATGAAACAGGTTGAAATCTATACGTCCCCGCTTTGTGGGTACTGTCACGCGGCCAAACGGCTGTTGTCACAGAAGGGCGTGAGCTTTTCCGAAACCAATGTGATGCTCGATCCCGAAAAGAAAAAGGAAATGATGGCCCGCGCCAACGGCCGCCATACCGTTCCACAGATCTTTATCGGCGACACGCACGTGGGCGGCTATGATGATCTTTCGGCGCTAGAGCGTTCCGGCAAGCTTGATCCACTGCTTTCGGCCTGACGCGCATGCGTGTCGGTCTCGTCCAGATGACAAGCTCGGACGATCCGTCCGAGAACCTGGTCAGTGCTGCAGCATTTATTGATGAAGCTGCTGATGGCGGCGCACGCCTCGTTCTAACGCCGGAGGTTACCAACTGTGTTTCGGCCAGCCGAACACGGCAAAACGAAGTGCTGTCACACGAGCGGGATGACCCGACCTTGGCTGGGTTGCGCGCAAAGGCGAGAGCACGGGGTATCTGGATTTTGATCGGGTCGCTTGCGCTAAAGTCGGAAGACGACGACCGGTTCGTCAACCGGTCGTTCCTGATTACGCCCGACGGTGAGATTGCGGCAAGATACGACAAGATGCACATGTTCGATGTCACTTTGTCCGAGACCGAGACGTACCGCGAAAGCGATGGTTACAAACCGGGTGACCGCGCGGTCGTGTCTCATATCGACGGCATCGGTTTTGGGCTAACTATCTGCTATGATGTGCGATTTCCTTATCTTTACCGGGACCTTGCGCAATCGGGCGCAAGAGTATTGACGGTGCCTTCGGCTTTCTCACCGGATACCGGACCCATGCATTGGGGCACGCTGTTGCGTGCCCGGGCGATTGAGACGGGCAGCTTCGTTCTTGCCCCCGCCCAGACAGGTACCCACAGGGCGCGCCGTGGCCGCCAGCGGCGGACATGGGGCCACTCTCTGGTCATCGATCCCTGGGGTCAGGTTGTTGTGGACGCCGGCGGCGCGCCCGGAGTGGTCTTGGCAAACCTTGATCTTGACATGGTAGACGTTACCCGACGCCGGTTGCCTTCGTTAACCCATGACCGAAGCTATCGGAGCGCTGGGCATGAGTGAAGCGCGTGAGGAGAACGATGCCCTGGCAGTCGCTCTTTTCAGCGAGATTTTCATGGCCGACCAACTCGCACGGTCGCGCGTGGCCAAGGCACTGCCCAAGGGGATGGAGCTTAGCCATTTCTCTGTGCTGAATCTTTTGGCACGGGGCGGTGAGAAGTCACCGGCCGATCTGGCGCGCGCCTTCAATGTCACCCGCGGGGCGATGACCAATACCATCGGCAAGCTGGAGTGGGCGGGTTATGTCCACGTTCGGCCCGACTGGGACGATGCGCGGCGCAAGCATGTCGCGATCAGCCCTGCCGGCAGCAAGGCGCGCGATGCGGCCTATTCCGCCATTGAACCGATCTTCGAAGACGCAGTGAACGCGATTGGCCGTGACAAGGTGCGCAGCGCCGTGCCGGTGATCCGAGAGCTGAGACGTCTGCTTACGGGCGAAGAGAAGTCGTGACGTAGTTGACAGACAGGTCGCGGTCCGACAAGCGCCAGTTCCAGCCCAGCGGATTGAACACGAATCCCTTGCGGTCAACGGGGTCGAGACCCGCCTTGCGCAAAAGGTCGTAAAGCTCGTCCGGTGTGATGAATTTCGACCATTCATGCGTGCCTTTGGGAAGCCATCGCATGACATGTTCCGCGCCGATGATGGCCATCACAAAGCTTTTCGGATTTCGGTTAATCGTCGAACAGGTCATCAGGCCGCCCGGTTTCAGCAGGTCATGACAGGCTGTCAGATAAGCCAAGGGGTCGGCGACGTGTTCGACCACTTCCATATTCAGGATCGCGTCAAAGCTTTCGCCTGCGGCCGCCAGCGCCTCGGCCGTCGTGTGCCGGTAATCGATGTCCAGGCCTTGTTCCTTGGCATGGACCTTTGCAACCGGGATGTTCCGCTCGGCCGCATCTGCGCCCACAACCTCGGCGCCAAGGCGCGCCATGGGTTCCGACAGCAGTCCGCCGCCGCAACCGATGTCGAGGATGCGCAAACCAGAGAAGGGCTTGGGGGCCGACAGATCACGGTCAAACTCCGCCGCGATCTGTGATGTGATATAGTCCAATCGGCAGGGGTTCAGCATGTGTAGTGGCTTGAATTTGCCGTTCGGATCCCACCATTCCGCGGCCATCGCCTGAAACTTTGCGATCTCGCCTTCGTCGATCGTGGATGCCGTCGCTGCCATTTGTTGCCCTCAGTCGGAATTCGTTCAAAAACGCCGTGTCACGGCTCTTGCAGCGGTATATAGGTCGGTCATGGACCGACCGTCAGAGAAAAAGACTGCGTCACAATATCTCTACCCGCCGATTGACCCGTTCGATCAGCGGATTTTGGACGTGGGCGATGGTCACCGGGTTTATGTCGAGCAATGCGGCAACCCCGAGGGTATCCCTGTGATCGTGCTGCACGGCGGTCCGGGCGGCGGGTGCAGCCCGACGATGCGACGCTACTTTGATCCCAAGGCATATCGCGTCTTCCTGTTTGATCAGCGCGGGTGCGGTCGGTCGCGACCGCATGCCAGCGTCGAAGACAACACCACGTGGCACCTGGTGCGCGATATCGAGCTGATTCGCGAAACTTTTCAGGTTGATCGCTGGGTTGTGTTTGGCGGCAGCTGGGGGGCGACGTTGGCCCTGATCTACGCCATCACGCACCCGAAGCAGGTAACGAACCTTGTCCTGCGCAGCGTGTTTCTGATGACGCAGGCCGAGCTGGACTGGTTCTATGGCGGGGGTGCTGCCCTGTTTTGGCCGGACGTCTGGCGCAATTTCGTAGATCCGATCCCTGAGGATGAACGTGACGATCTCATCGCAGCCTACTCACGGCGTCTCTTCACAGGTGATCGGGCGAGCGAAACACGCCACGCGCGTGCCTGGGCCAGTTGGGAAAACTCGCTGGCGTCTATTCGCAATGACGGCATGGTCGGTGAAAGCCCGGCTGAGTTCGCCCGCGCCTTTGCAAGGTTAGAGAACCACTACTTCTCCAACCTGGGATTTCTTGAGACCGACGGTTGGATCGAAAGCAGAATCCACCGAATCGCAGACATTCCGGGTATCGTCGTCCAGGGCCGCTACGACATGATATGCCCACCAGCCGTCGCGCATCGTTTGACCCAGGCATGGCCTTCGGCCCGGCTGCGTATCGTACCGCGGGCGGGACACGCCTTAAGCGAACCAGGCATAAGTGCAGAATTGGTACGTGCCACGGATGCCTTAAAGGTGAGCGGATCCTTGTCTGGTCGTTAAGCGAGGCATTGCCGAGCCAAACAAAGCCCTTTCATCGCTGGTTCAGATTGGTAACAATTTCCCAAGGTCTGCCGAGACGCTGCCGCGGTTTCGCCCCATTTCGACTATTGGGTGTGTTCGTGGGGACGTCACGATGAGGGAACTGGGGAATGCTATCGAGATTTGCGGTCATTTTGACTGGCGCAGTGCTTTTGCTTACGCTGCCTGCTGCTGCCGAAGCCTGTACACGGACAGTGTCGAAGACTGCAGCGCAGACCATCGTGCCCGCAAGCCGCATAAATCAAAAACTGCTCAGTGATTCCGTACGCGCAGAAGTGAATTTTCACCGGTGCCGCGCTGGCCTGTCGCCGGTTGCAAACGCAGGGGCGCCGCTTGCCAAGGAAGCCCGTGCTCACAGCCGCTGGATGGCATCGAGCCAGCAATTGACCCATCGCAGCACGGTGCCAGGCCGTGCTTCGCTGAAGCAGCGCATCCGTGCGTCCGGTGTAAGTTTCCGCACTGGTTCCGAGAATATCGGTATGGTCCACCGGTATCAGATCGACAACCGTCGCTTCAAAATTCTGAGCTCAAGCCAGTGCAGGTTTGCAACCCAACAGGGTCAGCCTCTGCCAGCCCACTCCTATGCTTCGTTGTCGCGGCATATCGTCGATCTCTGGATGAATTCCCCCGGCCACCGCCGTAACATATTGGACCGAAGTGCACGGCGCGTCAGTACGGCAGTGGCATTCGATCCGAATGCTCAGTATTGCGGCCGGTTCTGGCTGACGCAGAATTTCATCGGATAAGCCGTCTCACTCACAAACAAACCTGGAAACGCCCGGCCTCGCGCTGGGTTTTTCTATGTGTGGGATCGGTGAGCGGACAATCATCGCTCGATGTCGCCGGAACAATGACCACTTGCGCACCGGGTGGGAAGTGACTAACTAACGTCCAACAGCGGTGCCTCGGCTTCCACCCCCAAGGCTCCACCGGAAAATTCCACGGGCCCGCTGGCCCGTTTTTTTATGTCTGAACGCATGTCTGATCTGATCGCAAAAACCAGTATGGACCAACGCTTGGCCGAGATCATCACTCCGGTGATCGAGGACATGGGTTTCGAGCTTGTGCGCGTGCGTCTGATGGGGGGCAACACAGCGACCTTGCAGATCATGGCCGAAAAGCCGGAGGGCGGGATCGAAGTTGACGATTGCGCTGCGATTTCGACCGCCGTCAGCGCCACTCTGGATGTCGAGGATCCGATTGAAGACAATTACACTCTCGAGGTTTCAAGCCCGGGCATCGACCGACCTTTGACCCGTCTGAAGGATTTCGATCTTTGGGACGGTTACGTGGCCAAGATCGAGACAACCGACATGATCGATGGCCGAAAGCGTTTCAAGGGCGTCCTGGCAGGAACGCAGGACGGTGAGGTTCTGATTGAGATTGACGAAGGCACAATTGGCGTGAACTTCGATTGGCTGGCAGATGCCAAGCTGGTTTTGACCGATGATCTGATCCGCGATGTGCTGAAGGCCCGCAAGGATGCGGGTGCTGTGGACGAGAAGCAATTCGACGAAATACAAAACATCATGGATGGCGACGAGGAGACCCGATAATGGCGATCACATCCGCAAACCAACTAGAGCTGTTGCAAACCGCAGAGGCTGTTGCCCGCGAGAAAATGATCGACCCCGCATTGGTGGTCGAAGCGATGGAAGAAAGCCTCGCCCGTGCCGCGAAGAGCCGCTACGGCGCCGAGATGGACATTCGCGTGTCGATTGACCGCAAGACCGGCAAGGCGACTTTCACGCGCGTGCGCACTGTCATCGATCCCGAGGAAGAAGAGCTTGAGAACTACCAGGCGCAACTGACGCCGGATCAGGCCAAACAGTATCTCGATGATCCGAAACCGGGCGACACAATCGTTGACGAAGTTCCGCCGGTCGACATGGGCCGGATCGCGGCACAATCCGCCAAGCAGGTCATTCTGCAGAAAGTGCGCGAAGCCGAGCGGGATCGTCAGTTCGAAGAATTCAAGGATCGCGCAGGCACCATCATCAACGGTGTCGTCAAGCGCGAGGAATACGGCAACGTCATTGTCGACATCGGCCGGGGCGAGGGCGTTCTGCGCCGGAACGAGAAGATCGGCCGCGACTCGTACCGCCCCGGTGACCGGATCCGTTGCTTCATCAAGGATGTGCGCCGTGAGACCCGTGGGCCGCAGATATTCCTGTCGCGCACCGCGCCCGAGTTCATGGAAGAGCTCTTCAAGATGGAAGTGCCGGAAATCTATGATGGCGTTATCGAGATCAAGGCCTGTGCCCGCGATCCCGGAAGTCGTGCGAAGATCGCGGTCATTTCCTATGACAATTCCATCGATCCCGTCGGCGCCTGTGTGGGGATGCGCGGCTCGCGCGTGCAGGCCGTCGTCAACGAGCTACAGGGCGAGAAGATCGACATCATCCCGTGGAACGAAGATGCGCCGACCTTCCTTGTGAACGCGTTGCAGCCCGCCGAGGTCTCGAAGGTTGTTCTGGACGAAGACGCCGGCAAGATCGAAGTCGTTGTGCCCGAGGAGCAGTTGTCGCTGGCAATCGGTCGCCGTGGTCAGAACGTGCGTCTGGCCTCGCAACTGACCAATCTCGATATCGACATCATGACCGAGGAAGAAGAATCGCGTCGCCGTCAGGCCGAGTTCGAAGAGCGCACGAAGCTATTCATGGACACGCTGGATCTGGACGAGTTCTTTGCGCAGCTGCTGGTATCGGAAGGGTTCACCAATCTGGAGGAAGTGGCTTACGTCGAAGTTGACGAACTGTTGGTCATTGACGGTGTAGACGAAGACACGGCTGCCGAGCTTCAGGCGCGTGCGCGCGACTATCTCGAAGCGCAGAACAAGAAGGCGGAAGAGCGTGCGCGCGAACTGGGTGCCGAAGACAGCCTTTTTGCTTTCGAGGGCCTTACGCCACAGATGGTCGAGGCGCTGGCGGAGGATGATGTGAAAACCCTGGAAGACTTTGCCACGCTCGCCGACTGGGAGATTGCTGGCGGCTGGACCACGGTCGATGGTGAGCGCAGCAAGGATGACGGTGTGCTTGAGAAATTCGACGTTGGTCTGGAAGAAGCGCAAGCGATGGTCATGACCGCGCGTATCCAGCTTGGCTGGGTCGACCCTGCTGAACTTGAAGCCGAAGCCGCTGACGGTGAAGTCGAGGGCGAAGAGACAGAGGGGGCCGGGGCCTGATGGCCTCGGACGCTTTTGCCCAGAGGTGGCGCGCCCAAAAACCGCGACGATCCTGAACGTCGCTGCATTGCAACCGGTGAGGTTCAGCCAAAGCGGGGTCTGATCCGGTTTGGTGTGAGCCCGGACGGTCAAATTGTGCCGGACGTTCTTGAAAAATTGCCAGGCAGGGGCATATGGGTCGCAGCTGAACGCGCTGCACTGGGCCATGCGGTAGCGAAAAAGCTCTTTGCGCGGGCCGCCAAACAAGCTGTTACAGTATCGGAGACCCTTGTCGATGATGTCGAAGCTTTACTGGCGAAACGACTCATCGACGGGATATCCATGGCGCGCAAAGCCGGGAAGGCTGTTGCCGGATATGAGAAGGTCAAGGATTGGCTCGGGCGCGAAGAAGCCCGCATCCTTTTTCAGGCCACTGACGGCTCGGAACGCGGGAAGTCTAAGCTTTATGCTCCCGGCGGTCGGGGGAGCTTTTTCGAGGTACTAAGCGCCTCAGAATTGGGTTTGTCCTTTGGGCGCGAACGTGTGATACATGCGGCGCTCGGTTTTGGCGGACTCACTGAGAGGATCAGAGAGGACGCGATCCGGCTATCTGGCGTTCGCGAATTGGACAGTGGCTCTGCCGCTGGAAAGGTAAAGAAGTCTCTATGAGCGAAAGTGACGGCAAAAAGACTCTTGGTCTTGGCGGGCGTGGCCCCGGTCAGGTGAAGCAAAGTTTCAGCCATGGCAGAACCAAGAATGTCGTGGTCGAGACCAAGCGGAAGCGCGTTGTGGTTCCGAAGCCGGGGAATGCCGGAGGATCGGCGCCGCCCAAGTCACCGGGTGGTGTTGCTGCCGGTGGTGATCCGCGCAAGCGCCCTGCTGGGATTTCGGATGCCGAGCTTGAACGCCGGATGAAAGCCCTTGCCGCGGCCAAGGCCGCCGAGGCGGAAGAAGCCGAAAAGCGCGCAGCCGATGAAAAAGCGCGTGCCGAAGACCGCGAGCGTCGTCGCGCCGAGGCCGAGGCCAAGGAGCGCGAAGAACAGGAGCGGGTCGAAAAGGCGAAAGCAAAGGCAGAAGAGGAAGAGCGCAAAAAGCGTGAGGCTGAAGAAGCCAAGGCACGCGAACGCGCCGCGCCGGCCGCTGCCGCAGCAGCGGCGCCGGCACAACCGGATGACGCGCAGCAGGCACGTACTCAAAAGCAGCCGCCTCGTCGTAGGGAAGAGGCCAGCCGTGGCGATGATCGTCGTGACAACCGCAACAACCGTGGTGCGCGCGACGAAGGTCGCCGCTCGGGCAAACTGACGCTGAACCAAGCACTTGCTGGCGGCGAAGGCGGTCGCCAGAAATCTCTCGCGGCGATGAAGCGCAAGCAGGAACGCGCACGGCAGAAAGCCATGGGTGGCACTCAGGACCGCGAGAAGGTCACGCGGACGGTTCAGTTGCCGGAAGCCATCGTCGTCAGTGAACTGGCGAACCGGATGTCGGAACGCGTGGCAGATGTTGTGAAATCGTTAATGAACAACGGGATCATGGCGACGCAGAACCAGTCGATTGATGCGGATACCGCCGAACTGATCATCGAGGAATTCGGTCACAAGGTGCAGCGTGTCTCGGATGCCGACGTGGAAGACGTGATCGACTCGGTTGAAGACAAGGACGAAGACCTTCAGGGTCGTCCGCCCGTCATCACAATCATGGGGCATGTCGACCACGGCAAGACCTCGCTGCTGGATGCCATCCGGAATGCGAATGTCACCAGTGGTGAAGCGGGTGGAATTACCCAGCACATCGGCGCCTATCAGGTGAAGACCGAAGGCGGTGCGGTTCTGTCGTTCCTCGATACACCGGGCCACGCGGCGTTTACGTCCATGCGCGCCCGTGGGGCGCAAGTGACGGATATCGTTGTCCTGGTCGTGGCTGCGGATGATGCGGTGATGCCGCAGACCATCGAAGCGATCAATCACGCCAAGGCGGCTGAGGTGCCTATGATCGTTGCGATCAACAAGATCGATGTGCCCGCAGCCAACCCGGACAAAGTGCGGACAGACCTGCTGCAGCACGAAGTCATCGTCGAGAAGATGTCGGGCGAAGTGCAGGACGTTGAGGTTTCGGCAGTCAAAGGCACCGGTCTGGACGAATTGCTGGAAGCCATCGCGCTTCAGGCCGAGATCCTCGAGCTGAAAGCGAACCCCGAGCGTGCTGCGTCCGGCGCTGTCATTGAAGCGCAACTTGATGTGGGCCGCGGCCCCGTTGCCACCGTTCTTGTGCAGAACGGGACCCTGTGCCAGGGCGACATCTTCGTTGTCGGCGAACAGTGGGGCAAGGTCCGCGCGATGGAAAACGACAAGGGTGATCGGGTCAAAGAAGCTGGTCCGTCCGTTCCGGTAGAAGTGCTGGGCCTGAACGGGACGCCCGAAGCGGGTGACGTGCTGAACGTAGTCGACACCGAGGCGCAGGCCCGCGAGATCGCTGAATATCGTGCAAGTGCTGCCAAGGAAAAACGCGCTGCCGCTGGCGCTGCGACGACGCTCGAACAGTTGATGCAGAAAGCCAAGGAAGACGAAAACGTCTCCGAGATGCCAATTGTCGTGAAAGCGGACGTCCAGGGTTCGGCCGAAGCCATCGTTCAGGCAATGGAGAAGATCGGCAATGACGAAGTGCGTGTCCGCGTTCTGCATTCCGGTGTGGGTGCGATCACCGAATCCGATATTGGCCTCGCCGAAGCGTCTGGCTCGCCCGTGTTTGGGTTCAACGTGCGGGCAAATGCGCCGGCGCGTAACGCCGCGAACCAGAAGGGCGTCGAGATCCGTTATTACAGCGTGATCTATGACCTTGTGGACGATGTAAAGGCGGCTGCTTCGGGTCTGCTCTCTGCTGAGGTGCGCGAGAATTTCATCGGCTATGCCGAAATTCGCGAGGTCTTCAAAGTGTCGGGTGTCGGCAAGGTCGCCGGTTGCCTCGTGACCGAAGGTGTCGCCCGCCGGTCGGCCGGAGTGCGCCTCTTGCGCGACGATGTGGTGATCCACGAAGGTACGCTGAAGACGCTGAAGCGCTTCAAGGATGAGGTGGCCGAAGTCATCTCGGGCCAGGAATGCGGCATGGCGTTCGAGAACTACGAGGATATTCGCGCAGGCGATGTCATCGAAATCTTCGAGCGTGAAGAGGTCGAACGGACGCTTTCGTAGGTGCGAAATGCGTCAGCTCTGCCGGGGGGTATTATTGCCCCTCGGAATCCACAGAACATTTAATGGTCGATGGAAGTTAGAGCCAATCCCGAAGGATGGGGATCAACGGGATGTCGGCTGGCGGCATCGGATAATCGCGCAACTCGTTCGGTCGCGCCCACTTGAGGGTCTGGCCTTCCTTTGACATCGGGGTCCCCTCCCATTTCCGGCATGCAAAGAGCGGCATCAGCAGGTGGAAATCATCGTAGCTGTGCGAGGCGAAGGTCAGTGGCGCAAGGCAGCTTGCCCACGTGTCGATACCAAGCTCCTCCTGCAGCTCCCGGATCAAGGCGACCTCGGGCGTTTCGCCGGGCTCGACCTTGCCACCGGGAAACTCCCACAAGCCTGCCATTGATTTACCCTCAGGGCGCTGGGCCAACAGGATGCGCCCGTCGGGATCGATCAGCGCGACGGCCGAGACAAGGACGGTCTTCATGACCGGTAATCCGCATTGATCGCGACGTATTGCGCCGTGAGGTCACAGGTGAAGACCGTTGCGGTCCCCGAACCCAGGCCCAAATCCACTGAAAGAGTGATGTTTTCACCCTTCATATGGGCGGCTGCCTCCGTCTCTACGTAACCGTCCGCCACTTGGCCGCTCTCTGCCACCAGAACTTCGCCAAAGCGGATGGACACGCGGTCCCGGTCGGCTTCGGCCCCCGACTTACCAATCGCCATGACAACGCGGCCCCAGTTGGGATCCTCGCCGGCGATGGCGGTTTTAACGAGAGGGGAATTGGCAATCGACATGGCAACCTGTTTGGCCTCAGGCTGAGACACGGCACCGTTGACAGTGATTGTCACGAACTTGGTGGCACCTTCGCCATCCCGCACGACCTGTTTGGCGAGATCGCCCATTACCTCCGTCAGCGCGTGTACAAATCCCACCTTGCCCGAGACGTTTATGCCTGAACGCCCCGTGGCGGCGACAAGAAGCGTGTCCGAGGTTGAGGTGTCGCTGTCGACGGTGATGCAGTTGAAGGTGGTGTCGCAGGCTTGGGTGACCAGAGGTTGCAGCGCTTCGAACCCGATCTTTGCGTCGGTGAAGATGTAGACCAGCATCGTGGCCATATCCGGGGCGATCATTCCCGAGCCTTTGGCGATGCCGGCTATGGTGACCGGTGTGCCATCAATGTCGATAACGCGCGCAGCGCCTTTTGGATAGGTGTCTGTCGTCATGATCGCCCGGGCAGCCTCGGCGATGCTATTGGGTGCGAGGGTATCTGCCAACGTCTCAATAACGGTTGTTATCCGATCATGCGGCAACGGCTCGCCGATGACACCGGTGGACGCGGTCAGCACGCGGGTTTCGGGAACGTTGAGCGCATTTGCCAGCTTTGCTGTGATGGCCCGGACCGCCTCTACCCCCTTGATCCCAGTGAAGGCATTGGAGTTGCCTGAGTTCACCAGGATTGCAGCCCCTGATTCAGAAGGAGCGCCCAGTTTTTCCTGACAGTCCAGCACCGGGGCCGAGCGTGTTTTCGACGTCGTGAACGTACCCGCGATCACGGTGCCCGGGGTCAGTTCCGCGAGCATGACGTCGGTGCGACCGTTGTATTTGACACCTGCCGCAATGGTCGCAAAGCGCACACCGTCAACCACGGGCAAATCCGGGAAGCCCCCCTTAGGAGCAAGGGGGGAGACGGGGAGTGTGCCATCGCCCATGCGTCAGTTTTCCAAAAGCGACATGTCGTTCAGGACGGTTGGGTCGATTTCTTCCAACGTGATGCGCGTGATATCCGCCCCTTCGGTGACCTCGGCGACCCGGGCCTCAACCGCTTGGGTCTGAATGCTCTCCTGCAGCTGTCCGCGCACTTCTTCAAGGCTGGGCGCTTCCTTGAGGCGGGTTTCGTTCAGCTTGATCACGTGCCAGCCGAACTGAGTTTGAACGGGTGCAGAGATGGCCCCGACCTCGAGCGCGACTACGGCTTCCTCGAACGGCGCCACCATCGCACCGGCTCCAAACCAGCCGAGTTCACCGCCTCGCGGGCCGGAAGGGCCGGTGGATTTTTCCATTGCAAGCTCGGCAAAATCGGCACCGCCCTCCAGATCAGTCACCAGCGTGGCGGCTTCTTCTTCGGACTCGACCAGAATATGCGAGGCGTTGTATTCTGTTTCGGGGTCGGTGTTTCCGAAAGCCTCGTCATAAGCCTGTTGGATCGCTTCATCTGTCATCGCAGCGTCCACGATAGTCCGCAGCTCTTCGGCCGCCCGCAGCGCGCGCTCTTCGTTCTCCAGAACGAACTGCGACGAGGGCGAGAGCGTGTCGACACTTTCGCCAAGCAGCGTCTGCTGAACAAGTTGGTCGAGTATCCCGTTGAAGAGCACGTCAGGCGGCAATTGCTGGTACTGCTGGGGGAGCCGCTGGCGCAGCACCAACATGTGACCCAAAGTGACCTCGGTTCCGTTCACGGTGGCAACGACTGTGTCAGCACTGACATGTCCTTCGGCCTGCGCCGTAAGTGGCATGGTCAGAAAAAGCGTTGCGGCGACGATCGACACTCTGGATTTGAAAGTCATTTCTTTACCTCTCTCGATGCCGCGCATTTTGGGCGACGTTGACACTGTGGAACCCGCCCCTTACATCCCAATCGGTGGCGAAGCGGAACCCGTTGCGCCCTTCTATGGCGGGCCAGAGGCACGGGCAAGCGCATCCCCTCACACAACCGCGTCAGACACGCGCAAGAAGGCTATTTGAATGCTCGGTATCGGATCGATTGCAAAAAAGGTTTTTGGCACTGCGAATGACCGTCAGGTCAAAGGGCTGCAGCCGCTGGTGGCCAAGATCAACGCATTGGAGCCTGAGTTCGAAGCGTTGTCTGACGAAGGTCTGATCGCCAAGACCGAGGAGGAGTTCAAAGAGCGCGTCGCCAAGGGCGAAAAGCTGGATGATGTCCTGCCGGAAGCCTTTGCCAACTGTCGCGAAGGTGCCAAGCGCGCGCTGGGATTGCGGGCCTTTGACGTGCAGCTGATCGGCGGGATCTTTCTTCACCGTGGCAATATTGCCGAGATGAAAACGGGTGAGGGAAAGACACTGGTGGCGACCTTCCCGGCCTATCTGAACGCGCTGACGGGCGGCAACGTGCATATCGTGACGGTGAACGATTACCTTGCCAAACGCGATGCGGGTTGGATGGGCAAGGTCTATGGCGCACTCGGCCTGACCACCGGCGTGGTGTATCCCGGTCAGGGGGAAGAGGAAAAGAAGGCCGCGTATCAGTGCGACATTACTTATGCGACCAACAACGAACTTGGGTTCGACTATCTGCGTGACAACATGAAATCGACGCTGGCCGATATGAACCAGCGCGGGCACTTCTTTGCCATCGTGGATGAGGTCGACTCGATTCTGATCGACGAGGCGCGGACGCCGCTGATCATTTCGGGCCCGTCGCAGGACCGATCCGAGCTTTACATCACAATCGACAAAATTATCCCCGAGGTGCTGGACGAGCATTTCACGCTGGATGAGAAAACCCGGAACGTGACCTATACCGACGAGGGAAACGAGTTTCTGGAACAGCGCCTGCATGAGGCCGGGCTGCTGCCTGAAGAGCATACGCTCTATGATCCGGAATCGACCACCATCGTACACCACGTAAACCAGGGCCTGAGGGCGCATAAGCTCTTCACGAAGGACAAGGATTACATCGTTCGCAACAACGAGGTCGTTCTGATCGACGAGTTTACGGGCCGCATGATGTCTGGGCGCCGCTTGTCCGACGGGCTGCACCAGGCCATTGAGGCCAAGGAAAATGTACCGATCCAGCCCGAGAACATCACACTGGCTTCGGTGACGTTCCAGAACTACTTCCGGCTTTATGACAAGCTGGCGGGTATGACCGGTACGGCATCGACCGAGGCCGACGAATTCTCTGAGATCTATGGGTTGGGGGTGATGGAGATCCCGACGAACCGGCCCATTGCGCGCGATGATCAGGACGATCAGATATATCGCACCGCAGGCGAGAAATTCGACGGCATCGTGAAGGAAATTCGAGTTGCCAACGAGAAGGGCCAGCCTGTTTTGGTCGGTACCACCTCGATCGAACGGTCAGAGTTCCTGTCGGACCTGCTGACCAAAGAGAACATTCCGCACAAGGTCCTGAATGCCCGTCATCACGAGCAGGAAGCCCAGATCGTGGCCGACGCCGGCAAGCTGGGAGCGGTGACCATCGCGACCAACATGGCTGGGCGTGGAACCGACATTCAGCTTGGCGGGAACGTCGAGATGCGCGTTCTGGAAGCACTGGCCGCCGACCCCGAAGCTGACCCCGATGCAGTGCGCGCCCAGATCGAGGCCGAGGTTGCGGAAGACAAGGCCAAGGTGCTGGAGGCGGGTGGTCTGTTCGTGCTGGGCACGGAACGCCACGAAAGCCGCCGGATCGATAACCAGTTGCGCGGCCGTTCCGGGCGGCAGGGCGACCCGGGCCGATCAGCGTTTTTCCTGAGCCTTGAAGACGACCTGATGCGGATCTTTGGCTCCGAAAGGCTCGACAGTGTGCTGTCCAAGCTGGGCATGCAGGATGGTGAGGCGATCCAGCACCCTTGGGTCAACAAGTCTCTGGAACGGGCGCAGGCCAAGGTCGAAGGGCGGAACTTTGATATCCGCAAGCAGCTTCTCAAGATGGATGATGTGATGAATGACCAGCGAAAGGTCATTTTCGGTCAGCGCATGGAAGTGATGGAAGCTGACGATGTCGAAGAGATCGTTCAGGACATGCGGCAGGAAGTCATTGATGACCTTGTCGAGGTTCACATGCCCCCGAAATCATATGCCGACCAGTGGGACACCGATGGGTTGAAGAAGGCGGTTGAACAGCAACTCGGTGTATCTCTGCCTATCGTGGAATGGGGCGATGAAGAAGGCGTCGACGATCAGGACATCCGGGACCGGCTTTACGAGAAGACAGACGAATTCATGCAGGCAAAGGCTGACGCATTTGGTGCCGAGGCCATGCGCAATATCGAAAAGCAGCTGCTTTTGCAGACAATGGATACAAAGTGGCGCGAGCATATTCTGACGTTGGAGCACTTGCGCTCGGTTGTCGGGTTCCGGGCTTATGCGCAGCGCGACCCCGTCAATGAGTACAAGTCCGAGGCCTTTGCCTTGTTCGAAAGCCTGTTGAACGGGCTGCGGACCGAGGTGACCGAGAAGCTTTCTCACATCCGCCCGCTGACCGAAGAAGAGCAACAGGCGATGATGGAACAGGTCGCGGCGCAGCAGAAGATGGCTGAGGCTGCAGCGAAAGAGTCGGCGTTGCCGCAGCCTACGGCAGAGGCCTTGGCGGCCGGGTTTGACCCCACGGATCGTTCCACTTGGGGCAACCCAGGTCGAAACGATCTTTGTCCTTGCGGGTCAGGCAAGAAGTTCAAGCATTGTCACGGCGCTCTGTGATGCAATCGACTCAGTGTCGAGAAAAGTGCGCCTGACCCCTCGGCCTCTCTAAAGGCTTTCGTTACTCTGAGCTTCGATATTGGACCTGTCAGTATAGGCGGGCCATTTGGAGGCAGATCATGATCAGACATCTCACGCCCAGTGCGCGGCGTTGGATCACCGTTGGCCTGACACTTGCAGTCGCCTTTTTCACCGGTCACCTGATGCAGTCTCCGCGAAGTGAAACTGTTATGCTTCAGCCGACTGTCACGCCCGATAACTTCCCCAACCCGCCGGCCGTGGCGTCGGCCCTCAATGTTCCCCCTCGCCTGAACGATCGTATTGTCGAAACCCGCGCCGAGCGCAAAGGGTCGTGCCGGGCAAACCTCACGCTTGAGGAAACGCCGGCTGGATTTCTGAGTATTCTGCTCACTGCGCCTTGTCACGCCGACACTGCGTTGACACTGCAGATCAACGAGTTGACTGCAACGGACAAGACGGATGCCCGCGGTTCTTGGGAAGCCCGCCTGCCAGCATTGGCCCGCGTGTCGATGGTCAAAGTATCGCTTTCCGACATCACATTAAGTCGCAATTTGAATCATGAAATTGCAACAAACCAACAACACATCATCCTTGGTTGGACCGGGGCTCAGACATTCCATATTCGCGTGGATGACGCGAGCAACCTCCCTCGGTCGCTGGCGGACGACGCAGTCGTCGGAACGTTTACCCGGCTCGGCGATGGCACAGGTGCTGCGTTTGAGATTTTTACTTTTCCGTCTGAAACTGCCGGGGCAAAAGGCGTTTTACGGGTCTCGGTTGATGCCGTGGTAACCAGCAAGAACTGCAGCAAAACCGCAAGAACGCAGGCTTACCAGACGGGTTTTCTTGGCACGTTGCGACCCACAGAGATTGCTTACACAATGCCTGAGTGCAGCCGAATTGGCGAAGTCGTGCGCTTGCAAAACCTATTCCGCGACCTGAGACTGGCACTACGCTGATCCGGAACTCCACGCACCGCAATGTTGTCACGCTTCATCTTCGCACTTGCGATTCTGCACGCGCTGCCCTTGGCGGCCGGCCCGGTACGTTTGAGCAACGCAGATGGCAGCGTAACGGTCGAGGGCCGGCTTCTTTCGCGCGATGGAGAGTTCTTTCGCGTCGAGACCGAATTCGGCCCTGTCACCATCGACGCCGGGTACATGCGTTGCACAGGCCAAGGATGTCCTGACCCGGCCGACATGGTGGCCCGCGCCAGTGTAGGCGGCTCATCCGACATGATGCACCGGCTCTTTCCAGCATTGCTTGAGGTCTTTGCCGATTCTCGCGGATTTGAACCGACCCGCGTGTTTGTTGACGACATGACTGTTTCCTGGGAACTGCGCGAGCCGGAATCAGGCCGTTTGATTGCTGTTTTCGACCTTGCCGTTATTGCGGATGCGCGTGTTGCGACAGAGCTGGCCAGTGCGGCCATCACGCTTGGTTTGGCACATCGCGAAGCTGGGGCGACCATCCGGCAGGACGTTATCGCGCTCGATGCGCTGGTGCCTGCCGTCGCGTTGGACAATCCGCGCGCCATGGTGACCCTGTCGCAGTTGCAGGGTCTCTTACGAGGCGAAGTGACCACCTGGGAACGGTTTTGGGAGACGACTGTGCCGGTATCCGTGCACTTGCCCATGGCTTGGGAAGATGCGCAAAATCGCCTTGGGCTGAGTGCTCTTGCGCCCGATGCAGTGATCCATGAAACACTCGAAAGCGTTGCCGACACCGTTGCTCGCGAGCCGGGTGCGCTGGGCCTCGTCCCCTATTCGGCGATGGGCAACGCCGTCCCGCTTGTCGTCAGCGGGGCCTGCGGTCTCGCCACCCCGGCCACACGCGACACAATAAGGGCCGAAGACTATCCGGCCACGCAACCGCTCTTTCTGCAAAGGATCGGTGCGGACCATCCAAAGGTCGTGCGCGACTTTATTGCCTTCGCCCGCAGTCCATCAGCACAGCCAGTCATTCGCGCGGCTGGCTTTGTCGATCAGGCGATTGGCCGTATCAGCTTCGAACGGCAGGGCGGGCGGATTGCCAACGCGGTTCTGCTGGCCGGAGAGGACCCCGATACCACGGCGGAAGTCCGAGACATGATCGGAGCCCTTTTGAACGGCGAGCGGTTGACCCTCACCTTTCGATTCCGGGATGGATCGAGTGAATTGGACCCGCAGTCGGCATCAAACATCCAACGTCTGGCGGATGCCATTTCGGCAGGGGAGTTTGACGGGAACGAAATCCTCTTTGTCGGGTTCTCGGACGGCAACGGTGACAAGGCAGGCAATTTGCGCCTGTCCGAACGCAGGGCTCGGTCGGTTCGGCGCGCTGTTGCTTCCCGTGTCACTGGTAACGCCCCGGAACTCGATGTGTTCGCCTTTGGAGAGCTGATGCCCATGGCGTGCGACGACACACCGTGGGGCGCCCAGGTCAACCGGCGGGTCGAGGTCTGGATCAAACCGCTAGAGGTAACCCGCTGATCTGAAGGAAAATTCCTCGGACGCTCCAATGATCAGGTGATCGTGCAGTGTGACCGATAGGGATTGCGCCGCCACCTCAATCTGACGTGTGACCGCGATGTCAGCTTCCGAAGGCGCAGGGTCGCCGGACGGGTGGTTGTGGACAAGGATGAGCGCGGATGCGTTCAACTCCAGCGCACGTTTCAACACTTCGCGCGGATAGACGGGCACATGATCGACCGTGCCCCTGGCCTGCGCTTCATCCGCGATCAGCGTATTTTTCCGGTCCAGGAACAGAATGCGAAATTGCTCGGTCTCGCGTCGCGACATTGTCGTGCGGCAGTAGTCGATCAGAGCTTGCCAACCTGAGATTGCTGGCCGGTCCAACACCCGTGCTTGTGCCAATCGATGCGCCGCTGCTTCCACGACCTTGAGTTCGGTGATCACAGAGATGCCGACACCGGTAACCCGATCCAGCCGTTCCTGCGGGGCCGACAAGACATCGCTGAAAGTTCCAAAGGCTTCAAGCAGACGGCGTGCCAGTGGTTTCACATCCTGCCGAGGGATTGCACGAAACAGAACGAGTTCCAGCAACTCATAGTCCGCAACCGCAGTGCTGCCCCCCGACAGGAAACGCTCGCGAAGCCGTTTCCGGTGATCCTTGAGATAGGACGGAGCTTTCTGCCCCTTCTCCGCGAACAGTGGAAACTGTGCCTCATCAAAGGCGTACTGGTCCGACATGTGCCGAACCATTTCAGTTTGAGATTAATCAGCCGTTAATTGGCGGCGAAACGGATTTGGATGTTGCGCGCGCCCGGAAAATGCTCGGCACATGTCTCAAGCGGCATCTCGAAGAATCCGCCATGCGCATCGCGAAAGTCGAAGGTCACGATCTTAGGCAGCGTCTTGCGGGTGTCGGCCAGCATGCCAGTTGGCAGGGCCACGGCGTTCCGGCCTTTCGCTATTGGTGTCCGGACGAAATAAGTCAGGTTCCTGCCCTTACGATATACGGCCGAGGCAACGTGGCCGGTGCCTTCGTAGTCGCAGTTTTCAAGATACGCCTCGCACTCGGCCATAGTCGCGCCGTCAAACTCTTCTTCGCTGGCCTGCAAAACCGGGCGCGAGACACGGCGCGGTGCCGCGCTGTCGTTTGAGACCTCTTCCGGGTCCGGGGCGTCGGTGATCCCGAACGCATCGGCATTGTCGCAGATAAAGCGGTACGCTTCGGTGATCCGCGAAAACTCGTTACCACATTCCGGATGTTGATCGGGATGTTTCTCGAAAGCCAGCGAACGATAGGCCTTGCGAATGTCGGTGCGGGTAGCAGTCGAGGACACGCCGAGAATTTTGAACGCCTCGTTACGTGACGACAGTCGGTCGATCGGGGACATGGGGTCAACTCGTCAAAACTGGAACACTAAACAGCCCCATTTTGACCATGTTTCGCCCAAATCTCCAAGAACCTTGCAGATTCTGTGGCAGATTGTGAGTGAGCTGGAAGAGAGTAGTCACGTGCGGGCGCTACTGTTTCTAGATCAGCAACCCGCCTAGCTTTTCATGCCTTCCCAAAACGACTTCATCTTCCTGAGAAAACCCGAGCTTTCAGGGTTGTTCTCTTCGCTCAGTTTCTCAAACTCAAGCAACAACTCTTTCTGTTTCGCTGTCAAATTCACAGGCGTTTCAACAGCCAACTCGATGAGCATGTCGCCACTGCCGCCGCCGCGAAGCGCCGGCATACCTTTGCCACGCAATCGCATTTGGCGACCCGACTGGCTGCCAGCCGGAACCTTCACGCGGCTTCGGCCGCCGTCGATTGTAGGCACTTCGATATCGCCACCGATTGCGGCCGAAGTCATCGAGACTGGCACGTGGCAAAACAGCGTATTCCCTTCGCGTTGGAACAACGCGTGCTCGGTCACTTCAATGAATATGTAAAGATCGCCGGACGGGCCGCCGCGCAGCCCCGCTTCACCTTCCCCGGCCAAGCGAATGCGCGTGCCGGTTTCGACGCCGGCGGGAATGTTGACGCTTAGCGACCGATCCTTTTCGATCCGACCGGTCCCCTGGCATACTTTGCAGGGGTTCTGAATGATCTGACCCAAGCCACCACAGGTCGGACAGGTTTTCTCGACTGTGAAAAAGCCCTGGCTGGCGCGAACTTTGCCCATACCTGAACAGGTTGGACAAGTCGTTGGTTCCGCGCCGCCTTCCGCGCCGCTGCCACCGCAGGCATCGCAGCCAACGGATGTAGGTACCTGGATCGTCTTTTGAAGGCCAGTGTAGGCGTCTTCGAGCGAGATACGCAGGTTATATCGCAAGTCCGAGCCGCGGACCGCCCGTCGCTGGCCGCCGCCACGGCGGCCCATCATGTCGCCGAAAAGGTCGTCAAACACGTCCGAGAAAGCGCTGGCGAAATCGCCCTGGCCCTGGAAACCACCACCTGGCCGGCCACCGCCCATACCGCCTTCAAAGGCCGCATGGCCGAACCGATCATAGGCCGCCTTCTTCTCGGCATCCTTCAGAACCTCGTAAGCCTCATTCGCTTCCTTGAACTCGGCTTCGGCATTCGGATTGTCGGCATTTCGGTCGGGATGAAGCGCCTTCGCCTTCTGGCGATAAGCCTTCTTGATCTCGTCGGCGTCGGCACCTTTCGAAACCCCCAGAACCTCGTAATAGTCGCGCTTGGACATCTTTTATCCCCCTCGGAACGCAGAGACCGGCCCGCGAGGGCCGGCCTTGGGTGCGTCCAGCGGCCTCAAGCGCGCTTGTCTTCGTCGCCGATATCTTCGAAGTCGGCGTCAACAATATCGTCATCCACGCCACGCGGACCTTCATCGCTATCTTCGGGGTCGGCGTCGCCCGTCGATTCGGCCTGCGCCTTGTAGATCGCCTCGCCCAGCTTCATCGAAGCTTCAGTCACGTTCTGGATACCGCTGCGTATTTTGCCCGCATCTTCGGTTTCCAGCTGTTCCTTCAGGTTCGCGATGGCCAATTCGATGGCCTCGATTGTCGTCGGATCGACCTTGTCGCCATGCTCTTCCATCGACTTCTCGGTCGAGTGGATCAGGCTCTCGGCGCCGTTCTTGGCCTCGACCAGGTCCTTCTTGGCCTTGTCGGCTTCGGCGTTTTCTTCCGCGTCGCGGACCATCTTTTCGATGTCCTCGTCCGAAAGACCGCCCGAGGCCTGGATCGTGATCTTCTGGTCTTTGCCAGTGCCCTTGTCTTTGGCGCTGACGCTGACCACGCCGTTGGCGTCGATGTCAAAGGTCACCTCAATCTGTGGCAGGCCACGCGGCGCTGGCGGGATATCCTCCAGATTGAACTGACCGAGCATCTTGTTGTCGGTCGCCATCTCACGCTCGCCTTGGAACACCCGGATGGTCACGGCATTTTGGTTGTCTTCTGCCGTCGAGAAGATCTGCGACTTCTTCGTCGGGATCGTCGTGTTCCGGTCGATCAGGCGGGTGAAGACGCCAC
>JBCCWG010000015.1:0-33538 GCA_039193985.1 Pseudomonadota bacterium
GATTTCCGGAACAAGCGCCCCGCGTATCTCGACAACTTCCTGAACAACCTGGTGAACTGGGAAAACGTCGCCGGCCGGATGTAAGGCTTAAGGCAAAACACATGAACAGGCGCGGGGCTTTGTCCCGCGCTTTTTTTCACATGTTTCGAGATTGAAGGTCGTCGACAAGCGCATCAATGCTGTCGGCGACGGTGAAAAAATCCCTGAGCGACGCATCGGCAAATCCTTCGGCGAACAGGTGATCGACCATTTGGATGAGCGGTGACCAGTAACCTTCTATATTAGCAAGATAAATAGGTTTTGCATGCAAGCCAAGTTGCGCCCAGGTCAACACCTCAAAAAACTCGTCCAGCGATCCGGCACCCCCGGGCAGAACGGCCACGGCATCTGCGTTCATGAACATCACTTTCTTACGCTCATGCATGGTTTCCGTGATGATCCGCTGGGAAAACCGGTCCTCGGGCGCTTCGCGGTCCAGAAGATGTGTGGGGATTACGCCCAGCGCATCGGCGCCGCCTGCGATGGCAGCCTCGGCCACAGCGCCCATCATGCCGATATCGCCCGCGCCATAGACCAGCCGCCAGCCATTTGCGGCGATGGCCGCCCCCAATGCGCGTGCCCCAGTCTCATACGCCGGATTTCGGCCACGGCGTGACCCGCAATAGACGCAGAGAGAGAAGGGGGTTGGCATCGTAACATGCTCCACGGATTGGTGTTTTGACCCCTGTTACCGGTGTTGCTATGCTGCAGCAAGCGGCCCACGTGGGACGACGTGTGCTGGCCGTAGAAATATGGTCCTTATCTGGGGGAGTGACCGCGCGTGACGCCATACGTGAAAGGCATATTGACTGTGGGCGGGGTTGCTGTGATCGCTTTTGCGACACAGTTTTTTCTGCGTGACACGCCGGGTGCGGACGCTGGGCCCGAGGTGGCCGCGGTCGCAACATCTCCGTTGGGGGTCGAAGATGCGGACGACATCGCCGCGCCAGACGATGACCAGATAGCTGCCGGAGCCCCAGAGGCTGAGCCAACTGGCGAACCCGAGGCAGCCGAGACATCTGAAGCAACGTTTGACCTTGTCCGTGTCGAACCCGGTGGGTCAGCGCTTTTCGCAGGTCGTGCGGAGCCGAATTCACGCGTGGCCATCGAGATGAATGGCGAAGAAGTTGCCATGACCGTGACCGATGCCACAGGAAGCTTCGTTCTCTTTGCCGAGCTTGGGGCATCCGGTACGCCGCGGTCGCTTTCAATGGTCGAACATCTGGACGACGGCACCAGCCGGACAGCGGAGACGTCGGTCCTGATCGGGCCGGTTGCTGAGGTGCCCGCACAAATCGCCGCCGCACCTGCCGAGGGCACAGCACCCGAGGCGAATACCGCCGAGGATGAGGGATTCGGGACAGCATCCTCCGCGGTCTTGAGCGCACCTGTCACCAACACTGATGACGACGAGGTCGCCAACCTCGACAGAAAGGCCGCAGACGTCCCCGCCGCCAGTACGGACACAGCCGAGGAAACGGGCGACGCCGCGACCGGGAACGCGCCGGTCGTCGCGACAACGCCGTCAGCCGCACCCGAACAGGACGAGCCGACTGGTCCCACGGTTGTTCTGGCCGATGATGAGGGCGTGCGCGTGGTGCAATCGTCGGGCCAGCCACCGCAAGCGATGGCGAATGTGTCCATCGACGCGATCACCTATGACAATCTGGGCGATATCGCCTTGTCGGGCCGGGCAGTCGGATCGTCGCGCGTGCAGGTCTATCTGGACAACGAGCCTCTCGTGGCTGCGGGCATCCGCGAAGGAGGGCAGTGGAAAGTCGATCTGCCGGACATCGACACCGGCACCTATACGCTGCGTGTGGATGAACTCGACGGGGACGGAACCGTCATCTCGCGCGCCGAAACCCCTTTCCGCCGCGAGGCGGTCGCGTCGATCCAAGCGCTGGAGCAGGAAAAACGCAGTGCGAGCACGGATATCGCGCCTGTGTCGTTGATCACCGTTCAGCCCGGCAACACACTTTGGGGGATTGCAACCGACAAGTATGGGGATGGGCTGCTTTATGTGCGGGTCTTCGATGCCAATGTCGACCGTATCCGAAACCCCGATCTGATCTATCCGGGTCAGATCTTCACCGTGCCCGACTGACACCCCGCCGGTTTTGCTTCAGGTGGTCTCGAGCGTGGCAAAAGCGCCCTCGAACCGACCGGCGGCCAGATCGTCATGGGCAATCCAGATCTGCAGGATGCCGTCGATCTCGCCCAGCGTCAGACCGCCGCCATTTGAGATCTGAAAGAGAAGCACCTTGTCTTCATGTTCGACGGCCGCGTGCTGCATCAGGTAGCCCGCTCCAAACATCTGGATGTTCTGCGCCGCGCGCGCATCGTCGCCGAAGTCGTGCTGAGGCTCGACCGAACGATCGGGATGCAGGTCGGTGCGATCCTTGGCGACATTCTTGAAAGCGTGATTCAGCGTTTGCTCGACGTAGTAGTTCTTCACGTTGTGCACTTTGAATTGCGCCAGAACCCGGAGGTTGGCGGGCCCGTATTCGTCTTTCGGGTGTTCCACCAGGTCGAGGAGGGCGATGAAGGCGCGTTTGTCATCCTCGGTCAGCGGCTTCTTCTGCATAACGCGGGCGTAGCCCATCCAGCGCGCGAACTGCACATCGATCCGCATATCCAGTGACGGCACGTGGTCGCAGGCATAGCGTTCCCACCAGCCGGGCCGGTCCGAGAACGCGCTGCCTTCGATCCGGGATTGCTTGGCCTTGAGCGCCTTCATCACACGGTGATAGCGGGGCCGGTCGTCGCCGTCTTCGATCCAGCCTTCGATTTGCTCGATAGGCAGATCGTAGCATTCCGCGTAGGCGCGCTTCATGACCTCAAAGATGTACTCCCACGTCCACTGGAAGACGCCGCGTTCGAAGAACCCTTGATAATACATGGGAATTTCTTAAAAAAGTGGCTCGCGCGCAGCCTCAGGCGTGGGCAAGGGGACCTGATAGTCGATACCGAGGGCCTGGAGCTGTTTTGCAAAGGCGAAATCGCGGTCGTAAACCTCGTCTTCCGACAATTCCGCGCGGTCCATGTTGCGCCAGAGCGGGTTTTCGGCACGGGCCGACATGATGGCGCGGGTTTCGTAACACGTGGGTTTGAACCCGGTCGCCTCGGGCGTGAGCCGCGCCTGATCCGCGATAATCCTGCTGTCTTCATTGTCGAGCCGCTCCAGATCGCCGGGCAAGGCGCGCAGGGATGTGTCATCAGTGGCATCCGGGGCGTAGAGGACGACAGGTTCGGTCCCATAAATGTAGTCGGCGCTGAGGGGCAGGAAAACGAACAACCGCCCCCTGGACGGAAACTCCGGCATGGGGATTGCCTGATCGTTCACAGAAACGAGGCGCGGCAGTTCTGAGATGTCGATTTCTGCAAAGAAGTGAAAAGGTTCCCCGCTTTTGAGCCGTGGCCACTCGATGTCTTGCGGCAGGCGGGGCAGTCCGCCGGTGCGCAATGGTCCATCGGTTGCGGTCTCATCCTCGAAAAACGCGATGGCCGGCAAGGCAATCGGCGGAGTGTCACGTGGCATCAAAGGCCCTTTCTCGTCTTCTGGACCCGATCCGTGCCAAAGCCGTGTGGCGCCATTAAGGCATCTGGCCAATCGACAGGAATAGAACTACCTGTCTTGTGATGACCGAGACCTACTCCCCCGAAAACGAGCGACGCAGCGGCTGGCGCACAGTGCGCAAGGTGGCCCCCTATCTTTGGCCAAAAGACCTTATGTGGGTCAAACGGCGCGTTGTGTTGGCCATGGTGGTGCTGGTTTTGTCCAAGGTCATCGCGGTGGGCACGCCATTTTTCTACAAAGCTGCCGTCGATATGCTTTCGGGCGAGGAGGTGTCTGCCGCCTGGATGCTGGCCCTTGGTGCAATCGGTGTGACCGTCGCCTATGGCATGGCGCGGCTGATGACGGTGGGCATGCAGCAGTTGCGCGACGTCCTTTTTGCCGCCGTGGGGCAGCGCGCCTTGCGGATGCTGGCGCTTGAGACGTTCGAGCATATCCACGCGCTGTCGCTGCGGTATCACATCACTCGCAAGACCGGTGGGCTGTCGCGGATCATCGAACGGGGTGTGAAGGGCGTCGAGTTTCTGCTGCGCTTCATGCTGTTTTCCATCGGCCCTTTGATCGTGGAACTGGCGCTGATCGGCATCGTCCTCGCCGTCGTGTTCGACGTCTGGTACCTCGCCGTCGTCGTCGCCACCATCGGTCTCTATGTCTGGTTCACCTTCGCGGTCACCGAGTGGCGCGTGAAGATCCGCAAGGAAATGAACGATCAGGACACCGACGCCAATCAGAAGGCGATCGACAGCCTGCTGAATTTCGAGACAGTCAAGTATTTCGGCGCCGAAAAGCGCGAGGCCGAACGCTATGACAGTTCGATGGAACGCTATGTCGCGGCGGCCCTCAAGACCTCGTATTCGCTGGCCTTTCTGAACTTCGGACAATCGGTTCTGATCACCGCTGGTCTGGTGATCGTCATGGTCATGGCGGCGATCGGTGTGCAGAACAGTGACCTGACGGTGGGCGATTTCGTGATGGTCAACGCCTATATGATCCAGATCACCATGCCGCTCAATTTCCTCGGCACAGTCTATCGCGAGATACGCCAGTCGCTGGTCGACATGGGCGAGATGTTCGATCTGCTGGAACAGCCTGCCGAGGTGAAGGACAAGCCCGACGCACCCGATCTGCGCGTGGAGGGCGGCGCGGTGAGCCTCGACGATATCGTCTTTGGGTATGAGGACGCGCGCCCGATCCTCAAAGGCGTCACCATCGATGTGCCGCCTGGTCAGACGGTTGCGATTGTCGGCCCGTCCGGTTCAGGCAAGTCGACCATCGGGCGGTTGCTGTTCCGGTTCTACGACGTCGGCTCCGGGGCGCTGAAGATTGACGGTCAGGACGTGCGCGACATCACGCAAGACAGCCTGCATGCGGCCATCGGGGTCGTGCCGCAGGACACGGTGCTCTTCAACGACACCATCTTTTACAACATCGCCTATGGCCGCCCCGAGGCCACGCGCGACGAGGTGATCGAGGCGGCGCGCGCCGCAAAGATCCACGAGTTTATCGAAAGCCTTCCCGAGGGGTATCAGACCACGGTCGGCGAGCGGGGCCTCAAGCTCTCCGGCGGCGAAAAGCAACGGGTCGGGATCGCGCGTACGCTCTTGAAGAACCCGCCGATCCTGCTGTTGGATGAGGCGACCAGTGCTCTGGATACTGAAACGGAGGCCGAGATCCAGTCTGAACTGCAGGCCATGGGCGAAGGCCGCACTGTCATCACCATTGCGCACCGTCTGTCGACCATCGCGCATGCGGACCGGATCGTGGTGCTGGAAAAGGGCGTTATCGTCGAGCAGGGCACCCATGACGCGCTGCTCGAAAGCGATGGGCGTTATGCGTCGCTCTGGAACATGCAGGCGGCAGAGGAAGAGGCGGCGTAAGGCGCGCCGTTACTCAGCAGCGCGCAATTCAGGCCCCGGCTTGACCGGCGCAGTCACATCGCTGTCGACATCCCAGACAAAGTCCTTCGGCTGCACCCGCTTCGTTGCCCGCGCCAGCGCCCAGTCGCGCGCCGTCTGGCTGCGCGTGCCGCCGGTGCGTGCCGCGACCCAGTTCAGCGCATTGGCAAGGATCACCCACGACCAGACCCGCAGTGCCAGCATGGACGGCGTGAAGACCAGCGTCAGCATGGTGGCGATGCCGAGGCCGAAAACAACGGCGGTGGCAAGTTGCTTCCACCAGAGCGCCGTCGGGCTGTCGACGGTATAGCCGCCCGCAAAGAAGTCGAGCGACAGGCCGTACATCATCGGCGCCAGACCCGCCATGGTCGTGATCGTAGTCAGGAGAACGGGGCGAATGCGCGCCTCAGCCGTGCGGATGATCGCTTCGATCCGCGGCATATAGCGGGAATACTCCTGATAAGTGTCGATCAGAACAATGTTGTTGTTCACCACAATCCCGGCCAGCGCGACGATGCCCGTGCCGGTCATGATGATCGAGAAGGGTTGCTCCATCACCAGCATGCCGATCAGCACACCGGTCGTTGAGAGCACGACGGCCATCAGCACCAAAACGGCGTTGTAAACGCTGTTGAACTGCGCCAGCAGGATGATGAACATCAGACCCAGCGCGGCTGAGAAGCCGACCTGCAGGAAGGCGGCACTTTCGGCCTGGTCTTCTGTATCGCCAGTCCATTCCCATTCGACGCCGGGGAAGGGGTCAGCAGTTTCGATCCATTGGGTCAGCACTTCGATGCGTTCGTTCGGGTTGATCGGAACGACCGACAGCCCTTCATCAACGATACGCTCTGCCAAGGGGCCGCTTTCGGCTTGCGCGGCAGGCACAAGATCGACTGTCTCGCCACTGTCGTTGACCAACTTGACCAAGCCATTGGTGACGCCTGCCTTCACATCGAAGAACCGCGTTTGATCGATCCGGTTGATCTGCGCCAACTGCGCCACCGGTTGCCGGGTGATGAAGTTCGACAGCGGGATCAGCCCCTCGTTCGTCCGTACCTTGAGCGTATCCAACGTCGAGAGGACGCGGTCGCCTTCGGGCAGACGCACGCGGATGTCGATCTCTTCATCCGAAGTTTCCACGCGCATCGTGTCGAGCAGCACACCGCGCGTCACAAGCTGCACCATGCCGCCGACCGTTGCGACGTCGGCGCCGTAGCGGCCCGCTTTCTCGACATCGACATCGATCTGCCAGTCGATGCCGGGCAGGGGCAGGTTGTCTTCGATATCGATCAGGCCAGGCGTCGCGTCGAACTGTGCACGCGCGTAGGCGGTGGCCTCAAGCAACGTCTCCCAATCGTCGGTTTTCAGCCTGAGATGCACAGGTTTCGCCGAAGCCGGGCCTTGTGCCAGGTTCAGCGCTTCGGTCTTGATGCCGGGGATCTGGTCCAGCCGCGCCTGCAGGTTCGCGAGCACCACGTCTCCGTCAAGTTCCTCAATCGGGATGTCATTGGCGCGCCCATAAGCCGCCCGGTCTTCCCAGGGGATCAGTTCGATCTGCACTTGCCCGATGCTGTCCGACGGGCCGGGCGCACCGCCGGTGTTTGCGTTCAGGCCACCTGCACCGGCAAAGGCAAAGGCGCTATCGATGCCGGGCACGGTGAGCGTGATCTCTTCCACCTGTCGGACCAGCGCGTCCTTGTCCTGCAGGCCAAGGTTGCCGCGGGCGCGGACATAGATGATCGCTTGTTCCGGTTCGCTTTCGACGAAGAACTCAACGCCGTTATTGTTCTCTCCAAAATAGGTGAAGGTGGACATCACGAAGGCGATGACCGCTGCGATGGTGACGATCGGCATCAACGGGTTGCCGACGATGAAGGCGATGAAATGGCCGAAAAGGCTGCGGCGGCCTTCGACCTCGACCTGCGACCTTCCGCGCCGAAGTGATGCCGCGCCGAGGATGATCGACGAAGCCATGGCGGCGATGACAAAACCGATGGGGCCAAGGAACATCGGCAGGTCGGACGCCCCACGCGTCAGGTAGGCCGGGTTCAACGTCTGCATGGCGAAAATGAACATCGCATAGAGCGCGATCGGCACGAGCGCGGCCCGCACATACCACGGCGTGGCACGGCGCAGCGCCCCCGAGGCGCGTTCAAAATGACCCGACAGACGCCCGGCGACACCGCCCATGACGGGCAGATAGATCAGCGCGACGACCAGCGAGGCCGACAGCACAAAGATCAGCGTGACCGGTAGCATGCCCATGAACTCCCCCGGCACGCCGGGCCAGAACAGCATCGGCATGAAGGCGCAGAGCGTCGTTGCGGTCGACGACACGACAGGCCAGAACATCCGCTTGGCGGCCTCGACATAGGCACGCATCGGCCCGCTGCCTTCGCGGATCCGTTTGTCGGCGTATTCGACAACGACGATGGCGCCGTCGACCAGCATGCCTACGGCCAGGATCAGCCCGAACATGACGATGTTCGAGATCGGCACGCCCATGACGGCCAGCATGGCAAAGCAGAGGAGGAACGAGGTCGGGATTGCAAAACCCACCAGAAGCGCGGAGCGCGAGCCGAGGGCGGCCAGCACGACGATCATCACCAGCGCGACCGCAGTCAGAACCGAGCCTTCCAACTGGCTGACCATCGAGCTGACCTGCCGCGACTGGTCGTTCGAAGTGCCGACCTCGATGGCGTCCTGCAACTCAGCGGGCCAGGAGGCGCGCTCGGCCTCGACCTCGGCCTCGATCAGGGCGACCGTGTCCATGATGTTGAAGCCTTTGCGCTTCACCACCTGCAGGGCGACGGTATTCTCGCCGTTAAAGCGCGCAGTTCCGGCCCGGTCTTCGAAAGTCAGGTTAATGTCGGCAATATCGCCCAGTGTTATCACGCGATCGCCATCGGTCTTGACCGGCAGGCGGTAGATGTCTTGCTGTTCATCGAAGGATGAAGGGATCTTGACGGCAAAGGCGCCGGTCTCGCTTTCGATCTCACCAGCGGCGATCAACTGGTTGTTGTTGACAACAACGTTGATCAGCTCGCCGGCTGTGACGTTGTAAGACTCAAGCCGCAGGGGGTCGATGATGACCTCGACCATCTCGTCCCGGTGCCCGGCCAGCGCGGCTTCGAGGAACGCGTCGAGACCTTCCAGACGGTCCTGCAACTCTTTGGCGACACGTAACAAAGTCCGCTCGGGCAAGGCGCCGGTCAGGTTGACGATGACGATCGGGAACTCCGAGAAGTTGAATTCGTCGATGGTGTATTGCTCGGCCCCGGCCGGAAACTGCGCCTCGGCCTTTGTCATCGCGTCGCGAACATCGGCCAGTGTCTGGGACTTGTCCCAGCCAAATTCGAACTCCAGCACGACGATGGCATACCCCTCGGCTGCGGTGCCTTGCATGCTGTCGAGCCCGTCGAGATCGGCCAGTTCGGTCTCCATCGGCTTGACCAGCAGCTTTTCGGAATCCTCAGCGCTGATGCCGGGAAAGGGGACCGACACGAAGACGGCCGGGATCTCGATATCCGGCTCGCCCTCTTTCGGAAGGCCGACATAGGAGAAGACACCCGCCGCGATGGACAGCAGGATGAAGGCAATCACCATTCGCGCGCGCGACGCGGCCCAATCGACGATCCCGGTCATTTGGACGCCTCCCGATAGGTGACATCGACGGGAACGCCCGTGGTCACGAATTCCTGCCCGACCACGATCACCTCGACCTCAGGCTCCAGGCCGGTGATCCAGATGCCGTCCTGCGTGTCGCGCAGGACCGAAACCGGTGCGAACTCTGCCAGCCCGTTTTTAACCAGCCGGACGCCAAGCTGGCCCGCGTCATCAAGTGTGAGCGCGGACTGCGGCAAGAGATGCGCAGACTCGCCCTCGGCCTGGATTCCGATTTCAACCGTCTGCCCGTCGCGCAGCGACAGATCGGGGTTCGGCACGTCCACATCGACACGGAACGTCCGCGTGTTGGGGTCGGCGGAGCGGCTGATAAAGGAGACTTTGCCAATGACTTCGCGACCCGACGACAGTCTCGCGCCCGCAGGCGCACCGAGTTGCACACGTTCGACCGAGCTTTCCGGCACGAAGCCGACGAGTTTGATGGTATCGAGTTGTATAATCGTGCCACACAAGGACCCCGGCTGGAGGAGTGAGCCCAGTTCGGCCGTGTCGGATTCGAGCAATCCCGCGAAGGGCGCGTGCATTTCAAGCTTCTCAAGCTCGTTTTCCGCAGCGGCAACACCGGCGGCCGCCGACTGAATGCCCGCGGCCGCGCTCGCCACGCCAGAGTTTGCGGATTCCACGCCCGCACGTGCAGCCTCGACCGAGGCAGTGGTAGCGGCAACGCGAGTTTCGGACGCAAAACCGCCTTCTGAGAGACGCGCAGCCGCCCGGTCGTTGATCTCGGCCTCGACAAGGCGCGCTTCGGCCTCGGCCAGTCGCGCCTTAGCCTCGGGCAGGCGGGCCTCGGCTTCGAGCAGCCCGGCCCGTGCATCATCGAGTGTGATGCGGCGGGTGCCGGGGTCGAGCAAGCACATCAACTGGCCTTCCTCAACACTCTCGCCGCGGCGTAAAGGTGTGCTGATCACGCGCCCCGTTGTCTCGGCCCGAACCTCAACCTGACGGATCGCTTCGGTGCGCCCGCGCAGGATGACGGCGCCATCGACAGATTTCGCCGTGCTTTTGAGCGCGACGACCGAGACCGTGGCCTCACTAAGGCTGTCTTGTGCGGTCTCCGCGTCTTCCACCACGGTCGACGGGCTGGCCTGCGCTTCCGAACCGCCGGCGAATTCCTGCAGACTGTCGCGCTGAAACACAAAAAGATAGAGCGCCGCTACCACGAGGATGGCTGTAAGGACCGAAAGCAGCCGCATGTGCAATTTCCTTGCGTTTCCCGAACGAATTCCGGGCGTGTTCAGTGTGTTACAATCTGTTATACGCTGAACTGTTTAGTTTAGATTATATGTTCACGCGTTTTTCTGCAAGGTTTCCGCCGATAAGAAAATACGCGATCTTTGCATTCCTCATATGCACCGGCTAATAGGTCGCCGAAGCGCCGTCAGGTGGAGGGAGCGAAGCGTGGCAAACGAAGACAGCTTTATCAACGAAGTCAGTGAAGAAGTCCGGCGTGACCGGCTTTTCGCGCTGATGCGCCGTTATGGCTGGATTGCAGTTGTGCTGATCCTGGTGATCGTCGGTGGTGCGTCCTGGAACGAATGGCGCAAAGCCTCGGCCCAGGCAGCAGCAGAAGCCAAGGGAGACGCCATTCTCGAGGCCCTTCAGGCCGAGACGCCCGAGGCGCGTGCGGTGGCTCTGCAAGCGATCGAGGCCTCGGACGACCCTTCGGGCCAGGCGATCCTTGCGTTGTTGACGTCGGCTGCTGAACGCGAGGCCGACAACCCGGACGCGGCTGCCGAGACGCTAGACCAGGTGATCGGCGACACCGAGGTTCCGCAGGTCTATCGCGACGTCGCCCTGATAAAACGCATACTGACCTCGGCCGATGACATGGCGCCGGAAGAGCGGATCGAGCGCCTGCAACCGTTGCTGCGGCCCGGCAACCCGTTCCGCCTTCTTGCTGTCGAGCAGCGCGCTTTCGCCGAAGTTGAAATGGGCGAGACTGCGGCGGCACTGACCTCACTCGAGGGTATCCTTGCGGATGCCGAGGCGACAGAAGACTTGCGCCGCCGCGCCCGTCAGTTGATTGTGGCCCTCGGCGGCACGCTTGAACAGAGCTGAGCCAGAAGTGTGAGGGGCAACCGGACGTGATACGACACGGCCTATTTTTCGCGGTACTGGCTTTGGCAGCCTGTGGCGACCAGGAAGTTCTGCTCGAAGGCGAGCGGCTCGATGTCCGGGGCAATCCGATCGCGACCGAAACGGTCAATCGCGCGTTGCCGCTGACTTTGCCACCCGCTGTGGCCAACACCAGTTGGACCCATGTCGGTGGGAACATACAGCATCAGTTGGCACATCCCGCGCTTGGTTCCACGCTCGCGCAGGCCTGGAGCGTTCCAATCGGGCAGGGAAATGATCGCAAGCACCGCATCACCGCCGATCCGATTGTTGAAAACGGGCGCGTGTTCGTCATGGACAGTCGTGCGCGGCTCAGTGCCGTGTCGACCGCCGGCCGTCCGCTCTGGAGCGTCGATCTGACACCGGTTTCGGACGACCCCGATGACGGCTCCGGCGGCGGCATCGCAGTGTCGGACGGAAGTGTTTACGCCACCAATGGATTTGGTCAATTGACGGCCGTTGACGCCACATCGGGTGCAATCCGTTGGCAACATGACTTTGACGCCGGCGCCGCCGCAGCGCCGACGGTGTCGGACGGCGTGGTCTATGCCGTCACGACGAACGCAACCGGATGGGCGCTTTCCGCCGAAACAGGGCGCGTGCTTTGGCAGGTCGTTGGCGCCGTCGCGGACCGTTCGAGTACAGGTGCCCCGTCGCCCGTGGTCGCGGGCCCGCTGGTCGTGTTTCCGTTTTCCTCTGGCCAGATGGTGTCGGCTGTCGCCGGGACCGGAGCGCAAACCTGGGCGGCCAGTGTCGCCGGGCAACGGTTGGGCCGGGCGTCCTCGGTCCTGACCGATTTGACCGGAGGGCCGGTCTTTGCAGATAACCGCGTCTATGCCGGCAGCTATGCAGGCCGCGCCGCGGCCTTCGATGCCACCACTGGCGCGCCGGTCTGGCAGGTAGAAGAAGGGGCCGCGGGGCCGCTTTGGGTTGTGGGTGGTTCAGTATTCTTTGTCTCTGACCGGAACCAGCTGGTGCGGCTCGACGGGGCAACCGGCGAAACGGTTTGGGCGACAGACCTTCCGCTTTTCACGCGCGAGCGCATTCGCCGACGCAAATCGGTGTTCGTCCATCATGGCCCGCTGCTTGCCGGAGGGCGCTTGCTTGTCGCGTCCGACGACAGCTTGATCCGCCAGTTTGACCCGGTCAGCGGCGCGCTTTTGGGAACTCAGGCGCTGCCATCAGGTGCTGCCACCAATCCAGTGGTAGCCGGACGTACCCTCTATGTCGTGACGCGCGACGGGCAATTGCTTGCCCTGAGATAGCTACGGTTTTCCCGGTTTTCGTCCCCGAACTCTTTCGGAGCGCCGTGCATGCTGTGTTTTCCGGCCTGGTATTCACTTGCATCCATCCAGGCCAAATTCCGCGACGGCCATGCAAACAAGTACGCAACGCCCCGGATTTGAGTGTTTGAGTGCAAATGAAAACCATGCTTCAACGACCGGATTGCCAGTGCAACCGCCGTTTGATATGACTAAAACAATAATTTTTCGAATTGGGGTGGCATCAATTTTGGCATCGCAAGTTTTTTGGAGCGTGGCGTATCGAAGGGGCATCGAATGCGCGAGACTAAGTTTGCGGCGATCCGTTCGCCCCTACAGGCGGATTTAGACCGCATTGCCGAAGACGTTGTGGCCGGTTTGGGTGTCGATATGGCGCTCTTTTCAGTGACGCATAACCAAACACTGGTGTCACTTGGCATCTCTCAATCTGTCGCGCGATCGAAGGAAGGGCGGGTGCATAACCTGACCGACCTGATCTGCCGGCAAACAATCCAGAGAAACGCGCCGGTCATGATCACCGATGCGCGAAACGACCCCACCACAAAGGAAATTCCGCTGGTCCGCCAAGGTGCCGCCGTCAGTTATCTGGGCGTGCCTGTTCAAAACGCCGAAATCGGTGTGATTGGGGCGATTTGCGGGGTATCCTCGACCCCGAGAAGCTGGTCCGAAGCAGACTTGAGATATCTGACCGCGATCAGTCTGACGGTTGAGAATCTTGTCCTTCGCGAGATGTACCGCCTCGAATCCACCAATGCCAGCGATCTGGCGGCCGAGTACGACCAAATCATTTCGGCCTTCTCGATCGTGCGCGCCGATCCAACGTCGATCCACGACCAGGAAGGCAGTCTGGTCTTTGCGAACAGGGCCCTGACGGAATACGTGGGCGACCGCGAGCTGCAATGCCCGAAACTGACTAAGTCTTTGCTGGCCATCTCGGAGAAAGGGTCAAACCTGTTGCGGGTTGAGAGCGGTGCGGAGTTTCGGGTCTCGCGACAGCGCACAAGCTCTGGGTATCTCGTATTTCATTGGAAATACGAGCGGTCGCTCTTCCACTAAGAGCCGTTGCAGTGCGCGCGCGCAGCCGCTAGACGGGCGCGATCCAATTTACCCCGGGCAGTGACCAGGACATGAGTTTCACCCTTGCCATCGTGGGGCGCCCGAATGTCGGGAAGTCCACTTTGTTCAACCGCCTGGTTGGCAAGCGCCTGGCGCTGGTCGACGATCAGCCCGGCGTCACCCGGGATCTGCGAGAAGGCGCTGCGAAGCTCGCCGACCTCAGGTTCACCGTCATCGATACCGCAGGGCTTGAGGAAGCCACCGACGAAAGCCTTGAAGGGCGCATGCGGCGGCTGACCGAGCGGGCGGTGGACATGGCGGATGCCGTCCTGTTCGTCATCGACGCGCGGGCGGGCGTTCTTCCGGCCGATGAGGTCTTTGCGGATATCCTGCGCCGACGGGCGGCGCATGTGATTCTGGCCGCCAACAAGGCCGAAGGGCGCGCGGGAGAGGGGGGATTGATCGAAGCCTATTCCCTCGGCCTTGGCGAACCGGTGCGTTTGTCGGCCGAACATGGTGAGGGGATGGGCGAGCTTCTGGACGCGTTGCGCCCCGTGGCCGAACAGCAGGCCGAAAAAGACACGGCCATCGCGGCAGAGGCCCCCGAGACCGACGTCGCCGTCAGCGACGAAGATGACGCCGACGCACCGGCCCGTGCGCCGACACAGGAACGCCCTTTGCAAATCGCCGTGGTCGGGCGGCCAAATGCTGGCAAATCCACGCTGATCAACCAATTGCTGGGCGAAGACCGACTGTTGACCGGGCCCGAAGCGGGCATCACGCGCGATGCGATCTCGCTTCCGCTCGACTGGGGTGGCGTGCCTGTGCGGCTCTTTGATACCGCCGGCATGCGGAAAAAGGCCCGGGTGCAGGAAAAGCTCGAAAAGCTTTCTGTTGCGGACGGGTTGCGCGCGGTAAAGTTCGCCGAGGTTGTGATCGTGCTTCTTGATGCCGCCATTCCATTTGAACAGCAGGACCTGCGCATCGCCGATCTGGCCGAGCGCGAGGGCCGGGCGGTGGTGGTCGCGGTCAACAAATGGGATCTCGAGACCGAAAAGAACGAAAAGCTGGCCGAACTGAAAGAAGCTTTCGACCGTCTGCTGCCGCAGCTTCGCGGTGCGCCACTTGTCACGATTTCGGCCAAGACCGGGCGCGGGATGGAGCGTCTGCGCGACGCTGTCATGACGGCCTATGAGGTGTGGAACCGGCGGATCAGCACGGCGCAACTGAACCGGTGGCTGACCGGAATGCTCGAGGCGCACCCGCCCCCGGCCCCCGGTGGGCGGCGGATCAAGCTGCGCTATGCGACCCAGGCCAAGACGCGGCCCCCGGGCTTTGTCGTTATGTGTTCGCACCCGGACAAACTGACAGATGCATACAAGCGGTATCTCGTGAACGGACTGCGCGTGGATTTTGACATGCAGGGCACCCCGATCCGACTGACCTTTCGTGGGCAGGGCGATCAGAACCCGTTCAAGAACAAAAAGAAATCCACGCCTTCAAGATTGCGCAGGCATCTGGGCAAACCGATCCGCGATAAGCGAAACTGATCTTTTTCCTGCCAGAACCCTCCGGCGAGACTGCGCCGAAACCCGAATATGGAATCGGCAAGTTGCAGCATCCGGTTCGGCAAGTTCCGGCGACCGGCAAAGCTTGGCCGAGGAAGTAAGTGCGCGATGCGCAAAGCTTGGCCGGTTTCTGCCACCGATGGCTTGCGCCGTTGAAACATCCCACGTCTAGCCTCTACATCCTGTCTCGAAGCTTCACACCGAGGTTTCGGGCCCGTACCTCCACCAATCACGATGGAGAGCAAGATGACGAAACGTATGAACTGGATCCTCGCCGGCCTTTTGGGTCTCGGTGTTTCGACAGCCGCGATGGCGGCCGAAGATGCCGATGGAGATGGCGTCTATTCGATGGAAGAACTCTTGGTGACTTACCCCTCCCTCACCGAAGAGACCTTCAGCACCATCGATGGGAACGGCGACGGAACGATTGACGAAGCCGAACTGGCCGCTGCGGTCGACGCCGGAGTGCTGGTGGCGGGCTGAAGCGATGCGGTCTTGACCCTGGACGCGCAATACACGGTGCTTGGAACCCCCAATTTCAGGCAGCGTGGCGTGGCCCAGACTAGGTCGCACTGTTAAAACGCTACCACGGTCGCCCCCGGGGTTCCCCTTCTCTCGGGGGCGACCACTTTCCTAAGCCAACGCGCCGTCCGGCGTGATGCGGGACATGCCCCCCAGCCACGCGCCGAGGCCCTGCGGCAGGACGACACCGCCCTCGGCGGTCTGTCCGTTTTCAAGGACGGCAATCAGGCAGCGCCCCACCGCCAGACCGGAGCCGTTCAGCGTATGGACGAACTGCGGTTTGCCTTCGGCGTCACGGAACCGCGCGTTCATGCGGCGCGCCTGAAAGTCCCCACAGGTCGAGACCGAGCTGATCTCGCGGTAAGTGTTTTGCCCTGGCAGCCACACTTCGATGTCATAGGTGCGGCGCGCACCGAAGCCCAGATCACCGGTGCAGAGCGACACGGTGCGATAGGCCAGACCAAGCCGTTCCAGGATACCCTCGGCGCATTTCACCATGCGCTGCTGTTCGGCCTCGCTTTCGTCGGGATGCGTGATCGACACCATCTCGACCTTTTCGAATTGATGTTGGCGCAACATGCCCGATGTGTCTTTGCCCGCGCTGCCCGCCTCGGAGCGGAAACACTGCGTATGCGCGGTATAGCGATGGGGCAGGTCGCCCGCGTCAAGGATGCCGCCCGCGACGATGTTGGTCAGCGGAACTTCCGAGGTCGGAACCAACCACATCCCCTCGCGGGTCTGATAGCTGTCCTCGGCGAACTTCGGAAGCTGGTTGGTGCCATACATCGCCTCGTCACGTACAAGGACCGGGGGGATAACCTCGGTCAGCCCGTTCTCGCTAGTGTGAACATCAAGCATCATCTGCGCCAGTGCCCGGTGGACGCGGGCGACAGCACCCGACATCAGCACAAAGCGCGACCCGGACAGTTTGGCGGCGGTCTCAAAATCCATGCCGGGCTTCACGCCATCAATGTCGAAATGCTCTTTTGGTTGAAAGTCGAAGACCGGCGCGTCCCCCCAGCGGTGGACTTCAACATTGTCGTCTTCATCAGCGCCGTCCGGAACGTCGTCGTAAGGCGCGTTCGGCAGGCCCATCAGAAGGTCGCGCAAACGCGCGTCTTCTGCCTTGGCCTCGTCTTCGAGCCGCGCGATCTCATCCTTCTTCTCGGTGACCAAGGCGCGAAGACGCTCGAACTCGGCCTCATCGCCTTTGGCTTTGGCCGCGCCGACTTCCTTGGATGCCGCATTGCGCTCGGCCTGCGCAGCTTCTGCCGCCGTGATCTTGGCGCGCCGGGCTTCGTCGATGGCGAGTATTTCCGACGACATGCCCGACAGCCCGCGGCGCGCCATGGCGGCATCGAAAGCATCAGGGTTTTCGCGAATGGCGCGAATGTCGTGCATGGGTCCTCTCCATCGTCAATCTTGAAGTGCGGAGAGCATATGCAGGAGCGCGCAACAAAAGGCGAGCCGTTTCTGGTGGGGAGACCGACAAAGAAGGCTGAGGTCGGTGTGGTGCAAAGCAGATTTGCCAGGGCACAGGAAATCCTGATTTCTGCCCCTTTTTGGACCAATTCCGGCTCTAGCCGTTAATTAGACCAAACAGCACCTTCGCGAGACGCTCGCACACACACCAACTCACTCAGTCAAACAAGGCGCCGTCTCTCCCGGACGGCGCCTCATTTGTTTAACCGCTCACTCCTTAAACCCGACCCGGTCAATCGAAGAACACTCGTTACGACGCTCATTCGGCGCTCCACAATCCAACCAAGGCAGACAAATAACCGGGATGGGGAATGCCAATTTGCCACCAAGCTATTACCATGACTTATACAGCATTAGCAACAATAAAGACTGAGCTGCGTGCAGATCTACTTTTTCAGGAAGTTTAAGATCAAAAGGTAACTTATTGCTTTACTGCACTATTCACACAGGGAGCGTGGCGACAAGACAGGTCGCGAAACAGTTTGTTCTCGCGCGCGGCGCAAACGGAAAGGCGTCACTCGGCGGGAACTAGCACGTTTTCAACTACTCTTTTGCCGCGAACAGCGTTCGACCTGGCGGCGTAAACGTCATCCTGGGTCAGCAAGGCGTGCGACGTGCCAAGGTGGCGTGCCGGGATATGCGGGAAGAGATGATGCACAAGGTGATAGCAGTCGTTTCGCGGGAAAAACATCCAGCGCAGGGCGCCTGGGGCCAGGATGTTTCTAGATGCGGTCAGGTCGTCACCAGTGGCCACAATGCCAGCGTGATCGAGACAGTCGGCCCAGTAGTTCAGCGTCGAGTACACGAAGACGAAGGGCACGATCAGGAACAAAAGGCCTGTGGCAGGGAAGACAGCGGTGAAGAGAAGCGTGGCGACCAGGACCGAGTATTTGAGCACCTGAAACGCCGTGCCGTCTTTCGCGGACATGTTGAGACCAAGATAATAAGGAAGATGCCGCCCGATCAGAGGTGACAGCGCATGTCTAAGGACAACTTTTGCCGAAAGTGGTTCGTGCAACTTCAGGTCTTTGATGCCCTGCAGGTCGAGGTCGTGGTCGTAATCTCCGAGATGTGCATGGTGTGACAGATGCTCGTCCCGATAGTCCGAGAACGAGTTGAACAGAAGTGCGGCGCAAATCTTGCCAATCCGGGCATTGTCGGCACGCTCGCTGCTGAACGTGGCGTGCGAGCACTCGTGAATGATGTTGTTCAACCCGCGCATGCGGGTGCCGATGAACAGCATCACCAAGGCGAAGCCTCCGATGATCCAGCCGTTGATGGGCATCGTGAGCAAGAAGGCGCCGACGCCGATGGCAGCAATTATCTGAAAAAGATAATTTATGAGAATGACCCACGCGATACCACGCGCATACTTGTCCATACCGACGAATTTGCGCGTGTACTTTTCGCGCAATTGCTTGGCAGACATTTTAACCCCCAGTTAAAGTCTATGCCTAGAAAAAGCCATATTTTGGTCAATTTTTCAACATCTTCTGAATGGTTCTGATGATGAGTATAACTCATGCTAATGTTGACGCCGGGTCAGGCATGTTGCGAAAGTGATATTCTGGTTGGATAGAAACGACATGGCACGATAGAATATTAGTGATCCTTATCATGCGAGGGGTGCTTTCCCGTGGACTTCGACTATGACTCCCTGGTTGTTCTGGCCGCTGTCGTGCGCACCGGGTCGTTCGATGCGGCTGCAAAGTCGCTGAATGTGACACAATCCGCGGTATCTCAGCGAATCAAACAGCTCGAGGAAAGGGTCGGCTCGATCCTGATCCAGCGCGGGCGGCCCTGTGTGGCCACCGAAGACGGGATGCTTCTCTGCCAGCACCACGAACAGATCGAGCTTCTGCGTCACGAGCTGGGCCAGCAGCTGTCGCTGACCGGAAGCGGGCGGCGCACCTCTGGCATAAAGCTGCGCATTGCGGTCAACAGCGACAGTCTGGCCACGTGGTTTCCCAGCGTTCTCAAGCGCGCAGCCGATGACCTTGGCCTCTGGCTCGAGGTCATCCCCGACGATCAGGACTTTACTGAGGAACGTCTGCGCTCGGGCGATGCCCTTGCCGTCGTCACCACGTCGGATGCCTCGGTCGCGGGCTGCACGGCCATTCCCCTCGGCACCATGGATTACCTGGCGGTCGCGTCGCCGCGCTTCTATGGGCGCTACTTCTCGGACGGTGTCTCGATGAAGACCCTGTCCGCGGCCCCCGTTATCCGCTTTGACCGTAAAGACAGCCTGCCAGGCCAGTGGATGACACAGGCCATCGGCGAAAACGTCAAAGTCGCCCACCACGACATGCCCTCCTATGAGGGTCATTTGCTCTGCTGCCACCTCGGCATTGGCTGGGCCATGATGCCATCGCTGACCGTCGGGCCGCTGGTCGACCAGGGCGATCTGGTGGAACTCGTCCCCGGCGAGCGGATCGACATGCCGTTGTATTGGCAAACGCGCAGCCAGGCGAGCACAACCTTGCGCGAACTTTCCAATGTTGTCGCCGAGGTGGCTGCCGACTGGCTGAAGCGCAACGATGCCTTCGCCGAGACGGCTTGAATTTCGGGCAAAATCGCATACCGCCCTTGCTTGCCAAGCTTCGGACCCACAGATAGGGTGCGCGCCGACAGATAAGGGGCTGTGCCCGGGCATTGGGACCGGCCGGAAAGAACAAGGAATAACCGATGCTCGTCACTCCTGCTTATGCACAGGCGGCAGGCGCCGCAGGCCCATCGCTTCTCGCCCAGCTTCCTTTCTTCATCGCGATCTTTGCGATCTTCTATTTCCTGCTGATCCGTCCGCAGCAAAAGAAGCTCAAGGAACATCAGGCCATGGTCGAGGCGCTGCGCCGCGGCGACCAGGTGGTGACCCAAGGCGGCATGGTCGGCAAGGTGACCAAGGTGCGCGACGATGGCGAGGTTGAGGTCGAGATTGCGACGGGCGTGAACGTCCGCGTCGTTAAGCATACTATCCAGGCCGTGCGTTCCAAGACTGAGCCCGCCTCCTGATGCTTCAAATCGCGCTTTGGAAACGGGTGATGATCATCGCCGTATGCGCGGCCGGCATCCTGTTTTCCTTCCCGAATTTCTTTTATTCCAACGTCGAACAACACAACGATGCGGTGGAGGAGATCGCGCTTTTGGGATCGACCCCGGAACGCGAAGCTGCCGCAGGTGTGTGGCCGGGGTTCCTGCCGAGCGGTCTGGTCAATCTCGGTCTCGATCTGCGCGGCGGGGTTCAGCTTCTGGCCGAGGTGCAGGTCGAGGACGTCTATGAAGACCGGATGGACGGGTATTGGCTCTCGGCACGTGACGCGCTTGTCGCCATTCGCGATCAGGTGGGCTTCATCGAACGTCTGGACACGGCACCTGCAGGCACGCTTCAGATCCGCATCCAGAACGCCGACGCGCTGGAGGCGGCTGTGGCCGCGATCCGCGCAACGGCGCAGCCGGTTGCCAGCCTCTCGGCCGTTGGTGCCACGGATATTGTCGTGGCCGGTCAGGGGAACGTCATCCGGATCGAGCTTTCCGAGGAAGAGAAGCTTGCCACCGATCAGCGGACGGTGCAGCAATCGCTGGAGATCATCCGCCGCCGTATTGACGAGGTCGGCACGCGCGAGCCGAACATCCAGCGTCAGGGCACGAACCGCATCCTGATCCAGGTGCCGGGGCTTGGCTCGGCCGGAGAACTGAAAGACCTCATCGGCACGACCGCGCGCCTGACCTTTCACCCTGTGATCGACATCGTCGCCCAAGGCGCGGTGCCGGGGCCCGGGAACATTGTTCTGCCCGAACTTCCACCGCCCGGTCAGCCGCCCGCCGCGTTCTATGAACTTGAAGGCATCGCGATCCTCTCGGGCGAGGACCTGGTCGATGCGCAACCGAGCTTTGATCAGAATGGGCGACCGTCGGTCAGTTTCCGGTTCAACGCCGCGGGCGCGCGCATCTTTGGGCAATACACGTCCGAGAATGTCGGCGCGCTCTTTGCCGTTACCCTCGACGAAGAAGTCATCACGGCCCCCCGCATTCAGGAAGCCATCACCGGGGGGTCTGGGCAGATCACCGGCAATTTCACGGTGGAGGAATCCGTCGATCTTGCCGTGCTGCTCAGGGCAGGGGCCTTGCCCGCCGAGCTGACTTTTCTACAGGAACAGACCGTCAGCCCGACACTGGGCCAGGAAAGCATCGACGCGGGCACCATTGCCTGCATCGTCGCCTTTGGCGCGGTCATGGTGTTCATGTTCCTGTCTTACGGGCTTTTCGGCCTCTTCGCGAACGCAGCACTCATCATCAACGTGGCCCTTCTGTTCGGTCTGCTCTCAAGCATCGGGGCGACGCTGACCTTACCCGGCATCGCGGGCATCGTGCTGACCATCGGCATGGCGGTGGACGCTAACGTTCTGGTGTTCGAGCGTATACGCGAAGAACTCAAAACCGCCAAAGGCCCAAGTCGCGCCATCGAGCTTGGCTATGAAAAGGCGCTGTCGGCCATTATCGACGCCAACATCACGACGTTCATCACGGCGACGATCCTGTTCACGCTGGGCTCGGGCCCGGTGAAGGGCTTCGCGGTGACGCTTGGCATCGGCATCCTGACGTCGGTCTTTACCGCGATTTTCGTCACACGGCTTTTCGTCGTCATGTGGTTCGAACGCAAACGTCCCAAGACGATCGAGGTTTAAGAAATGCGACTGAGACTCGTCCCGCAGGAAACCAACTTCGATTTCTTCCGTTTCCGGCAGATCACCTTCGGCATCTCGGTCGTGGCGATCGTCGCTTCGATCATCCTCTGGGTCACCATCGGCCTGAATTTCGGAATCGACTTCCGCGGCGGCACTTCGATCCGGACGGAAGCCGTGCAGCCCATCGATGACGGTGAATATCGCCGCGCGGTCGAAAGCCTCGAGATCGGCGAGGTCAGCGTCACGCAGGTCTTCGATCCTAACTTTGCCGCCGATCAGAACGTCGCCCTGATCCGCATTCAGGCGCAGGAGGGTGAGGAAAGTGTGACCGATGCCATCGTCGATCAGGTACAGGCCGCACTGGCCGAAATTGATCCCAGCATCGAGTTCACCAGCGTCGACAGCGTGGGTCCCAAGGTCTCGGGCGAGTTGGTGCAGACCGCCATCCTCGCTGTTCTGGCGGCCCTTGCGGGCATCCTGATCTATATCTGGCTGCGCTTTGAATGGCAGTTCTCGGTCGGTGCGGTCGCGGCGCTCTTCCACGATGTGATCATTACCATCGGCCTTTTCAGTCTGCTGCAGATCCGGTTCGATCTGGCAACCATTGCGGCGCTGCTGACCATCGTTGGCTACTCGATCAACGACACCGTGGTGATCTTTGACCGATTGCGGGAAAACCTGCGGAAGTTCAAGAAAATGGCCCTGCAAGAGGTGATGAACCGCACGGTGAACGAGACGCTGGCACGGACCTTGATGACCAGCGGCACCACCCTGATCGCCTTGATTGCGCTACTGATCTTTGGCGGTGACGTGATCCGCGGCTTTGTCTTCGCCATCACATGGGGCGTGATCATCGGGACCTATTCGTCGGTCTATGTGGCCAAGAACGTGGTGCTAATGCTGGGTGTCAAGCGCGACTGGTCAAAGCCGACCGAAGGCGGCGGCGGGGGCGGCGCGGGCACGCAATTCGCCAATATCGACGCCTGATCCCATGGGCGCGGCGCGCAAGATCAGGGACGCGGCGCGCACCTATCGGGGATCGATGACCGAGCCTGAGCGGTGGGACAGCTTTCATCCGCGCACGGGCGACGTGATCCTTGTCACACCCGCCAAGTCGGGCACCACCTGGACCCAGAGCATGATCGCGATGCTCCTCCATGGCACAACAGACCTGCCCGATAAGCTGGGTGTCGTCTCACCCTGGATCGACGCGGGCATCGCACCACACGAGGACAACCTTGCGGCTCTCGACCGCCAGAAGGGACGTCGTGTGATAAAGACGCACACGCCGCCCGATGGCTGGCCCGTCTGGGATGATGTGCGGGTCGTCAGCGTTTTTCGTCACCCGCTTGAGGTTTTTCTGTCGATCCGCAAGCACATCCAGAACTCAAAACTGACCGACGAACACCCGCTGCTCGACCCGATTGATACCTCACTGCCGTACTACCTTGATCGTCGGTTCTCGGAAGACGAGGTCGACCGCGACGGCCTTCCCACCATCGCGTGGTTCTTTCGCGAGGTCGTGCTTTCGGAGCGATGGACGGAAAAGCTGGTGCTGAACTATGCCGGCATTGCCCGCGACCATCTGGGCACGATACGCGCGTTGGACGCCTTTCTTGATTCTCAGGCATCGGACGATCTGATGCATCAGATTGCCAGCGCCACCGAGTTCGGCGCGATGAAAGCGCGCGCGACGGATTTCGCGCCCGAGGCGAGCCAAGACTTCTGGCACGATGATGCGAAGTTTTTTGCCAGTGGCCGCTCGGGCACCTGGCACTCCAGTTTCACGGACGCGCAAATCGAGCTTTATAACCGCCGGTTTGCCGAACTGTTGCCAGACCCCGCACATCGGGCCTGGATCGAGACCGGGCAGGGAGATGTGTGACCCTTTCACCGTCCTGAACGATTGCTCTGACTTGTGGGTGATAACGATCGGCGCATTCGTGGCAGGTATTGTGCGTGGCTTTGCAGGCTTTGGCACGGCGATGATCTATTTGCCCTTCGCGGCTCAGGTTCTCACGCCCTTTGCTGCGCTGACCACGCTCATCATCAAAGACCTCGTCGCGCCTCTGATGCATGTGCCCCGCGCCCTGCGCGAAGGGCATCCGCGCGATCTCATATGGCTGATGGCGGGCGCTGTTCTCTGTGTTCCGCTTGGGGTCTGGGTGCTGTCGCGCGTTGACGGGGACGTGTTTCGCTGGGGTGTCTCGATCGTTGCCCTGTCGCTCCTCGCGATCCTGATCCTGGGCCTTCGCTACAAGGGACCGATCACGCCACCGCTGACGCTTGGGATCGGGGGTCTTGGCGGGTTTCTGGCAGGCAGCGTTGGTTTGCCAGGGCCGCCGGTTATCCTGCTTTACATGGCGTCCACACTGCCCGCGGCGACGGTGCGCTCGACGTTGACGCTGTACCTCATCCTGGCCGATGTGGTGATGCTGGGCGTGCTGGGGTGGAACGGCTATATTGTAGGGGCTGCAGTGGCACTGGGCGCGCTGATGATTGTGCCCTATCTTCTGGGCAATTGGCTGGGCGCCGTGTTGTTCCGGCCGGGCTATGAGACGCTTTACCGCCGTGTCGCCTATGCGATCATCGCCGGCTCTGCGATCCTCGGCTTACCGATCTGGGAGGGATGAGATGCGCCTGAACGAAGTCAACTATACCGACGCCCAGCCGGTCGAGGGCTATGGCCCCGGCTTCTTCCGGATCGGCGGTGAGGCACATGACGCCCCGCTTGTGGTGCTGGCGGGTCGCGTTGCGCCCTGGGGCGGGCTGGACGACGACGCGCCGCTTCTGGCGGCTGCCGGTGAGGTTGACGTCATCCTCATCGGGATGGGGGCCGAGATCGCGCATCTGCCCGGGCCGCTCCGCGACGCGCTTGACGCCGCCGGGATCGGGGCCGAGGTGATGTCTTCGCCCCAGGCTTGCCGCACGTATAACGTGCTTTTGGGCGAGGGCAGGCGGGTCGGGCTGGCGCTTCTCAGCGTGTGAGACCCGGTGGACTTCGCTGGCGTGTTCAGCCAAGACTGCGCCCATGACGACCCCGCTTCTGAGCCTGACTTCCGTTGCCTGCATGCGGGGCGGATTGACCGTTTTGCAAGACGTGACCTTTACGCTTGGCGCCGGTCAGGCAACGATCCTGCGGGGTCCGAATGGCTCGGGCAAGACAACGCTTTTGCGCACTATAGCGGGTTTGCAGCCATCCTCGGAAGGGCAGGTCAGCGCCGCGCCCGAGAGCATTGCCTACGCCGCACATGCAGACGGGATCAAGGGGCCGCTCACTGTCGCCGAAAACCTCGAGTTCTGGGCCGGGCTCTTTGGCACCTCGGGCATCGACGCCGCACTGACGGGCTTCGATCTTGTGGCGCTCAGGCACCGGCGGGCGCAGGCCCTGTCGGCGGGTCAGAAACGCCGCCTCGGCCTGGCCCGGCTTTTGGTCACCGGGCGGCCGATCTGGGCGCTGGATGAGCCGACCGTGTCGCTCGACAAAGCGGCGGTCGCGCTTTTCGCAGGTGTGGTAGAGGCGCATCTTGCCGAGGGCGGCGCGGCGCTGATCGCCACGCATATCGACCTTGGTCTCAAAGCCGAGACGCTCGATATCTCGGCCTTTGCACCAACGCGCCGCGACGTGCAGGCTTTCGACGAGAGCTTCCTGTGATCCGGCTTTTGCAACGCGACCTCCGCCTCGCTGTCCGTTCCGGTGGCGGGTTCGGCCTCGCCCTTGCGTTCTTTCTGATCGTCGTCATCCTCGTGCCCTTCGGCGTGGGCCCCGAGCGCGAGATCCTCGCCCGCATCGCTCCCGGCGTCCTCTGGGTCGGCGCGCTGCTTGCCTGCCTCCTGTCGCTCGACCGGGTGTTTGCGACCGATTACGAAGACGGCTCGCTCGAGCTTCTGGCCACAGCACCACTTCCCCTTGAAACCCTGGTTCTGGCCAAGGCCGTGGCACATTGGTTGACCACAGGGTTGCCGCTGACACTGATTGCCCCGGTGCTGGGCGTTCTCCTGAACCTGCCTGTCGCCGCTTATGGCACGCTGATGCTGACGCTGGCCCTCGGGACACCCGCCTTGTCGATGCTCGGCGCGTTCGGAGCGGCGCTGACGGTCGGGCTGAAACGCGGAGGGCTCCTCCTGTCGTTGCTCGTGCTGCCGCTCTATGTGCCGACACTGATCTTCGGAGCCGACGCTGTGCGGCGTGCGTCGGATGTGCTGCCCGTGACAACACCTGTTCTCCTCGTGGCAGCGATCACGCTCGGCACAGTTGCGATCCTGCCCTTCGCGGCGGCGGCGGCGCTCCGGGTCAATTTGCGGTGAGTTGCTTTGCCCCTGCGACCCGGTGGCGCTTGAGCGTGCTTGCAACGGGGCTTAAATAGCGCCCATGTCGCTTTGGGAATACGCCAACCCCCGCAAGTTCATGGCCACGACCGACCGGTTGATGGCACCGATCTTCGTGCTGGCCATTGCCGCCACTGTCATCGGCGTGGGCTGGGGGTTCTTCTTCACGCCGGACGATTTCCGGCAAGGATCGACCGTCAAGATCATCTATCTGCATGTGCCCTCGGCGATGATGGCAATCAATGCCTGGGCGATGATGCTGGTCGCGTCGCTGATCTGGCTGATCCGGCGGCACCACGTCAGCGCCCTTGCCGCCAAAGCGGCAGCCCCCGTCGGCGTCGTGATGACGCTGATCGCGCTGTTTACCGGGGCCGTGTGGGGTCAGCCGATGTGGGGCACGTGGTGGGAATGGGACCCGAGGCTGACCTCATTCCTGATCCTGTTTCTCTTCTATCTCGGCTACATGGCCCTCTGGGCCGCGGTCGAAGATCCGGACACCGCCGCCGACCTGACCAGCGTGCTGTGTCTGGTGGGGTCGATCTTCGCGATCCTGTCGCGCTATGCCGTGCTCTTCTGGAACCAGGGATTGCACCAGGGTGCGACGCTGTCGCTCGACAAGGAAGAGAACATTTCGGACGTGTTCTGGATACCGCTTGTCGTTGCGATCACAGGCTTTGTGCTGCTGTTCGTGGCGCTTGTGCTGATGCGCACCCGGACCGAGATCCGGCTGCGTCGCGTGCATGCCCTTGAATTGAGGGAGCGGATGGCATGATCCCCGATCTTGGAGCCTATGCTTTTGAAGTATCGCTGGCCTATGCCGGGTCGATCGCGTTGCTGGTGGGCTTCATCTGGATCTGCTGGCGACAGGCACGCGCTTCGCAACAGCGCTTGGACGACGCGGAAGGGCGCAGCGATGGGTAAAATCTCGTGGCTTGCGGTCGCGCCACCACTGCTTTTTGCAGCGATTGCCGGGCTTTTCCTCGGCGGCATGTTCCGCGACGATCCGGATGCGCTGCCATCCTCGCAAGAAGGTCTTCCGGCGCCCTCCGTGGTCGAGTTGCCCGTCGGGAACCTGCCAAGCTTCGATCAGGCCGTTTTTGCCGAACCGGGACCCAAGGTGCTGAACTTCTGGGCCAGTTGGTGTGCGCCGTGTCGGGTTGAGCACCCTTACATCATGGAAATCGCCGAGACTGTACCGGTCTATGGCGTGAACCGGGACAATACACCGGAGCAAGCCAAAGGGTTTCTGGACGAACTCGGCAATCCCTACACGGCCGTGATCGCCGATCCACGCAACCGCCAGAGCATCGAGTGGGGGGTCTATGCACTGCCCGAGACCTTTGTGATCGATGGGGGCGGCAATGTGGTGCTGCATCTGCGGGGGCCAATCAACAAACCGCTGATGGACAACCGGATCAAGCCGGCCCTTGTGGCTGCGTCAGCCGAATAACCAGACGGCCATCATCAGGAAAAGCAGCCCGCCTTCCAGCGGTGGCAGAGACAACGGCATGGCACGCGCCACAACCCGCAGCCGGTCACTCGCATAACGCATGTTTCCCCCAGAAACTTGTTACGACTGCATTCTGTCACCTTTTCGGCCATTAGAAAAGGTTACGGACTGTTTTCGGCGTGCGCGGCAATCTCAGGCCCGCATGTCCTTGGGTGAACCCATCACGACATAGGTTTGCAGCGTCTCGACCTGGGGCAGGGCGCCCAGCACCTCGGTATGAAAGTGCTTGTAGGCGGCGAGGTCGCTGGCCTCGACCCTGAGGAGATACTCAACCGCGCCGGTGATGTTGTGGCACTCGCGCACCTGCGGGGCAGCGGTGACCGCGCGCTCGAACGCTTCCTGCGCCGTTTTGGTGTGCTTGTTCAGCCCGACCGAGACATAGGCGGTGAACCCGACGCCGGTTTTTTCTGGGGCTATTACGGCGCGATACCCGGTGATGACCCCGCTTTGCTCAAGCGCCGCCACCCGGCGGAGGCAGGCCGAGGGCGAGAGACCAACGCGTTCTGCGAGCGCGAGATTGCTGATCCGGCCGTCGCGCGCGAGCTCGCGCAATATCGCGTCATCAATTCTATCCATGCTGGTGAAATATTGCGTACAAGTGCTTTCCGCAACTGCAATCGCAACCTCTCGCCAGCGCCCGCGCGGTATTCTTGCTTCATGACGCTGGACATTCTCATCCCCCTGCTCGGCTTTGCCCTGGCCGGGGTCATCACGCCCGGCCCCAACAACGTGATGCTGGTCGCGTCGGGGGCGAATTTCGGTTACCGCAGGTCATTGCCGCATATGTTCGGCGTTGGTCTGGGGCTGCCTTTCATGGTCATTCCTGTGGGTTTGGGTGTCATGCAACTCTTCGAGGCGTGGCCGCCGCTCAGAACAGTGCTTCAGATTGCCTGCTTTCTCTACCTGCTCTGGCTCGCCTGGAAAATCGCCCACGCGGCCGCCCCAAAGGACGCGGCGACGACCGGCAAACCCCTGAGTTTCCTGCAAGCCTCGGCGTTCCAATGGGTGAACCCCAAGGCCTGGACCATGGCGCTTGGGGCGATCACGCTCTACGCGCCGGGGCGCGAGTTCAGCGCTGTCCTTTGGGTCGCGGCGGCCTATGCGGCGATGGCCGTGATCTCGACCAATACCTGGGTGCTGGCCGGGCAGAAACTGAGGCAATGGCTGGAGAACGAGCGCCGCCTGAAGACCTTCAACCGGACCATGGCGGCGCTTTTGGTGGTGTCGATGGTGCCAGCCCTGCTGGGCTAGCACCCTGCGTTCAAGCCGCTTGTGCGAGGTTCCTCAGCACGTAGTGCAGCACGCCGCCGTGTTCGATGTATTCGATCTCAATTGCCGTATCGATCCGGCACTTGAGCTCGATTTCCTTCACCGTGCCATCGGCATAGGTGATCGTGCATGGCACGTTCGAGAGCGGTACGAGGTCGCCTTCCAGACCGGTGATCGAGACCACCTCATCCCCGGTCAAGCCGAGCGATTTGCGGCTGTCACCACCGGTGAACTCGAACGGGATGACGCCCATGCCGACCAGGTTGGAACGGTGGATACGCTCAAAGCTCTCCGCGATCACCGCCTTGACGCCGAGGAGTGCGGTGCCCTTGGCCGCCCAGTCACGCGAGGAGCCTGCTCCGTACTGTTCGCCACCGATGACAACGAGCGGGATGCCTTGCTCCTTATAGGCCATCGCGGCGTCATAGATCGCCTGCTCTTCGCCCTCGGGCCCTTTGGTGTAACCGCCTTCAACCCCGTCCAGCATTTCGTTCTTGATGCGGATATTGGCGAACGTGCCGCGCATCATGATCTCGTGATTGCCGCGCCGCGAGCCGTAGGAGTTGAACTCGCGCGGCGGCACCTGCCGTTCGGTCAGATAACGGCCTGCGGGCGTGCTTTCCTTGAACGAGCCGGCAGGGCTGATGTGGTCGGTGGTGATCATGTCGCCGAGCAGCGCCAGTACACGGGCGCCTTCGATATTGGTGATGACGCCTGGTTCAGCGCCCATGCCCTGGAAATAGGGTGGGTTCTGCACGTAAGTCGAGGTCGACGGCCAGTCATAGGTTTCCTGCTGGGGCACATCCACGCCCTGCCACTTTTCATCACCGGTGAAGACCTCGGCATACTTCTCCATGAAAGCTTCGCGGGTCACGGTCTTTTCGACCAGTTCCGCAATCTCGGCCTGAGAGGGCCAGAGGTCTTTCAGGTAGACGTCGTTGCCGTCCTTGTCCTGGCCCACCGGTTCGGCCGTCAGGTCGATATCCATGGTGCCCGCCAGTGCGTAGATCACCACAAGCGGCGGCGAGGCGAGATAGTTGGCGCGCACATCCGGGCTGATCCGGCCTTCGAAGTTGCGGTTGCCGGAAAGGACGGCGGTCGCGACGAGGTCGCCTTCCGAGATCGCTTCGGAGATTTCCGGCTGGATCGGACCCGAGTTGCCGATGCAGGTGGTACAGCCATAGCCGACAAGATTGAAGCCAACGGCGTCGAGGTCGTCCTGCAACTCAGCCGCTTCGAGATAGGCGCTCACGACTTGGCTGCCGGGGGCTAGCGAGGTCTTCACCCAGGGCTTGCGGTTCATGCCGAGAGCGGCGGCTTTGCGTGCCACCAGCCCGGCGCCGATCATCACATAGGGGTTCGAAGTGTTCGTGCAGGAAGTGATCGAGGCGATGACCACCTTGCCCGATTCCATCGTGTAGTCTTCGCCTGAAACCGCGACTTCCTTGCCCATGGGGCGCTTGAAGGTTTCTTCCATTTCCTTGGCGAAAGCGGCCTTGGCGTCGGTCAGTGCCACGAAATCCTGCGGGCGCTTGGGGCCGGAGATGGCGGGCACTATGGTGCCCATGTCCAGCTCCAACGTGTCGGTGTAAACCGGATCGTAATCCGCGCCGCGCCAGAAGCCGTTTTCCTTGGCATAGGCTTCGACCAGCGCGATCCGGTCTTTGTCGCGCCCTGTGTTCTCCAGATAGCGCAATGTCTCGCCGTCAATCGGGAAGAAGCCGCAGGTCGCACCGTATTCCGGCGCCATGTTGGCAATGGTCGCGCGGTCGGCCAGCGGCAGGTTGTCGAGGCCAGCGCCATAGAATTCGACGAACTTGCCGACAACGCCTTTGGCGCGCAGCATCTCGACCACTTTCAACACCAGGTCGGTGCCCGTGGTGCCCTCCATCATCTCGCCAGTCAGTTTGAAACCAATGACCTCGGGGATGAGCATCGAGATCGGCTGGCCGAGCATCGCCGCTTCCGCCTCGATCCCGCCAACGCCCCAGCCGAGCACGGCAGCGCCGTTCACCATGGTTGTGTGGCTGTCGGTGCCGACCAGCGTGTCGGGATAGGCGACCATCTTGCCGTCCTGATCAGTGTCGGTCCAAACGGTTTGCGCAAGGTACTCAAGGTTCACCTGGTGGCAAATGCCGGTGCCGGGGGGCACAACGCGGAAGTTGTTGAACGCCGACTGGCCCCATTTGAGGAACGTGTACCGCTCCATATTCCGCTCGTATTCGCGGTCCACGTTCATTTGGAACGCGCGCGGATTGCCGAACTCATCGATCATCACGCTGTGGTCGATGACCAGATCGACGGGGTTCAGCGGGTTGATCTTCTGCGGGTCGCCGCCAAGCGCTTTCAACCCGTCGCGCATGGCGGCCAGATCGACCACGGCAGGCACGCCGGTAAAGTCCTGCATCAACACGCGGGCCGGGCGATAGGCGATCTCGCGCGGGTTCTGGCCACCCTTGGCCCCCCATTCCGCGAAGGCCTTGATGTCATCGACGCTGACCGTCTTGCCGTCTTCGAACCGCAGCATGTTTTCCAGCACCACCTTGAGCGCGGCGGGCAGCTCGGAGAAGCTCCCCAGCCCGGCGGCTTCGGCGGCCGGGATCGAGTAATAGTCGATTGACTGGCTGCCTACGGTCAGGGTCTTACGGGTTTTCGACGTGTCGTGACCAACGGTGATGGGCATCTGGCGGTACTCCGGCTAGGGCAATACGAAGGATTTGCCGCCCCAATAGACCGCTGCTGGATCAGGGGCAACTCAAATCTGTATACCATCGTGTACATTATCTCGCGCGCTTCTGCGATGCGACAGGATGCACCAGCATAAACGACACTGTAACGGACACTCTCAAAACCTTGATTGGCACGTCATGTCCGGTTTCTTTAGGCAGACAGGGTAACTCATGTATGGAATCTTTCCGATGACACGACTGGGATGTCTTTTCGCCGCGGCCTGGATCGCGCTTGCAAGCCTAGCGCAGGCCGACGAAGTGGTTGTCGTCGAGCTTTTCACCTCGCAAGGCTGTTCGTCTTGTCCGCCGGCTGACCGGCTTCTGGGTGAATTGGCCGAAGAGGATAACATTATCGCGCTTGGGTTCCATGTCGATTACTGGGATTATCTGGGTTGGAAAGACGAGTTCGCGAGCCCAGAGCACACCAAACGCCAGCGCGCCTATGCCCATGCCATTGGCGAGCGCACGATCTACACACCGCAGATGGTTATCGGCGGTCAGACCCATGTGGTCGGTTCGCGCGGCATGAAGGTGGCCAAGGCCATACAGAAACACGCCGGACGCGCAATGCCGGTCACAGTCCGCCTGGAACGAAACGGTGGCACAGTGACGGTGCAAGCGTCCTCGCGGGAAGCGGTTCCCAATGTCGTGGTGCAGCTGGCCACGTTTTCCCCAGAAGAAACCGTTGACATCAGACGCGGCGAAAACCGCGGCAAGACGCTCACCTATCACAACGTGGTCCGCAAGATTGCACCTATTGGCACGTGGGACGGGAAGGGGACCTTTCGCGCCACCGCCAATGTGGCCGGTAACGCGCCGGTCGTCGTTCTGATCCAGTCGGGCAGGGGCGGCGCTATTCTGGGGGCGTCACAGCTTCGCTGAGCTTGGCTTCGGTGCTGAGCTTCCAGCGGCGGTGAATCCAGAACCATTGCTCGGGATGCGCGCGCACAATTTCTTCGACCGTATCGTTATAGACCTGCATCATCTCCGCCGGGTCGCCTGCGGGAATGGGCTCGGCCACATGCAGCCGGAACGTCAGCCCGTCGGGCTGGCGCAACCCGAATACCGGCACCATCAGCGCATCGTACTTTACCGCCCATTCCGCGGATGAGACCGGGGTATGGGCCGGCTTGTCGAAAAACCTCAGAAGCGGCGCCTTGCGCGAGCCGACGTCGGCAACGATCCCAAGTGTGCCGCCCGCCTTCAGATGCTTGATCAGCGCCGCAATGCCACGCCCATTCGTGGGATAGACCGGCTCGGCGATGGTCGAAATCGCCTTGAGGTAATGGGCGTGAAAAAGCTTGTTCTTCATCGGCTTGTAGAGCGCGGCCATCGGATACCCCTCGCGGCTGAGCTTTGAGCGGACCGCGTCGTAGTTTCCGAGGTGCGCCGTCACCATCACAATAGGTCGGCCTTCGGCCTGTGCTGCTGCAAGGGCTGGCAGGCCTGGACCGACAACCTCGGACTTGCGCGCCCGCGCCACAAACTCCTCGCCCGAGTAAATCTCGATCAGGGTTCGACCGACATTGTCCGCCACCGATACCGCGATCCGACCGCGCTCTGCAGCGGACATTTCAGGGCAGACATAGGCCAGATTGTTCAGAATGCGCCGACGCCAGCCTGCAAGCGGCGAGACGATCCGCGACATGACCTTGCCGACGACCTGCACACGTGTCTGGTAAGGCATCATCAGCGCGCCGCCGAGGATGACGCGGATGGCCGCATTCTGAACCTTATCCGAAAAAGACACCGGCTGTTTCATGGCGCATTCACTGGCACCGGTCAGGCGCCTTTGCAA
>JBCCWG010000016.1:0-33525 GCA_039193985.1 Pseudomonadota bacterium
ACCATGCATGTGCCGATGAAACCGACGCAACAGGCAAGGATGCGCCGCCGACCAACCTCTTCGCCCAGCACATAACGCCCGAGAATGAGCATGATGAAGGGCATGACAAAAGCGATGGCCACGGCGTCGGCCAGCGGCAGATAGCGCAGCGACAGGAACATCATCCCGATCCCGGCAATGTGCAAAGCGGCGCGAATAGCTGAGAGCCGCAGGTCGCGCACTGACATCACCAGCGGGATCGCGGCCCAATAGACAATCGGGGCAAGGAGCAAGACCTGCAGAGCCATGCGGATCGCCACCAGCTGCGCCACGCCCAGATAGTCGCCCAGGACCTTGGCCAAAGCATCGCCAAGGGGTGCGGCAAGGCAGAAGCCGAGCATCAAGAGGATGCCTAGGACGGGGCGATCTTGGGTCATGTCCGCACCCTACGCCCGGAGCGGAGCGCAGAAAATGCGCATTTTCTGCCACGATTTCTGCATCAGAAATCGCTTGCCGTACCCGAACCGAACCGGTTTAACCAAGCGCGAGTTTTGCAAAATGCGATTTCCCTCCCATGTCCCAGACACAAGGCCGTGTGACGGCGGTCCTCGGGCCGACCAACACCGGTAAAACGCACTATGCGATCGAGCGGATGCTGGCGCACCGGACCGGGATCATTGGCCTGCCGCTGCGCCTTCTGGCGCGTGAAGTCTATGACCGGATCGTCGCCGCGCGCGGCCCGTCCTGCGTTGCCCTCGTCACCGGGGAAGAGCGGATCGTGCCCGGGCGGACGCAGTACTGGGTCTGCACCACAGAAGCGATGCCCGAAGGGATGGGCGCAGACTTCCTCGCCGTCGACGAGATCCAGCTTTGTGCCGACCCCGAGCGGGGGCATGTCTTTACCGAACGGCTTTTGAACGCGCGCGGGCTGCATGAGACGATCTTCATGGGCTCTGACACCATGCGCGGGGTGATCAACGCGCTGGTGCCGGGCGTGCAGTTTCAGCGCCGTGAGCGGTTTTCGACGTTGTCGTACAGCGGTTCGAAGAAGATCAGCCGGATGACGCCGCGCGCCGCACTGGTCGGGTTTTCGGTCGAAAACGTTTATGCCATTGCCGAACTGCTCCGCCGTCAGAAGGGCGGTGCGGCGGTCGTAATGGGCGCGCTCAGCCCGCGCACGCGCAATGCGCAGGTGGACATGTACCAAAACGGCGATGTCGATTATCTCGTGGCAACGGACGCGATCGGCATGGGGTTGAACCTCGACATCAACCATGTCGCATTTTCGGGACTGAGAAAGTTCGACGGGCGGCGGATGCGCGATCTTCAGCCGAACGAACTGGCCCAGATCGCCGGTCGCGCTGGCAGATTCCAACGCGACGGCACGTTCGGTGTCACCGGCGAAGCACCACCTCTGGAGGATCGCGTGGTCGAGGCCATCACCTCGCACAGCTTCACGCCGTTGAAAAAACTGCAATGGCGCAACGCGAAGCTGGATTTCGGCAGTGTCGACCGGCTGGTGGCATCGCTCGAAGCGACCCCCACGCTCGAACACGTCGTCCGGGCGCGTGAGGCCAACGACCTAATCGCCCTGAAAACACTGGGCGAAGACACCGAAACGCGCGCGCGCGCCAGCAACGGCACGTCAGTCAAACTCCTCTGGGATGTGTGCCGCATCCCCGATTTTCGCGGCATCAGCCAGCAGGAACACGCGAGCCTTCTGACCGCGATCTACGGCTTTCTGCACGAGCATGGCGAGGTGTCGGAAGACTGGCTTGCGCGGCAAATCAAGCGCATCGACCGCACGGATGGCGACATCGACGCGCTGTCCAAACGCCTCGCTTATGTGCGGACCTGGACCTATGTCGCGCAGCGTAAGGGCTGGACCCGTGACGAAGACCATTGGCGCGACGCGACGCGCGCTGTAGAAGACCGCCTGTCGGATGCCTTGCACGAGGCGCTGACCCAGAGATTTGTCGACCGGCGGACCAGTGTTCTGCTTCGGCGGTTGAAACAGAAGGAGGCTCTCGTGGCCGAAGTGAACGACAAGGGTGAAGTGACGGTCGAGGGGCAATTCGTCGGCCGTCTGGAAGGATTCCGCTTTCACCAGGATGCCAGTGCGACCGGGGATGAAGCCAAAACGCTGAAATCCGCGGCGACCGCCGCCCTTGCGCCCGAGTTCCACCTGCGCGCGGACCGCTTCTACAACGCGCCGGACACCGAAATGGACTTTACCGAACAAGGCGGCCTGATGTGGGGCGAACACGCCATCGGTAAACTGGTTGCGGGCGACGATCCGCTCAAGCCGCGCGTCACCGCCTTTGTCGACGATGAAGCGGGCACAGAAGTGGCTGAAAAGGTGCAGCGCCGCCTGCAGCACTTCATCGACCGCAAAATTGCCGCGCTGTTCGAACCCCTGATCGAGATCCAGAAAGATGAGACGCTGACCGGAATGGCCCGTGGCTTTGGCTTTCAGATGGTTGAGGCGATGGGCGTGATCGACCGCCGCGAGGTGGCTCAAGACGTCAAGAACCTGGATCAGGACGCCCGCAGTGTCTTGCGCAAGCATGGCATCCGCTTCGGCCAGTTCACGATCTTCATGCAGGCGCTTTTGAAACCCGCGCCGACACGGCTGCGCCTCGTGCTTTGGTCGCTGGCCAATGGCGCGGACGAGTTTCCCGAAAGCCCCCCGCCCGGTTTGGTCACAATCCCGCATATCAGCGAGATCGACAGCCAGATTTACCTGATGTCCGGCTACAAACCGGCAGGTGACCGCGCGATCCGGATCGACATGCTGGAACGCCTTGCTGACCTGATCCGGGGCGAAGACAGCCGGGGCGGGTTCGAGGCCAACCCTGACATGCTGTCGATCACCGGTATGACGCTGGAGCAGTTTGCGAACCTGATGGAGGGCCTCGGCTATAAGGCCGAGCGGGGCGAGCGCGAGAAACCTGTTCCAGCAACAGCCCAAAACGCAGAGGCCCCCGCAGAAGAGACCACGCCTGCGGAGGCTGAGGCGGAAGTTGCACCGACCCCGGCGACAGATGCCGAGACTGCCACGCCCGAGAGTATTGAGACGCCCTCCGAGGCGACAACAGCGCCCGAACCGGCGGAAGGCGAAGCGGTGCAAGCCGATGGGTCGGACACAGGACCGGAAGAGGATCGGATCGAGGTCTTTTACACCTTCACTTGGGGCGGCAACCGCAGCGGCAATCAGCAGCGACGCGGCAAGCCGCAGGGCAAACGCGACGGCAAACCCAAAGGCAAGGGCAAGCCACGGCGCGATAGCGGCGGGAACAAACCCCGCAACTTCGAATCCCGGCCACCGAAGAAAGACAAGATTGACCCCGACAACCCGTTCGCTCAGGCGCTGATGGCGCTCAAAACCAAGGACAAGTGACGTGCCCGGCGATGTCCGCACGTTGAGAACGCATGTCTGACGAAACCCAGAGGCTCGACCAGTGGCTCTGGCATGCGCGGTTCTTCAAGACCCGCAGTCTGGCCACCAAACTGGTTTCTGGTGGGAATGTCCGTGTAGACGGAACCCGGGTTGCGAAACCGGCCCATGCGCTCCGCGCTGGTGTCACCCTGACTTTCCCGCAGGCCAGACGCATTCGCGTCATCCAGGTGGATGCGCTTGCCACAAGGCGCGGCCCGGCGCCTGAAGCGCAAACGCTCTACACCGATCTCACGCCGCCTGAAGAAGAACGTCCCGCACAGGCCACGATTGAGAGAACGGGCCGACCAAGCAGGAAAGATCGTCGCAATGCGCGTCTTTCCAAGCGTCATATGCTTGAATGACCTTGCCCCAAAGGTTACCTCAATCCCGTTGGCTTTCGAGAGACCTGCATGACCTACGTCGTCACCGATAACTGTATTCAGTGCAAATACACCGACTGCGTCGAAGTCTGCCCCGTGGATTGCTTCTACGAGGGGGAAAACATGCTCGTCATCCACCCCGATGAATGTATCGACTGCGGCGTGTGCGAACCGGAATGCCCGGCGGACGCCATTCGCCCGGACACCGAACCCGACATGGAAAAATGGGTCGAGTTCAATCGCAAGTACTCCGAAGCCTGGCCGGTGATCATCACCAAGAAGGACCCGCTGCCCACTGCCGACGAGATGGATGGCAAACCGGATAAGATGGAGCTCTTTTCGGAAAACGCAGGCGAAGGCGGCTAAGAAGTCTGCCTGTTCACCGTTGTCTGACGCCACGTCACTAAGTGTCCGCGCACGTTTGTTTGTTGGGCTTTGCGCCGCTTGACCAGCGCATGCCTTGGAATTGCCCAAATTTTCTGCTATGTTTCTGTTATATAGGGCTGAACAGGATCTTTGCGATCCGGTGTTAAACCGACAGGGCTGCTTCGACAGGAGGGATCAAGGTCTTCCTGCGGGGCATTTTGTGTCGAAAACGGTCCTTGGGGCTGAAAAGGGAAAACGCTGAATGAGCAAACCCAAGAAGATGGAATTTCGTCCGAACGACTATGTGGTCTATCCGGCTCATGGTGTCGGCCAAATCATTTCGATCGAGGAACAGGAAATCGCAGGCCTGACACTCGAACTGTTCGTGATTTCGTTCGAGAAAGACAAGATGACCCTCCGCGTACCGACCAACAAGGCGGCGGACGTGGGCATGCGTACTCTGTCCTCGCCTGACGTGGTGTCCAAGGCGATGACGACGCTCAAAGGCAAGGCGCGCGTAAAGAAGGCCATGTGGTCGCGGCGTGCGCAGGAGTATGAGCAAAAGATCAACTCGGGCGATCTGATCGCCATTGCCGAGGTGGTGCGCGACCTGCACCGCGCCGATGACCAGCGCGAGCAGAGCTATTCCGAGCGTCAGCTTTATGAAGCCGCACTTGAGCGTCTGACGCGCGAGGTTGCTGCCGTGAACGGCGCGGACGAGACCGATGCGCAGCGCGAGGTCGGGGAAGTCCTGCTAAGCCGCGCGGCCTGATCCAGACGTGCACATGAAAATGGCCGCGCCTCGCTGGCGCGGCCTTTTTTGTTTCCGAAGGCTGAGTGCCGTCAGTTCACCCCTTCAAGCCCATCGGGCTGGCCAACGACGACGAACCGCAGCGCCTCAGGCTGATAGAGCCTCTCGGACACGCGCTTGACGTCTTCGAGCGTGACCGCTTCGACCTTGCTGTTCCGTGTCTCGATATAGTCGATGGGCAGGCCATCGGCCTGCATCCCCACAAGGATGCGGGCGATCGAGGCATTGCTGTCGAACCGCAGGGGATAAGCACCGGTCAGATACGTCTTGGCGGCGTCCAGCTCTTCTTCCGTGACACCCTCGGCCGCAATCTTGGCCCATTCGTCCAGAACCACCTGAATGGCCTCAGCCGCCCGGTCATTCGCCGTGGCAAACTGGCCCAAAAGCATGTTCGCATGGTCCCAGTTCACAAGATAGGATCCGATGCCATAGGTCAGCCCGCGTTCCTCGCGCACCTCCATACTGAGCCGCGATTGCAAGCCCCCGCCGCCGAACACTTCGTTTGCAACGAAGGCCGGAAAAAAGTCAGGATCATCACGCGGAATGCCGATATGACCGAAAAGCGCCACCGATTGCGGCACATTCAGCGGCTCAACCGTGACGCCCCCCGTCAACTGAAGTTCGACCGGCGGGGGCAGCGGCGCGCCGCCAGTGGGCAGGTCACCGAAGAGGTCGTCCATGATGGTTGCAAGCTCATCCGCCGAGATGTCGCCCGCCGCGCCTACGAAGATGCGGTCTTTGACGATCACATCGCCATAGGCGTTGACGACATCCTCCCGCGTGAGCGCAGCGACACTGTCAAGCGTACCGTCGAGGCTTGTCGCATAAGGGTGATCGCCATAGGCCAGTTCGTTCAGCCTAAGACCGGCAATCGTGTTGGGGTCGTTCAGATCGCTGCGCAGGCCCGACAGGATCTGCTCGCGGACCCGGGCAACGGCATCTTCATCAAAACGCGGCTCGGTCAGAGCCAGTTTGAGAAGCGCCAGCGCCTCGTCCCGGTTCTCGGTCAGAAACCGAACCGATACGGAAAGGCCATCGCGCCCGACATCGAAACTGAACGAAGCCGCGAGTTCGTCGCGCGCCACCGCAAAGGCCTGCGCATCCAATTCGCCCGCGCCCTCTTCCAGCGTTGCCGTCATCAGATTGATCGCACCGCGTTTACCGTCACGGTCAAGCGATCCACCGCCCTGGAACTGGATTTCCAGCGCAGTGAACGGCACGGCATCTTCTTCAACAAGCCATGCGGTGATGCCGCCCGGCGACGTCACTTCCTGTATCTCGACAGCCGCGTTTGCGGGGGCGGTCGCCCCCAGGAGAACGACAAAGGTCAGAGCAAAGCGGATCATTGCGTTACCTCTTCAGTGGCTGTGCGAACAAAACCGGTCACGGCTTTGCGGCGGTCGAAAACGCGCTTTGCCGCGGCAATGATGTCGTCTTCGGTAACCGCCTGCAGGATGTCCGGCCATGCCTCGATATCCTCGATCGTCAGGCCCGATGTCAGGCCCGCGCCATAGCGGTTGGCCAGCCCGCGCACATTGTCCAGCGCATAGATTTCCGAGGCACGCATCTGCGTCTTGATCCGCTCCAGCTTTTCGGGGTCGACCCCTTCTTCGATAAACTCGGCAATCGCCTGATCCAGTGCCGCTTCGGCATCCTCGAGCGACGTACCGGGTACGGGAACGTTCACGACGCCAAAGGTCGTGTCGTCCAGCGACTGACCACGATACCAGGCGGCGGCATAGACCGATTTCTGTTCCTCGAACTGCAGCTTTTGCGCCAGGACCGAGGTGGTGGGCGAACCGCCCAGGACCTCGGCCAGCAAGGTGAGTGCCGCTGCTTCTTCCTGCGCGCCCCGGTCGCGTTCCGGGGCAAGATAGCTGCGGATGACGTAATCGTTGCCGATCCGCGGGTCGGCGTATTCCAACCGGCGTTCGGCCAGTTGCGGCGGTTCGCTGACACGCTCGCGTTCCACGATATTGGGGTTGGCGGGGATCACACCATAGTGCTTTTCTGCCAACCGTCGCACCTCCTCGGGGTCGGCATCGCCTGCAACCACGAGGATCGCGTTGTTGGGACCGTAATGCTGTTCATAGAACGACATGGCGTCTTCCATGTTCAGCGCATTCGCCTCGTGCATCCACCCGATGATCGGGATCGAATAGGGGTGGTTCAGGTATTGCGCGGCCCGCATCTGTTCGCTGAAGAGCGCACCAGGATCGTTCTCAACCCGCTGGTTGCGTTCTTCGATGACCACATCCCGCTCAGTCCCGATGTCTTCGGGCACCAGGCGAAGGCCATCCATCCGGCTAGCCTCCATCGACATGACCAGTTCCAGCCGGTCCGAGGCAATGCGCTGGAAATACCCCGTGTAGTCCTGTGCGGTGAACGCATTATCGCTGCCGCCATTGCGGTTGACGGTTTCCGAAAGCTCACCTGCCTCAAGCTCGTCCGTGCCCTTGAACATCAGATGCTCGAGAAAGTGCGCGATGCCCGAGACACCCGGCGGCTCATCCGCGGCACCGACACGGTACCAGACCATGTGCATGACGACCGGCGCGCGCCGGTTTTCGACCACAACGACCTCCATGCCGTTCTCAAGCTCGAAACTCGTGACCTCGGTCGCCGAGGCGGAAGCGGGCACAAAGGCCAGCGATGTGAACAGGGCCAGGCTGGCAAAACGCATAAGCGGTCCTTTCATCGGAGTTTGGGAACAGATGGACCTTAGTCCGCCCGCTTCAAGGGAGTGTTGACGCGCTCGTGACCGGTCACTGGTCAATCGCAGGGTCCGGCGGCACGGCCGAGGTGCGCACCCCGGCGCGCCGCAAGCGTGCAAGTTCGCGATATTGGTCGAGCGACATTTCCTCGTAAGCGCGGAAATACACGTTCACGTTGAACAGCTGTTCCAGCAACCGGCCATCGTTCCGGCGGCGAAACTCAAGATCGGCTGCGGCCAGTTCGGCGCGAATGTTCGGATCGACGCCAAAGCGTCGGGAATGGGCTAAAAGCGCCCCATCGCTTGAGCCGCGCGACAACACCGCTGCGTTCCCGCCAAGGGCCGCGATGGCGTCCGCCTCGGGCGTGGGGTCGGTGCGGTTGGCACCGCCGGGTGTCGGTTCCGGCAAGGCGGCCACATTTTCGGGGATTTCCAGAGGCTTACTTGGCAGCACGGCAAACTCATCCGGCCCCTCGCTGCGGGGTTGCGAGATGTTCAGAAGGTTGGGGTCTTCCGACCCGCCGCAGGCCGAGAGACCACCTATCACACCCAGAACCAGTATCGCGCGTCGCATGCTCACTCCCGTCTCGGCCCGTTCTACGTCACTCTGCGCGCTCTGGCGAGTCACCACTTGGCTCGGCGTCGTTGGTCAAGAGGATCAGGGCCAGCGCGCCGATGAAGATCGAGATGTCGGCCACGTTGAACGAATAGGGGTTCACCCAACCGCAACAGGACATGTTCAGAAAATCGGCAACAGCCCCGTAAATGATGCGATCCACGACATTCCCGATGGCGCCGCCAATCACCAGACCGGCAGCGACCTGGACCGAGGCGCGAGGCCGGTCGCGGTTCATCCACCAGATCACCCAGGCACAAATGGCCAGGGCCAGCGCGATCAGGATCCAGCGGTCCCCCAACTGGATGCCAAAATTGATGCCGGTGTTCCACGCCATCTGAAAGTTGAGAAACGGATCGAACACGACCATGCCACCTAAGGTCTTGAGATCGAGCATGTGGACCACGAAGAGTTTCGTGACCTGGTCGAGGGCAAAGATCAGGGCCGCTGTGGTCCAGAGGGTGGAAAGTGAACGTATCAATGCCGGAAATGCCTCATACCGGTGAAGACCATAGCAAGCCCTGCTTCGTTCGCCGCGTCAATAACCGCGTCATCCCGCATCGATCCGCCGGGTTGGATAACCGCTGTCGCCCCCGCCTCGGCCGCCGCCAAGAGACCGTCGGGAAACGGAAAAAACGCGTCCGACGCCACGACGGAGCCGACCGCCGGACTTGCGGACAAACCCAATTCGTCGGCCATCCGCTTTGCCTTGAGCGCCGCAATGGTCGAACTGTCGACCCGGCTCATTTGCCCCGCACCGATGCCCACCGTCGCACCGCCTTTGGCATAGATGATCGCATTTGATTTCACATGCTTGGCCACCCGCCAGGCGAACAAAAGGTCGGCAACCTGGTCGTCGCTGGGTGCCTTTTCGGTCACCACCTTCAAGTCATCCGCCTTGATGTGCCCAACGTCGTCATCCTGCACCAGCCAGCCGCCCGAAACTTGTCGCACGGAAAGGCGGGGGGCAAGCGCGTCGGGCAACCCACCGGTCGTCAGCAAACGGAGGTTCTTTTTGGCCGCAAACACCTCTTTCGCGGCATCCGTGGCGTCGGGCGCGATGACAACCTCGGTGAATATCTCGGAGATCGCGCGCGCCGTGTCTTCGTCCAGTGTCCCGTTCAGCGCAACGATTCCACCAAAAGCGCTGGTCCGGTCGCAGTCGAACGCCTTGCCAAAGGCCGATGCGAAGGTCTCGCCCCGCGCAACACCGCAGGGATTGGCGTGCTTGATGATCGCGACAGCCGGGCCGTCACCCGGCGCAAACTCGGCCACCAGCCGAAACGCGGCGTCGGTGTCGTTGATGTTGTTGTAGGACAGCTCCTTGCCTTGGTGCTGAAGCGCCGTCGCGACACCGGGCGTGTCCGCTCCATCGGTGTAAAAGCTCGCCGCCTGATGCGGGTTCTCGCCATAGCGCAGGGTCTGGGCCAGCGTACCCGCAAAGGCGCGCCGTCTTGGCGTGGCATTGTCGAGCGCTGCGGTCATCCAGGCAGACACCGCCGCGTCATATGCTGCGGTGCGGGCATAGGCGGTAAGGGCCAGCTTCTGCCGGAAGGTATAGCTTGTGCTGCCGTCCTGTGCATTGAGTTCTGCCAAAACCGCCGGGTAGTCTTCGACATCGACGACCACATTCACGAAGCTATGGTTCTTGGCCGCGGCCCGGATCATCGCGGGTCCGCCGATATCGATGTTCTCAATTGCGGTATCATAGTCGGCCCCAGCCGCAACCGTGGCCTCGAAAGGATAGAGGTTGACGACAAGCAGATCGATCGCCCCGATCCCATGCGCCTCCATCGACGCGACATGGCCCGCATCATCGCGAAGCGCCAGCAGGCCGCCATGCACGACCGGGTGCAGCGTCTTGACCCGTCCGTCCATCATCTCGGGAAACCCGGTCAGCTCGGCGACATCGGCCACTTTCAGGCCCGCGTCGCGCAACGCCTTTGCCGTGCCACCGGTCGAGATCAACTCGACCCCGCGCGCGGCAAGCGCGGTGGCGAACTCCACCAACCCGGTCTTGTCGGAAACGGAGAGAAGCGCGCGGCACACCGGCTGCAGGTCGGTCATGTTTACGGGTACCCCTTAGTCCACCGCCAGCATGGACGTCTCTTCAACCTCGTAATCGCGCACCGCCGTTGGCGTGTCTTGCGTCTTGGCGAGGGACCAGCTGACGCGGGTGACATACTCTACCGCGTGACCAGAGAGAACCACCTGTTTGGTCGCACGAGGGCTGAGGCGGGACTTTTCTAGGTAAACGCTTGATTCGAGGTCAAGATCGACGGCGCCCTCGAAGCGAAACACCCACATTTCACTGCTTTTGAGCGCCATCGACACCGCCGTACCGTTCATGTCGAGCGTGGCATCGACATGCGGGTGGAGGTGAAACCGGATGCTGAACGGAATGCCCCGCATCCGCGACTTGTCGAACATCAGGTCGAACCGGCGCTTGTCGACATCGGCGCGTGCCATCAGCACGTCCTCGCCCCGGATGGCGCGCCCGTCAAAGCCGACATGCAGCGTTCTGATATGTGTCAGGCCATGGGTCGCGACATACCCGTCATGGCCGACGACAAGGCGCGTGCCGCCTTCTACCTCGCTCCGTTCGTACCCGACCTCGCCCGGTGTATCGATAAGAAGTTCGGCCTCGTTCTCGTCGCGCTTGTCGGCGCCGCCAAGGCGGGAGGAAGAATACCCTTCGATTCCGAGGGTAGAATGGCTGGGCGTGGCACGCCCGGCACGCCGCCAACTGCGCCCGAACGTGGCCCCCGATCCGCAATTCACAATCAATGGGCGTCGACCGGAAGTGACCTCCATCGCCAAGGTCGAGGCATGGGCATTGCGCGATGCCTCGCGCTTGGGCGGGGGCGCGGCGTCGATGACGATGCTGGTGCGGCCATGCGATATGCGTGCAAAGCCCATGCATCGGCCATGCTGCGCCACGCCGCGCACCCCGGCCGTGGCCAGCGCCTGATCGAGGCGTCCGTCCATGCCGCGCCCGCCGCCATGGAACCGCGCCAGCCCGCCATCGGAGTGGCGGAGCGCACGCAACACCGGGGCCATTGACTTGATCGCATTGGTGATGGGGGCGTCGGGAACCTGGCCCGCCTCGCGCAGGGCAACGGCCGCCCAGTTGAGCAATGTGAAAACCTCGAGCAATTCCTCGGGGTTGCGGGTCACCAAACCGCCCTCCTCGTCAATCTCGGCCTGGCATTCCCGTGCCAGCGCGCGCATCGCCGTGGCCACGTGCCGATCCATCCCTTCAAGCGCAAGACCTGCATAAATCAGGCCCGTCAGCGCCTCGAACCGCGGCAAACCGGGCGAGGCCGCTTTCCAGCGGCGCGACAGAAACACGGTCTGTTGCGAGAGCGACTTGAAATAGGCTGTGCTGACCGAACTGTCCTGACCGTTCAGCAGCAGGATCGCGTGGTTGATCCAGCGGATCAAGCGCCGTCCCGTAAGGTCAGGTGTCCATCCGGGCCCCTGCCCGCTGGAAAAACGCAGCACCCATTCATGCGTCCAGTCTTTCGCGTGGCGCGCCGCATGCAGGTCGCCGACCGCCGCGAGATCGTCGAGCCAAGTGAACCCGTGAAGTTCAACCTCAAACGTTTCATCCGGCATGGGCAGATCCCAGATAGAAGTGCCTGGCGCCTGCACCAGAAACCCAGCGAACAGGAAATTGCCGCCGTTGATCTGCCGACCCCGGGCATAGGCCCCGATCGTGCGCGGCTCGGGGGTCGTGGTAAATGCGGTCGCGGCATTGGAAAAACGAGCCGCACGCGCATGCATGCGGTTGAAAAAACGCGTCTTCCTTGTGGACCAGCTTTCGTTGTCTGCCAACGTCTGCCTTGCCTCTGCTGCTGTTGCCCGTTCTTCAGGTCTTGTCGCTTAGGATACTTGCAACGCCTGCGCCTGTCATGGGCGATTTTCAAGGCAGGCGATAAAAAACCCATCGATGCCGCCCTGCCCTTCCCAGTGGTCGGGGCGCAGCCGCAAACCTTGGGGAACGGTCCATGCGGGATCGTCCCCGGTCAAAGACTGTGCCACGAACGCAGGAGTGCGCTTGAGGAACGCGTCGATCTGCACCTCTCCCTCTTCGGGCAGCAAGGAACAGGTGCAATAGACAAGCCGTCCGCCGGGGCGCAGCATAGTCGCGGCACGGTCCAACAGGCGTGCTTGCAATGTCACGAGCGCGTCGACCCCCGACCCGTCGCGGGCGTAGCCCAGATCGGGATGGCGGCGCAGCGTGCCAGTGGCCGAACAGGGCGCGTCCAGCAAAATGGCGTCAAAGCGCTGCTCCGGGGTCCACTCCAGTGCATCCGCCACAACGAAATCTGCGGCAAGGCCTGTCCGTGCCAGGTTGTCCCGCACCCTTTTCATACGTGTTTCGGACGAATCGAGCGCCGTAACCGTCGCCCCGGTCGCCGCAAGCTGCATGGTTTTGCCGCCGGGCGCTGCGCAGAGATCAAGCACACGCTCGCCCGGTTCCGCGCCCAGCACCCGGGCCGCGACCGTTGCACCGGCATCCTGCACCCACCAAGCGCCTTCCGTGTAGCCAGGCAACGTGGTCACTTGCGCTCCAGCCGCCAACCGCAGCGAGCCACTGGGCAACAGAGTTGCGCCCAAAGTCTCGCCCCAGCCTTCGGCATTCGCGCGGCAGGTCAGATCGAGCGGTGGGCGCTCCGCGTGAACCCGCTCCATCGCCGCGACCGCGTCTTTGCCCCAAGCCGCGATCAGACGCTTGCGCAACCATTTCGGCGTCTGCGGTACCGGCAACGCAGCCCATTCGACTTCGCGCCGCAGCACGTTGCGCAGAACGCCATTGACCAGTCCGGATTTCGAGCGTTTGACCAGTGATACGGCCGCATCGACGACGCCGTGCGGGGCCGCGCCCTCCTCAAAAAGCTCGTAAAGCGCCAGCCTGAACGCATTCATGACCGGATCTTCCGGTTTCAGTCTTAGATGTGCGCTCAACACGCGGTCGGATCGGTTGGCCCAGCGCAATGCCTCGGTCGCGAGGCGCCCAGCGCGCGCCGCTTCACCGGGCGGCAGTTTGACCACCTCGCGTGGCAGGACATCGCCCAGGGTAGCGCCGCACTCAGTGACGGCGGTCATCGCGCGAAGGGCTGCGGCCCGTGTCTCCCGTCCTGCGTCGCTCATAACCCTGCCTTGAAAGAAGCTCGGCCCGCGTTATACCAAACGCCCATGAGCGACAAGAAATCCGACCTGACCCCCGAGGCCCAGCGTGCCCTTGCCGAAGCCGAAGAGCGGCGGCAGAAAGCCAAAGCCGTCAAGATGCCTACCGAACTGGGGGGCCGCGACGGGCCGGAACCGATCCGCTATGGCGATTGGGAAAACAAGGGGATTGCTGTCGATTTCTGAAAGCACGCCGAAATTGCGCCATCTGCCATCTGGCAGGGCGTTCGCGATCATTCGTTTAGACGTGAACCCTTGGGCCGGGATGGCGGCGCCGCCCATGGCGTACACCCGGGGGTGTCCCCCGAAGACCTGGTGCGACCTCTTTTGCGGGCCGCCTGCGCGGATTGGTTCGGTCTGCCCCGTAATCGAAGCAGTGTGAGCCCTTGAACGTTCACGCGGGAAGATGCCGCCGCAATGTTGCGAAACCCTGATCTGACCGCGCGCTGTATCAGGCGGTGAAGCCGAACTTGTAGTGGTGATGTTCGTACGAAATGTGAATGCCCGTCCCGACCTGCCCGCGGCGCGCGTGGTTGTAGAGCGAGCGCCAGAACGGCTGGATGATCACCCCATCTTCCTGCAACAGAGCCTGCAGCTTTGCCATGATCGCACGCCGCGCATCGGCATCGGCGATGGCAAGCGCTTCGCCCAGCAGCGAGTCGAACTCGGGGTTCGCGTAGCCGGATTCGTTCCAGGCCTCGCCCGAGCGATAGGCCAAGGCGAGGATCTGCACACCGAGCGGGCGGTGGTTCCAGCTGGTCGAACTGAACGGGTACGCCGCCCAACCGTCCCAAAACGTGCTGCCGGGCAGAACCGTTCGCTTAACCCGGAAACCGGCATCCCGCAGCATCGCGGCCACGGCATCGGCCGAGTTCTTGCGCCAGTCGTCATCAATCGAGAACAGCTCGTGCTCCATACCGGCGAAACCGGACTCCTGCATCAACGCCACAGCCTTTTCCGGGTTGAATTCGGGCGGAGGAAGTTCGGCGTATTCAGGGTGAACGGGTGCGACATGGTGGTTTTCGGCAACGACGCCACGGTTGCCATACCCCAGTTCCAGCACAATCTCGTTGCTGACCGCGAGGGCAAAGGCTTGTCGCACGCGCTTGTCGGCATAGGGCATGGCCCCATCGATTTCAGCCGCCTGGTTGGCGCGCATGACAACGGTCGCGCCGGTGACCACCTCGGTCCGCACAAGGTCGAGGGTGTCGAAAACATCGATGAATTCGCCCACCGATTCATAAAGCACGTCGACTTCCTCGGCCTCGATAGCGGCGAGCCAGGTTGCAGGATCGGTCCCGTAGTCGATGTATTCGATAGCGTCGAGGAACGGCCCGCCAAAGACCTCGGTGCCCCACCAGGTGTGATCCGGTTTGCGTTCGAGACGGGCCCTTACGCCGACCTCAAGCTCGACCAGCTTGTAGGGGCCGGTGCCCTGCGTATTCATGACATCCTCGGCGTTGAAATTCGCCGGAACGATGGCGGCCGGATAGTCCGCCATGCCGGCCATGATCGCGATGTCGGGCGCGGGCAAGTTCAGGCGCACGGTGTGGCTGTCAACGATCTCAATCGCACCTTCGATTGCCACGTTGGTGTCGGGATCGATCAACGTTGCCATACGGCCCGCCATCGAATTGCCCGCGACGTCGCGGTCGCACCACCCTTCGATGTTGCGCGCCACATCCTCGGCGGTGAGTTCTGTGCCATCGTCCCAGGTCACACCACGACGGACGTTCAACGTGACCGTTCTTGCATCGTCGCTGACCGTCCAGCTTTCCAGAAGCATACCGCGGATCGAGCCGTCATTGTTGTATTCAACCAAGTATTCGAGATTGCCGCGCATCAGGTTTGCGATCTGTGGCCAGTCATAGATCCGCGGTTCTTTCAGAGCGTGGACCTCCATCTGATACCGCAATGTCCCGCCCAGTTGCGCATAATCCTCGGCATGTGCAGGGGCCGCCGCACCAATCAACCCATATGCGGTCGAGCTCGCAACGCCGAGAGCTGTCGCACGCGTAAGAAACTCGCGACGGCCGATCTTGCCCTCGCGATACTCGTCGGCATGCATCTTTGCTGCCGGGTGAACCCACCACTGGCTTGCAAGTTTCACTTTAACAACTCCCTGCCACACAGACTGTCGGCGATTGCGTTTCGCGCTGTTCCAGCAACCTTTCGGCGTTTTCGGGCTGCTTCTGGCAGAATTATATCAAAGGCGAAGGCGAGTTCACCCGAAAACAAGCGGCCCCGGTGCCCTTAGGTTTCATTCCGGAACTCGGACGGGCTTTGACCACTGCGGGCACGGAAAGCGCGTGTAAAGTACGCAGCAGAGGTAAAGCCGCATTTCCGAGCCACCTCGGCAATCTGGATGTTGGTATCGCGCAAAAGCCGCCGTGCTTCGAAATGTCGCCGATCGGTCAGGATATCCAACGCCGGTCGGCCCGCAACCTTGCGGCACACCCGGCTGAGATGGGTCGGCGTCACCCCGAGCAGGCTTGCATAGTGCTGCACGCCCGACGGACTGCGAAAATCCCGCTCGACCAAAGCTGTAAAGGCCTCGGCAAGCCTGTGGGCAGCGGTGTCGAGGCGCGTCGCTGAGGACGGGTTCGGCAGATGCGCATAACTCTCAGCAGTCCGGTTCAGCCAAACCGAAAGCAGGCCGGAGTGATAGGTCAGCGCGCGGTTGGACAGGTCTTCACCCGCTGTGACTTCGCGCTGTATCGCCTCGATGATGCCGGTCAGTTCCCGCTGCTGCTGCACTTCGTGAATCCGCAAATGCATGGGCTCGACCGGCCAATCGAGCGCCGGTTCGTCCGGCAGGAAAACAACCGAGCCCAGAACAGGCCCCATCGTGGTAAACCCGTGCATCGTCTGTTTCGGTAAAAACACAAGGTTATGTGGCCCGTACCCGCTGTTGCGGCCTGCCACGGTCAGGCGGCCCTGGCCGCGTGTGAACCAGATCAATACGGGTCTGTCGTAGCTCCGCATGGCTTCGGTGCGCCACCGGCCACCCTGCACCAGGCGCGCCACGGATATGATTTCAACCGGTGGTGTTTCTGTCTCTGGCAACTCAAAACGCGAAGCCGACGACTCTTGCCGCACCGGCTGCGGCAAGAGCGTTAAACGCGGCAATGTCATTACTAGTACCCCTACCCCCAGGCAGTTTATGGCAAAATTGTGGCAAATTGGCTTGCCAAGAGTCAATTCCGGCGGCCTGACGAGCGAGATTCGATCACCGACTGCGCTGTCGGGCATGCTGCGCTGCAACAGAGGATGAAAACCGTCTGTGGATAACTTCGGATGGATAACCCAATTTTACTTGGGCAATCGGTGGTCACTCAGGCGCATTCCGTGCGCCAAACCGGCCGGTATTCCGGCAAGTGAGACGAAAAAAGATTGGTTACAATCTCGAAACAATCGTCGGGATCACACGGGACTAACGGGCAGGGGAGCGACCGTTGGCGATTCGCCTTACGCGGCTTTCCACTTGATCGAGCACCCCATGGACGGCACCTGATGCGAGGGTCCGCGTCCGGTCTTGGCCACACTCTTCATGGCCTCGAACAGATCACGCGGCAGTTCCTCCTTCACCGGGGCCGCACGCGACGCATCGAGCCGACCGCGGTATTGCAGCCCGCCATCCGCGTTGAAGCCGAAGAAGTCCGGCGTACAGGCCGCATCATAGGCACGCGCGACAGATTGGTCTTCGTCATGCAGATAGGGAAACGGAAACTCCTTGTCGCGTGCTATCTTGGCCATGTTCTCGAAACTGTCGGCAGGATGCGTGGTGGCATCGTTCGAGCAAATCGCGGCCACGCCGACACCCAGCGCCTTTAAGTCATGCGCATCGCGGATGATCTTGTCGAGGATCGCCAGCACATAAGGACAGTGGTTGCAGATGAACATAACCAACGCGCCGTTCGGCCCGGCAATCTCATCATAGGTGTAAGTCTGGCCGTCAGTACCCGGTAGGGAAAACGCAGGCGCGGGCCAGTCGAAGTCACAGACGGGTGGTATGGCAGCCATTGAACTTACTTTCCTTCATCTTTTCAAAAATACGCAAATGCGCTACGTCTCAGCTCTCCATCGCTTCGAGTTCGTCGATGAAGCCCGAGATCATGCTCAGCCCCTTGTCCCAGAAGGCGGGGTCGCTGGCGTCGAGGCCGAAGGGGGCCAGAAGCTCCTTGTGGTGCTTCGAGCCGCCAGCTTTGAGCATCTCGAAATACTTCGACTGGAACTCCGGGTCGCCCTCTTCGTAAACGGCATAAAGCGCGTTCACCAACCCGTCGCCGAACGCATAGGCATAGACGTAGAAGGGCGAGTGGACGAAATGCGGGATGTAGGCCCAGAAGCTCTCATACCCCTCCATAAAGGTGAACGCGGGGCCGAGGCTTTCGCCCTGCACACTCATCCACAGCGCGCCGATATCATCGGGCGTCAGTTCGCCTGCGCGGCGCGCATCGTGCAGTTTGCATTCGAAGTCGTAAAACGCGATCTGGCGGACCACCGTATTGATCATGTCCTCGACCTTGTTGGCCAGAAGCACTTTTCGGTCCGCCGGTGATGGTGCGTTCTCCAGCAAACGGCGGAACGTCAGCATCTCCCCGAAGACACTGGCGGTTTCCGCCAGCGTCAGCGGCGTCGAGGACAACAGTTCGCCCTGCCCCGCGGCAAGCCGCTGGTGCACGCCGTGGCCAAGTTCATGCGCCAGCGTCATCACATCGCGCGGTTTGCCGAGGTAGTTGAGCATCACGTAAGGGTGCGCATCGGCCACGGTGGGGTGCGCGAAGGCGCCAGGCGCCTTGCCGGGTTTGACGGCGGCGTCGATCCAGCCCTTGTCGAAGAACGGCTCGGCCAGCCGCGCCATCTCGGGGTCGAACGCGGCATAGGCCGAAAGCACGGTCTCGCGCGCCTCGTCCCAACCGACCTTGCGGTCGCTTTCCATCGGCAGCGGCGCGTTGCGGTCCCAGACCTGCATGGTGTCGAGGCCCATCCAGCCACGCTTCAGCTCATAGTACCGGTGGCTGAGCTTCGGATAGGCCGCGACCACGGCATTGCGCAGCGCCTCGACCACCTCCGGCTCGACCTGGTTCGACAGGTGCCGCCCGGTCTGCGGCGTGGGCATGCCGCGCCAGCGGTCTTCGATCTCCTTCTCCTTGGCGAGGGTGTTATGGACGCGGGCAAAGAGTTTGACGTTTTCGCCGAAGACCCGCGCCACCTCGCGGGCCGCAGCCTCGCGCTTGGACCGGTCCTGGTCGGAAAGGCCGTCGAGCGTCGCTTCGAGGTTCTTTTCTTCGCCATCCACCGTAAAGGTCAGCCCGGCGACGGTTTCGTCAAAGAGCCGGTTCCACGCTGCCGCACCGACGGTGGACTGGTCGTGCAGAAACTTCTCCAACTCGTCCGACAACTGATAGGGACGCATCAGCCGCAAGCGGTCAAAGATCGGTTTGTATCGGTCAAGGTCCGCGTTTTCAACGAACCAGCCGTCCAGCACCGCATCATCGATCCGGTTCACTTCCAGCGAGAAAAAGACCAAAGGCGTCGTATAGGTCGTGACCTTGTCCTGCGCATCCGACATCGCCTTGGCGCGGTCGGGGTCCATCGTGTTTTGGTAGTAGCGCAGGCCATGGAACGACATAACCCGCCCTGTGATCAGATCGATCTTCTCATAGCGCAGCACGCAATCGAGCATCTCGGCCGCCGACAAACCGGCAAGCTTGCCTTCGTAATCGCTCGCGAAATCGGCACAGGCCTTTTCAAGCCAGTCCATGTCGCGCTTCAACTCGGGCGCGTCAGGCGCGGCGTAAAGGTCGGTCAAATCCCATTCGGGCAGATCGCCGAATTCACCGGCGGAAGTGTTGGCGTCGAAAACAGGCTCGGGGGCAAAGCGCATGCGGTAATCCTTTTCGATGGTCGCGCCACAGATATGCTGCGCGGCGGGAGCGGTTCAAGCCCAAGTCTTGTCGGCGAAGGTCGCCTCCCGGTCGGTTGCGGCCGTGTCGGCAACCCATGTGCGGAAAGCCAGAACGTCCGGGTCATCGCGGACTGCCGATGCGTAGAGAAGGCTGAACCACCCCCACGGAGATGGACAGGTCATCTCGGGGAATGGCAGCACGAGGGAGCCTTTGGCAAGTTCCTCGTGGCACAAAAACAGGTCGGCCATGATGACACCTGCCCCCATCACCGCGGCTTTGATGGCGAGATCGAAATTCGGGAAGTGATCGGCGTCGGCCACCTCCACGCCCTTGACCCCGAAATGCTGCAGCCAATCCATCCAATCGTCATCGGTGTAGCGTTCGCAAATCAGACCGAGGCGCGCGAGGTCCGAGGGACTGTCGAGCGGCCCTTTGTCCCGAAGTAAGTCCGGCGCACAGGCGGGGCAAAGGATATAGGGAATGAGGGGTTCGGCGATCATGTCAGACGACCTTTTGCCGGGTGGGGTCTGGCATGAGAACCCGATGTCGAACTCGTCACCATCGAATCCACGGTCACCGAAGAAATCAGTGGTGATCCTGAGGCGGATGTCCGGGTGGGCAAGTTTGAACTCGGGCAGGCGCGGCAGCAGCCAACGGATCGAGAGCGCCGGAGGGCAGATGACCCTGAGAGCGGTGCGCCGATCACCCAACCGTTCGACGCCTTCCGAAATGTCACCGAAGGCTTTGGTCAGCACCGGAAGGAGCGCGCGACCCGCTTCGTTCAATTCGACGCCCCGCGTATGGCGCCGGAACAGCGGCATGCCGAGGTGATCCTCGAGTGATTTCACCTGACGGCTGACCGCGCCCCGCGTCACGTTCAGTTCTTCAGCGGCGGCGATGTAACCGCCGTGGCGGGCAGCGGCCTCAAAGGCACGCAGGGCATTGAGCGGTGGCAGGCGCATTCAGGTCTTTGGATCAGATTTTCTCATCCACCTTATGAAATCTTGTGGTTTGCTGTCCAGTCACTTCAGTCGCTAGATCCATCTCAAGATCGAAACACGAGCGAGATAATCATGGCTCAAAGTATTACTTCTCCGTCCAGCATCAGGTTCCTTGGTGGCCTCGTCCGAATCGCCGAACTTGCGGGCTGGTTGGGAAAACCTCACCCAAAGAGCGAGCAGGCAGAAATGCTGCGGCTGGCCGAAACGTCGCCACACCTGTTGGAGGATATCGGATTTTCCCAAAATGTGGACGGCACTTGGTCGAACGGTCGGGACCGGCTAGCGCCACCCGAAACCCTCTCGACAGGGCGCCTGCGAGCCTGGGGCATGCGCGTCTAACCATAGGCGGCGAGTATGTCTTTCAAATCGTCCAGCGTGTTCGCCTCGCCCACAGGTTTGTCCTTGCGCCAGCGGCTCATCCGGGGAAAGCGCAGGGCCACGCCGGATTTGTGACGGGTGCTTTCCTGAATACCCTCGAAAGCGATCTCGAAGACGTGCTGCGCCTTGACCGACCGCACCGGCCCGAACCGTTCCAGCGTATTTTTCTTCACCCAGGCGGTGATTTCGCGAAACTCGGCGTCGGTAAGACCCGAGTAAGCCTTGGTGAACGGCACCAAGTCGTTGCCCGACCAGACGGCAAAGGTGAAATCTGTAAAGAGGTTGGCGCGCCGCCCGTGGCCCGCCTGCGCATAGATCATGACCGCGTCGATGACGAGCGGATCGAGCTTCCATTTCCACCAATCGCCTTTTTTCCGGCCATCTCGATACGGGCTGTCGCGGCGCTTGAGCATCACCCCTTCCGCGCCAATCTCGCGCGCAGTCGCGCGCTGGGTGGCCAGATCAGACCAATCCGGGAAAGAAAGCAGCGGCGACAGACGCAAGGGCACGTCGAAGGGCACGGTCTCAAAGAGCATGTCCAGCTTCGACCGGCGCGCATCGAACGGCAAAGCGCGGATATCCTCGCCCTGCCATTCCAGCACGTCATAGGCGCGCAGCACCACCGGTGCATCGGACAACAGCTTTTTGGGGACCGTTTTCCGCCCAATCCGCTTTTGCAGTGCGTTAAAGCTTTGCGGACTGTCGGAGGTGTAATCCCAGGCCAACAACTCGCCATCGAGCACGGTGCCATCGGGCACAAAATCAGTGAGCGCGGAAAGTTCCGGAAACCGGTCGGTCATCAGTTCCTCGCCCCGTGACCAGGTGAAGTGCGCCGCGCCTCGCAGGATGACCTGTCCGCGGATGCCGTCCCATTTGAACTCGGCCGCCCAGTCGGTTGGGTCGCCAAGGCTCTCGATCGCGTCGTCTAGTTGATAGGCGAGGTAAAAGGGATAGGGTTTCGACAAATCCGCCTGCGGGTCCGGCGCAAGGATCAACTTGTCAAAGTCTGTGGTATCGGGCGTCCAGTCGCCCATCAGCCTGTGCGCCAGTTCGGCCTCATCAATCCCCGTTGCACGGGACAAAGCGCGAGTCATCAGCTTTTGGCTGACCCCCATCCGAAAGCCCCCGGTGATCAGCTTGTTGAACACAAATCGCTCAGCGGTGGTATAGCGATCCCACGCAGCGAGGATCGCCGCCTTGCGCGCATCGTCATCCGCCGCGCCCAGCGCCTTGATCTCGGCAATCTGTTCGGACAGCGCCATGTCGCCGGTTTCGCGCGCAGGCGGCAGCACCAGCGCAATTGTCTCGGCCAGATCGCCCACGATGGGATAGCTTTCCTCGAAAAGCCAAAGCGGGATGCCGGCCTTCTCAGCCGCCCATTCCCTGAGACGTGTCACCGTTATCGCGCGTTTCGGGCGACGGCCCGAGAAGAGCGCAATGGTCCAAAGCTTGTCGTTATCGGGCGCTTCACCGAAGTACGCGGCCAGTGCGGCGACCTTGGCTGTCGTTTTGGTGGTCTGATCCAGCGCCTGAAACAGCGCGGCAAAGCGTTTCACAACGGAAAACACCCGCCAATCTTCAGACCGGCGGGTGTTGGGTGTGGCAGCGTGCGTGTCATGGTTGAGATGTAGCACATGGCAGCGCCACGTCACATGCGCAGCCGCCTGCGCTCAATCGACATCCGGCGCAACTCGGTGGCCGCATCGGCCGACAGCGGCATATTGAGCGCAATCTCGATCTCGCCCCGGGTGACGCCAATGTCCTTCAGCATATGGTCGTCGAGGTCGAGCATGCGGGTCATCCGGCGGCGGCGACGCAGTTGCTTGATGCGGTCGAGCAGCCGGTTGGACAAGGCGTGAATGGGGTGTCCGCTGACGGGACGTGCATAGTCAATGGTGGTCATGTCATTTCTCCTAAAGTCTGTTTCGGAGACGTCGCGACGGCCTCGGGTTTGAATATGCGGGCTGGACATACCTCAATCAAACGAATAGGTTTGATACTATCTTTCAATTTTGCTGAAAGGCATGCCAATGAACGCTCCAACTGTCCCCCGTATCCCGCTTCTGGACCTGGATCTGCTGAAGACGCTTGTTGCGATTGCCGACACCGGCAACTTCTCGGCAGCCGCCGCTGCTGTGCACCGCACACCCTCGGCGGTGTCGATGCAGGTCAAGAAGATGGAAGACATCCTCGGGCGTCCGATCTTCATTCGCGACAGCCGTTCCGTGGAACTGACAGCGGATGGCGCCTTTCTGCTGGAACATGGGCGCCGCATGCTCGCACTGAACCGCGAGGCGGTGGCGCGCTTTGTACAGCCTGACGTGCAGGGCGTCGTCCGGCTTGGCGCGCCCGATGACGTGGCCGAGCGCTTTCTGGTCGAAATGCTGCGCCGGTTCAACGAAAGCCACCCGCAAGTCACCGTCAACGCCACGGTTGACGGCAGTGATCGCATGATCGAGATGCTGAGCCAGGGCACACTGGACCTCACGCTGATCACCTGCGAAGCCGGGTTCAACGAAAAGGGTGCCGAGGTTCTCTTTCGCGAACAACTGGTCTGGGCCGCCTGCAAGGGCGGCGTCGCTGCAGAGCAGACCCCGCTTCCGGTCAGTGTCTGGGAGGAAGGCTGTGCTTGGCGCAAGGCGGCATTGGAGCAGTTGGATGCACAAGGCAGGCCTTGGAGAGTCGCGTTTCAAAGCGCGCATATCTCGGGTCAGCGCGCCGCCGTGCTGGCCGATCTGGCGGTAGCGCCGATACCGGTGTCGTCGCTTGGCGGCTGCATCGTTCAGGCGCCCGCGCACTTCAATTTGCCACCCCTGCCGAAATATGCCCTTGGCTTGATCGTCGCCGATGATCCAAACCCGGCCGTTCTTGCAGCCGTCGACCATCTGCGGGCAAGCTTTGCCTCGAAATGAAAAAGGGCCGGCACATAGGCCGGCCCCGCATTCGCTACCTGTTACGAGGGATTAGATTCCAACGAAGCGCTGTGCAATTCGGGGCATCAGGCCCTTGAAGCGCAAAGGCGCGTCCGTCGCGGCGAGACAGATGCAATCCTCGCCTGCAACCGCCACGGGTGTGTGATGCATGTCTTCGTTCGCAACTTCGATATCGCCGCGGCCAAAATAGCCGTCCTCATCCTGGAATGCGCCTTTCAGAACCATTGTCAGCTCAAGCCCGCGGTGTCCGTGATCCGGCATGGCCGTGCCACCGGGGATAGACAAAAGGCGTACTTTGCCTTCACCACCGGTCTTGAGCACCGCCTGCATCACCCCGCCGCCAACAGGGCGCCAGTTTACGGCGTCAAGGTCGCCTCCGACGTATTCCTGCAAGGGCATGGGAAACACGTTATCCTTCGGCGCAATCCGCGCCGGTGCAGGTGGCGCGGCATCCATAGCATCGATCAGCGCGAGGGTTGCGTCCAGCGAGTCTTCGGAGAGCGCAATCGCCTCGCACTCGTCGACCAAAGTTCCGCCAACGGCTTCAAAACTTTCCAAGCGCGCGCGACACTCGTCGCAGACCGATATATGCGTCGCAACAACTAGGCTGAAGCCTTCGTCGAGCGTGCCTGCTGCGTAGCTCATCAGCAGTGCATCGGTCAGGTGATGATTGATCGTTCCCATTCGTACTATCCCATTACATGACGCAGCCGTTCCAGCGCCAAACGTATCCTCGACTTGATGGTTCCCAGTGGGAGCCCGGTTTCCTCTGCGATCTGCGCATGGCTCAGATCTCCGAAATAGGCCCTCTGGATCAAATCCCTTTGTTTCTCTGGCAGTGAGGCAATCGCTTCGGCCAGTTTCTCGCTCTCCTGTCGGAGCGTCATGACATCCGCCTGGTCCGGTTCGGCCTCGGGGCCCCAGGGAAGATCCTCGGGCTCAGGGCGTTTCATGCGACGCAACGCATCGATTTTCCGGTTCCTGGCAATCGTGAACACCCAGGTTGAGACGCTGGCCCGCGAAGGGTCAAACATGTGCGCCTTGGTCCAGAGTGTCGCCATGACCTCCTGTGTACATTCCTCGGCCAAACCCTCGTTTGCGCCAGACTTCATCAAAAACGCCTTCACCCGAGGGGCAAAGTGACGAAAGAGACTTGCAAACGCCTCACGATCCTTGGTTTCACGGACACGCGAGACGAGGTTCACAAACTCTTCGTTTTCAGGTGACGGAGATATCGACATGGTCTGCTGCATGGCCCGCGCACCATAGCGCGCTGGAGGCGGTCGTACAGACCCTTCGTCGATGGCAATATCCGTCGGCATTTGTCTGGTTTACGTGACGTTTGCTATGTTGGATCAGTTTTTTGTCCGGCAGACGTGAAAAACCCGACAATACAGTGAAAACTGATCCACAAAGGTCCCTAGAGCGTAAACCTTGCACGACACGAAGGGACAAGGACAGACCATGCCATTTGAAGCACGCGGGACGACCGCACGACGCATAGCGGTTATCGGCGCGGGGATATCTGGCATGGGCGCAGCCTATCATCTGTCGGAGACAAACAACGTGGTGCTGTTCGAGGCGGAAAAACGCCTTGGTGGTCATGCGCGGACTGTCGTTGCGGGCAAGCGCGGTGACCAGCCCGTGGATACGGGGTTTATAGTCTTCAACTACCAAACCTATCCAAATCTGATCGATCTTTTCGAGAAACTGGATGTGCCGATTGCGCCAAGCAGCATGAGTTTTGGCGTTTCGCGTCGCGGGGGCCGGTTCGAATACGCACTGAACAGCATCGACTCGATCTTTGCCCAGCGCCGCAACGTTGCCGACCCACGCTTTCTGCGGATGGTGCGCGACATTGTGACCTTTAACAAAAAGGCCGAGGGTGCCCTCGCGCCGGGTTTGAACATCGGCGGGCTTGTAGCCAAGCTGGGACTGGGTTCGTGGTTCGTGAAGCACTATCTGACGCCGTTTTCGGGCGCGATCTGGTCGACGCCAAAGCTTCGTATCCTCGACTTCCCGGCCGAGACCCTGGTACGGTTCTTCCGCAACCACGGCATTCTTGACTGGAGTGAAAACCACCAGTGGTACACCGTTGACGGCGGCTCGATCGAGTATGTGAACCGCCTTGGCGCTGCGATCGAGGCGCGCGGCGTCGACGTTCGGTTGGGAGCCGCCACCCAAGGTGTGCGTCGCACGGCCTTTGGTGTAGAAGTCAAAGTCGAGGGTGGTGAGTGGGAGCCGTTCGACGACGTGGTCTTCGCCACGCATGCTGACGACACGCTAAACATCCTATCGGATGCCACGGGTGTCGAACAGACGGCCCTTTCTGCGATCCGCTACCAACCTAACCGCGCAGTCCTGCATGCCGACACCTGCGCCATGCCAAAGCGGCGCAAGGTCTGGTCGTCCTGGTGCCATGTCGAAAACGGCACGGGCGAGGATGCTCCAATTGAGCTGACTTATTGGATGAACTCTCTGCAACCGATACCGCAAGACGACCCGCTTTTCGTGACGCTGAACGCACAAGGGCAAATCCGCGACGAATTGATCCATGATGAGACGGTATTCCGCCACCCGGTGTTCGACCGGGCAGCCGTGACGGCGCAGGATACCGTGCGCGCGATCAATGGCCAGAACAGCACGTGGTTCTGCGGTGCATGGATGCGCTATGGGTTCCACGAAGATGGGCTTGCCAGTGCCGTGGAAGTGGCACAGCTGATGGCTGCCGAAAACCAGATGGGGCTGGCCGCTGAATGACCCGCGCGCCGGAACATATCCGGGGCGTGACGTTCCATGGCCGCAAGGGTGAGACGCAAAATGCGTTTCGTTACTCGGTCGACTATGTGCTGATCGATGCCGAGGCGCCGCATCGCGGACCGGCTCTGTTTAGACGAAACAATGCGGGCATTGTCGCCCTGCATGACAAGGATCATGGCGGCGCTCCGGGCGCGGGGCGTGGCACTGGCTGGGTACGCGAGGTTGTGAAGGACGTGCCGTTCAGGATCGGGCGGATCGAGCTTTTGGCGCAGCCACGTGTTCTGGGCCATGTCTTCAACCCCGTCTCGTTCTGGCTGATCCGCGACGCGGATGATCAACTGCGGACGGTCATTGCCGAGGTGACCAACACCTATGGCGACCGGCATTCTTATCTGTGTCACCGCGACGACTTCGAGCCGATCACGCGCAGCGACCTGCTCAGTTCGCAGAAAGTGTTCCACGTCTCGCCATTTCAGCCGGTCGAGGGCGGATATCAGTTCCGTTTTGATATCGATGACGAAAAGATCGGGATCTGGATCGACTACACTGCGGGTAATGGTGGCCTGCTGGCCACTTTGACCGGTCGGCGCACGCCCTTGACCAACACCGGGATCATTGGCGCGATGCTGCGTCGCCCGCTGGGCAGCCGCCGGGTGCTGGGCCTGATCCATTGGCAGGCGCTGATCCTCTGGTGGAAAGGTGCGGTGTTCCGCACCCGGCCCGAACCGCCGGTCGAGGAGGTGTCGCGATGAATGCGCCCCTCGCACCTTATGCGCTGTTTGCCGGTATGCTCGCCATGGCGGGCTTGCCGATCTATATCCACGCGCCGGACTTTTACTTCACCGAATTTGGTTTGAGCCTGACGGCAATGGCAGGTGTGTTGGGCGCACTGCGCATTCTCGACTTCGCACAGGACCCCGCCTTGGGCTGGCTTTCACGCCGTTTGTCTGCCGTCCGCGGCAAGGCCGTTCTTGTGGCTGTTGTTGTTATGGCCCTTGCCATGTTCGGATTGTTTGCGGTGACCCCGCCGATTGCACCAATCGCCTGGTTCGCAATTACGCTTGCACTCCTGTTCTCGGCCTTCAGCTTTCTGACCATCAGCTTTTATTCTGAAGGCGTATCAAAGGCGAAAGGGCTGGATGGCGACGGCCACATCAAGCTGGCCGGTTGGCGCGAAACAGGATCACTTCTGGGCGTATGTGTCGCCGCTGTTGCCCCGGTGGCGTTGCTCACCGTGACAGAGTCGCCCTTTCTTTTGTTTACGGTGGCATTCGCTGCCCTCTGCGCGGTTGCTGCATATGCAATGCGCCGCGAGTGGAAAGGTGCTGATGCCCAGATTGAAATCGGCCTGAAGCCAATCTTGTCCGACCCGATGGCGCGCCGTCTGCTGCTGATCGCCCTGTTGAATGCCACACCGGTCGCCGTAACCTCAGTGCTTTTCGTCTTCTTTGTCGAAAGCCGGTTAGAGGCGCAAGATTGGGAAGGCGCGCTTCTTCTGCTGTTCTTTCTTGCTGCCGCTGGCGCTGCCCCGGTCTGGAGCCGGTTGGCACAACGATATGGCCCGAAACCCACGCTGATGTTTGGCATGGTTCTGGCCATCGCCACATTCAGTTGGGCGGCGACGCTCGGCGCAGGTGACATCGCCGCCTTTGCCGTGATCTGCATCTTCTCAGGCGCCGCACTCGGCGCCGACATGACCCTGCTGCCTGCACTCTTCGCGTCCCGGATGTCGGAGATCGCGCCGGAAGCGGCCGAAGGCTTTGGTCTTTGGTCCTTCGTCTCGAAGTTCTCACTCGCCTTTGCCGCCATCGTTCTATTGCCTCTTCTCGATGCGGCCGGGTTCACGGCGGGTGCGACCAACCAACCCGAAGAGGCACTCAATGCACTTACGCTCTCATACGCGGTTTTGCCCTGCGGCCTGAAAATTGCCGCTCTCCTGCTTCTCTGGGTCACGCCCATCGAAGCGCATGGAGGGACCGCCCTGAACAGAGGACTACAGTGATGGACTTCCTTTCCTTCCTGATTGGCGCCGCCGCAATGGCGGGTCTTGCCTGGATCGTCAGCCGGCGGTTCGACTTTTTGGCGCAGGCGCCAGACGACTATGCCAACGGCCCCGAGTTTGACATTCGGGCGGTCTTGAACGGCCCATTGCTATGTGACGGCATAATCTATGGCCCGACCGGACGCGTCTCATCCCGCTTCACAGCACGCTTCGATGCCGAGTGGAACGGCGACAAAGGCGTGATGCGCGAGCATTTCCGCTATGACAGCGGCAGTGAGCAACACCGCGAATGGCGCCTGTCGGTCGGTGCCGACGGCAACATCAAGGCCGAAGCGGATGATCTTGTCGGCACCGGCTCTGGCCAGCAGCACGGTTCCGGCGTTCAACTCAAGTACCGGATCAAGCTGCCCGAAGGCGGTGGCGGTCACGAATTGGATGTGGTCGACTGGATGTATCTGCTGGAAAATGGCACGATCATGAACAGAAGCCAGTTCCGCAAGTTCGGCATCAAAGTCGGCGAACTGGTCGCAACCATGCGGCCCGATCCAAAGGCCGCGGAACGGCAGGAGGCCGCCTGAGATGCGCGAATGGCCCGGCAAACGGTACTGGCTTGTCGGTGCAAGCCAAGGTCTTGGTCGGGCCGTTGCACAGGAATTGTCGAAGACAGGCGCCGAGGTGATCCTCAGCGCACGCGATGCCGAGGCGCTTGAAGCTTTGGCAGCCGAGCTTCCGGGAAAGTCGCAAGTTGTTCCTATCGATGTGTCGGACAGCGACAACGTGGCCGCCGCAGCCGAGGCCGCGGGCGAGATTGACGGGATGGTCTTTCTCGCAGGGGTCTATTGGCCGATGACGGCGGCGGAGTTCGACGGCGACAAGGCCGCGACTATGCTCGACGTTAACTTGACAGGGGCGGCGCGCGTGCTGGGCCATGTGCTGCCTGGGATGCTCGAGCGGGATGCGGGGCATATCGTGCTGACCGGGTCACTCTCAGGGTTCCGGGGCCTGCCGGGTGCCAATGGCTATGGCGCGTCGAAGGCGGGCATGATGTCGATGGCCGAGACGCTTTACGCTGATCTGCGCACCAGCGGCATCGACGTGCAATTGATCAATCCGGGCTTCATCAAGACGCGGCTGACCGAGAAGAACGAGTTCACGATGCCGTTCATCATGGAACCAGACGAGGCCGCCAAGCTCTTTGTCGAACACATGCAGGGCGATGAGTTCGCACGGAACTTTCCACGGCATTTCGGGGCAATGTTCCGCCTGAGCCAGTTTCTGCCCGATTGGATTTACTATCGGATGTTCCGCTGAGATCAGCGCAGCACTTTTGCGTATTTTTGAAAAGATGAAGGTGGGGTTGCCTTAAACCCCAAGCCGGTCGCGCAAGGCGTACCATGTCATGGCCAGCGTCAGAAGCGGTGCACGGGCATGTTTGCCACCGGGAAAGGTCGAAACCGGGAGCTTGCCGAGAAGATCGAAGCGCCCGGCCTGACCCACGACGGCCTCGGCAAGGATCTTGCCCACCAGTCCCGTAATTGCCACGCCGTGCCCCGAAAACCCCCCGGCCGCCAGCGTGTTGGGGCCGAAGCGCCGGATCATAGGCAACCGCGTCATGGTGATGCCCAGCGTGCCGCCCCAGCTGTACTCGATTGTGGTGTCGGCAAGCTGCGGGAAGAGCTGCAGCATCCGCTTGCGGAGCGCGGTGTTGATGTTGGTCGGGAACCCGATGGAGTAACTCTCGCGCCCGCCGAAAAGGAGGCGTTTGTCTTCGCTGAGGCGGAAGTAATTTACCACGAATTTGTCATCGGCCACGGCAACGTCGCGTGGCAGAACCTCGTCTGCCAGATCGCCGAGGGGGGCGGTTGCGGCGATGAAGCTGTTGATCGGCATCACTCGGCAAGCGACCTCATCCGAGATGTCGGGCAGATAGCCGTTTCCTGCAACCACGATATGCCCGGCGGTGATTGTGCCTTGCGGGGTTTGCACGGAGGTGTCGGTCAGGCCGGCCGCTTCGGTTCGTTCATAGATGCGCGCGCCTGCGGCCTCGGCCGCTCTGGCAAGGCCGAGAACATAGCGCAGCGGGTGCAGGTGGCCGGCATCGAGGTCCAGGAGCCCACCGGCATAGACCGGGCTGCGACACACGGTCTGAAAGGCTTCGCGATCCAGATACTCGGTTGCGTAGTCGTAAGTGTCTTGCAACCACGCCCCATAGTCACGGACCTCGTCTGCGCCGGAAGGCGTCCAATGTCCGTGAAGAACGCCGGGTTTGTACCCTGCCTCGGGCGCGTAGCGCGCGACCAGATCGCGGGTCAGTGCCTTGGCCTCAACCGTCAGGTCCCAAAGCTTGCGGGCGTCTTCTTTGCCGACGGCCTTTTCCAGCTTGCGCTGGTCCCAGTTCCAGCCGGTGCCCACCTGCCCACCATTGCGGCCTGATGCGCCAAAACCCACGCGATGCGCCTCGACCACCGCAACGCTCAGCCCCGCTTCAGCGGCATGCAACGCGGTGGAGAGCCCGGTATAGCCCGCGCCGATGACGGCGAGGTCGACCTGTAGGTTTTCCTTAAGCGCGGGCCGTTCGAGCGCAATCTCGGCGCTGGCTGCATAGTAGCTGTCGGGATAGGTTCCCGGCCGGTCATTGCGATAAAGCGGGTTCATAGGCCCCTGCCTAGACGCTGAGGAGGAGGTGTTCGCGTTCCCAGGGCGAGATCACCTGCAGGAACTCGTCATACTCGCTGGCCTTCACGCCGCCATACACCCGGCAGAAATCCTCGCCCAGAACCTCGCGCAGCGAGACTGAGGCGCGGAACTCATCCAGTGCGGCAAAGATGCCGCGCGGCAGCTCTTCTTCCGCGTCATAAGCGTCTCCGGTGAACTCGGGACGCGGATCGATCGCTTCGACCATGCCGAGATAGCCACAAGCGAGCGAGGCAGCGATGCCGAGATAGGGGTTGCAATCCATGCCCGCGATCCGGTTTTCGGCGCGCCGCGCCTGCGGGTCCGAGATCGGCACGCGGATGGCCGTCGTCCGGTTGTCACGGCCCCATTCGGTGTTGATCGGGGCCGCGTGGTCTTTCACATAGCGGCGGAACGAGTTCACGTAGGGCGCAAACAGGATCGTGGCGGCGGGCATGTAGTGCTGCAGGCCGCCGATGAAGTGCAGGAACGCTGGCGTTTCCGCATCACCGTCACCGGTAAAGATGTTCTTGTTCGTCTCGGTTGAGAGGACCGAGTGGTGGATATGCATGGCAGAGCCTGGTTCACCTTCGATCGGCTTGGCCATGAACGTGGCAAAACAGTCGTGGCGCAGCGCGGCTTCGCGGATCATGCGTTTGAAGTAGAAGATTTCGTCGGCGAGCTTCACCGGGTGCCCGTGGCGCAGATTGATCTCCAACTGGCCCGCACCGCCTTCCTGCGTGATGCCGTCGATCTCGAACCCTTGCGCCTCGGCGAAATCATAGATGTCGTCGATCACCGGGCCGAACTCGTCAACGGCAGCGATGGAATACGCCTGACGTGCCGCCGCAGGCCGCCCCGAGCGGCCGGTCATGGCTTGGATTTCCTGCGCGGGGTCCACGTTCCTGGCAACGAGGTAGAACTCCATCTCGGGCGCGACGACCGGTTTCCAGCCCTTCGCTTCGTAAAGGGCGACGACCCTTTTCAGCACATTGCGCGGCGTGAAGGGCACTGGCGTGCCGTCCTTTGCATAGGCGTCGTGGACTACCTGCAGGGTCCAATCCGCTGTCCAGGGCGCGGCCGTCGCGGTGGAGTAATCGGGCTTCAGCACCATATCGGGTTCGGTAAAACCGTCGATGGCCGCTTCATCCGACCAGCCGCCGGTGATGGTCTGGTAGTAGATCGAATTGGGCAGGTAGAAATGCGATTGCCACGCGAATTTCGAGGCAGGCATCGCCTTACCGCGGGCGATGCCGGAAAGGTCCGAGATGAGGCATTCAATCTCGTCAAGTTTCCGCCCCTCGATATAGGCCCGCGCCGCCTCGGGCGCGGCGTCAAGCCAATCAGACATGAGCCGGTTCCTTGAAGAAAGCCGCGATTTGGTCAGCGAGCGTATCGTTGGAAAGCGGTTGGCCAAGGTTGCGCCTCACCTCATCCGCCTGGGCTTCGGTCAGGGCGGCGCGGCGCACGTTCAGTAAAAGCTCCACATGGCTGTCGGAAAACTCAGGGTGGCCCTGAACTGAGAACGCCCGCCCCTTGTAAGCCAGCGCTGCATGCTGACAGAACGGATTGGTGCCGATGGTCGTCGCCTCCTCAGGCGGGTCGATCACCTGATCCTGGTGCCAGGCGTTGAGGGCCACGGATTGGCCACCGAAGTCATAGCTTTGTCGCCCCAGCGCCCAACCGTCCGAGAACTTGGCCACGTGGCCACCCAATGCTTGAGCCAGAATCTGGTGGCCGAAACAGATGCCAACTATAGGAACGTCAGCCGCGTAAGCGTCGCGCAGGAACTGTTCGAGCGGAGCGATGAAGGGCAGGTCTTCGTAGGCGCCGTGTTTTGACCCGGTAATCAGCCAGCCATCGGCGGCGGTGATGCTGTCGGGAAACTCCATGTCGACCACTGGCCAGGTTTGAAAGGTCAGGCCCCGCCCGGAGAGGAACGCTTCGTAGAGCTCACCATAGGTTTGCGGCTGGAAGCCCTCAGCCGTTGGGAAATGTCCGCATTGCAGGATGCCGATATGCATGTGTCACCTGATTGTCTTGCCTTTCCCTAGCTGATGTCGCCCGGCTAAAGAAGCAAGACCATGCAGGGCAGGCAAAAACTCTGCACGCCGCGCTTTGCGCGTCACGCGCGCCTTGGGCCGAACAGGAACCATCCGATAAAGGCAATGCCCGGCAAAGCCAGCAAAACGATCGCCCAGACAGCCTTGCCAATGATCGTTGCGTTGGCGCCCAGCACCGACAACAGCGCCCACATGTTAAGGGTGAGCGCGACAAGCACCCAGAGACCGAGATACTCGATCATGTCAGTCCAGCCGGACGCTGTCTGACGACTGACGCTCGCTCGACCCGAAACCGGCGACGCCGAG
>JBCCWG010000017.1:0-32673 GCA_039193985.1 Pseudomonadota bacterium
CACGGGCGTGCCACCAAGCGCAGATTAACACCAGCGGCGCGCAACGCCGTGATTGTCGCGTCATCAAGACCATCATCGGTGATCACGAGGTCAAACTCTGAAAGCGGCGCAAAGGCATGCAGCGCGACCTTGCCGTACTTGCCGGAATCGACCAGCAGGATCGTGCGCTTCGCCGCCTGCATCATCGCCTGTTTGACCCGTGTCACCGCCGGGTCCTGGATCAGCGCCAAGCCGTTTTCGACAGCCGAGGTCGAACAGATGAGCGTGTTGACCTTGAGGCCGGCCAGCGCGTTTTCGCAGAGATGCCCGATGAACGCGTTATAGGTGGGGTGATAATCACCACCGAGCGACAGGAGCGTTATCTCATCGACCGCAACCAGATCGGTGGCCAGCCCCAGACTGTTGGTTACGACATTCAGCGGCGTCTTTGCCGCCAGCATCGGACCAAGCGTGCTGACCGTGGTGCTGTCGTCGAGGAGGATGACCTCGCCCGGCGAGATTTCCCCCAACGCCTCGGCGGCCAGGGCCCGCTTGACGTCGGTCTCGCGGTTCTGGCGGAAACTGAACAGGCTCTCGTAAACGCCCGAGGGTTGCGCGCTGACCGACCCGTGCAGTTTGCGGATGACGCCCAGACGGCTCAACTCCTCGATATGGCGGTGGATGGTCATGCGCGAGACGCCGAATGTGTCGACAAGCTCATCGATCCGCGCATCGCCCCGGTCGAGGACATAGGCTTCGATGGCCTTCTGGCGTTCAGCGGCTGTCATGCGCGCGCCCCCCGCTCGGCCAGTTTGGACCAGATCGGGCGCATCGCCTCGCCCGCCTCGCAATGGAGTGCGAAAAGGTCGCTCATGTCATCAGCCCGCGCGGCGTCGGGGGCATATGTTACCATTTCCAATTCGCGGGGGTCATCGCGCGGGCTGTCGAACAGCCCGACCCCGGCACCGGCACAGAGCGCCGCGCCCCAGGCCGCCGCTTCTTCGGTGTCAGTGACGGTGATGGGCAGGCCCAGCGCATCCGCAAAAATCTGACAAAAGACCGGGTTGCGGGAAATGCCGCCGGTCAGGCGTGCGCCCTGCAGATCGAAAGCCCCCCTCAAAGCGTCCACATGCACGCGGTGATTGAAGGCAATCCCCTCGATCAGGGCACGCAGCATCTCGGGCCGGCCTTGCCAGCCGCGCAGCCCCAGAAAACTGGCCGACGCAACGGGGCCGTGAGGCGAACCGAAGAGATAGGGGTGGAAGAGAACGCTGGAGCGCTCGACCCGAACCACTTCATCCGACACTGTGGCGTGGATCGCGTCGCCCGCATCACCGCGCTCTGCCCCCATCAGTGCATCGAGGAACCAGTCATAGTTCGCCGCCGACGCAGGCGAGATCGCCATGTTGTTCCATTCGCCCAGTGCGACGCCATTCCGGCAGAGCCAGCGCGGATCGATCTTTGGAACAGATGAGACGGTTTCGTTGATCGAATACGTCCCGGCGACAATCGCGACCGTACCTTCGCCGTAGCCGCCAACCCCAAGCGCCGATGCGGTGACGTCATGGATCCCGGCTACGACCGGCGTTCCGGTTAGCAGTCCGGTTGCTCGTGCGGCCGCCTCGGTCACATGGCCCACAACCTCGTCGGGCGCGGCCACCTCGGGACGCGCATGCGCCAACGCATCCAAACCGAAGATATCGAGGATATCGTCCGAATAGACCTGTGTCCCCACGTCCGTAAACGAAGTGCTGGCTTCGGTCAGGTCGGTTCCGATCGTGCCCGTCAGGCAAAAGCGCAACCAGTCCTTTGCCGCCAGAACTTTGTCGATCCGTTCAAACGCCTGTGGTTCATGTTCGCGGAGCCAGGCCAGCAACGCCGACGGTGCCGAGGGATGGGGCATCTGCCCGGTGCGTTCAAGCGACCGCTTGGCGGTTCCGTCTGCCGCCCACGCATGAGCAATGGGCCCGGCCCGGCTGTCCAGCGACAGGATGCCGGGGCGAATTGGCCGCGCATCTTTGTCCAAAAGATAGAGACCATCGCCATGGGCCGTCGCCGCAACGGCGGCGATGTCTCCAGTCCCGATACCCGCCTTGGATAAGGCTTCCGCAATGGCGCTGGCGGTCTCACGCCAGAGATCGTCCATATCCCGCTCGACAAAATGCGCCGCGGGCATCGACTGCGGGACACGGCGCCGGGCGGTTGCCACCGCACGTCCGGTCGCGTCAAAGACCACTGCCTTTGACACCGTCAGTCCATTGTCGATCCCAAGAAGATAAGCCATGCCGCTGTGAAAATTGCCCAAAGGAACGGGGCGCCCCAAAGGGCGCCCCGTTGTGTCGTCTCAGCCCGACAGCGTAAATGCCGCGGTGTAGTTGCCAACATTGTCAGGTGTGATCAGCAGGCAATCGAAAAGCTGCTTTTCTTCCGACACCATCGCGCTGCCGTTCTTGATGTAATGATCGGCCTGGATGACCGCCTCGCGCGAGAATACGGCCACCGGCTGCAGCACAGTATAGGCCATTTCGCCCGCCTTGATGGCTTCAACGGCATCAGGTGAACCGTCGAAACCACCGACGGTCACGCCATCCAGGCGGCCCGCTTCCTTCATGGCGGCAATCGCGCCCAGCGCCATCTCGTCATTGCCCGAGATGACCGCGTCGAACTCCGGCGTGGCCTGCATGATCGACTGCATCTTGTTATAGCCCTGGGTCCGGTCCCAGTTGGCCACTTCTTCTGCAACCTTTTCAAGACCCGGATACTGGCTCAGCACCGTGTTGTAGCCGTTCGAGCGTGTGGCGGCGTTGTTGTCGGCGGGGTTGCCGTAAAACTCGACGAACTTCGCCTCTTCGCCGACGATCTCCTGCCAGGCGATGGCGCCAAGGGCGGCCCCCTGCGCGTTGTTCGACACAAGCTGACCGATGGCGATACCGGATTCGTTGATCTCGGCGTTGACGAGGAAGACAGGGATGCCCGCATCGGTGGCCTTGCGCACCACACCGACCGAACCGTCGGCATTGGCGGGGTCGAGGATGATCGCGACCGCGTTGTTGGTGATGGCAGCGTCGACGAGGTTGGATTCGACGTTCGTGTCGCCCCGGTGCGCCGACACCGTGGCCGAGTACCCAAGTTCTTCGGCCGTGGCCTTGGCCACTTCGCCTTCTGTGAACCAATAGGGGTTCGCAGGGTCGTTCACGATGACCGAGATAAAGCCGCCGTCCTGTGCCGAAGCTGCAAACGGCATCGAGGCCGTGGTGGCAGCAGTGGCGACACCGGTGAGCAGGGCCTGGCGTCTGGTTAGTTTGATCATAACAATCTCTCCCTTTTTTTTGAGCGTCGGATGTCCGACTGTGTGTGCCTGACCCCTCCTCGAGCCAGACGGTTCTATGCGGTGGCCGGTCAGCTGCGCTTGCCCAGTCCACCGTATTGAATTGAGTTGAGCATCACGGCGAGGACGATGACCGCGCCGGTGAAGACGGTTTGCCAGTAAAACGACACGCCCGTGATCACGAGGCCTGCAGACAGGAACACGATCACAAACGTGCCCAGCAACGTGCCCCTCACCGTGCCTCGCCCCCCCATCAGGGAAGCGCCGCCGACAACGACCGCTGCGATGGCTGTCAGCTCGTAAGTAAAGCCCGCATTCGGCCCTGCCGAGGTCAGTTGCGACGACAAGACAAGGCCCGCGATGGCCGCGCACATGCCCGACAGCATGTAGACGGTGATTTGCACGCGCTTGACCGGAACACCCGACAGATCGGCCGCACGCGCGTTTCCGCCCGAGGCGTACAGCCATCGTCCAAACGCCGTCCGCGTCAACAAAAGACCCGCGAGCGTGGCCACCGTGATCAGGATCCAGACCCCGATTGGCACACCCGCCAGGCGGTTGAACCCAAGCCAGTTGAACCCGGTGTTCCCAAGCTCCGGGCTGCCGTCCAGATTGTTGAAGGTCAGCCCGTTGGTCATCAGCAGGGCCACGCCGCGCGCCACGTAAAGCGAGCCGAGCGTGGCCACAAAGGCGGGCACCTTGAAGATCGCGATCAGCACGCCGTTGACATAACCGACAAAGGCCCCAAGCCCGATCGTGAGAACGACAACAGCCCAGACTGGCGGATAGAGGATCACGCCGGCCCATTGCAGTTCGACGCCTTGCATCAGGAACCCCGCGAAGACACCTGCAAGCCCCAGAACCGAGCCGACCGAAAGGTCAATTCCACCGTTCAAGATCACCAGCACCATGCCGACGGCCAGCAGACCGAAAATCGCCGACTGGTTCATCATGATCAGAAAGTTCGACACCGTGGCATAGTTCGGCGACAGGAAAGAAAACACCGCGATGATCGCGATCAGTGCAAAGAAAGCCCGGCCCTCAAGGATGAGATGTCCGATATCAAACGCGCCCTTGGGCTTGGCCTGCGACGCGTTGGGTGTGTCGGTCATTTTGCTGGTCTCGTCTGTCATGTCATGCCACCACCGCTTCGCCCGAGGCGGTCATGATCGCCTCCTTCGTAGTGTCCTGGGAAAACTCTGCCGCGATTTTGCCGCGGCGCATCACGATGATCCGATGCGCAATCGAAAGGCATTCGCTGACCTCCGATGTCGTAAAGACCACCGCCAGCCCTTCCGAGGCGCGCTCGGCCAGAATGCGGAACACCTCGGCCTTGGCGCCGACGTCGATGCCCCGGCTCGGCTCATCCAGCAGCACGACGGACGGGTCGGTCGCCAGCATCTTGCCGATCACGACTTTCTGCTGATTGCCGCCCGACAGCGACGAGATCGGGGCATCTGGACCATCGGTCTTGACGGTCACCGTCTTGATTGAACTCGCGATGATCTCATCCTCGGAGGTTCGGTCGGTGAACACGCCACGTGTAAAATCCCGGATCGAGGCGAGCGACAGGTTCCGCCCGACCGTCATCGTCTGCACCAGCCCGTCGCGCTGGCGATCCTCGGGCACCAGCACGAGGCCTGCCGCAATGCGCTCGGCAATGGTCATCCGCGACACGTCGCGCCCATGCAGGCGAATGGCACCCGACGCTTGCGGAAGCCGCCCGGCGACGCACTCCATCAATTCCGTGCGCCCCGCGCCCATCAGGCCATAGATGCACACGATCTCACCGGCACGAACCTCGAGGTCCAGCGCATCGACCGCCCGGCCAGTACCGGACTCCTGCGGCACGGTCAGCCCTTCGATCGACAGTGCCGGTGCGCCCATCCGGTGGTCCTGCGGCGGTGAGCCCAGATCGAAATTCTCACCCACCATGTTGCGCACGATCCATTCGAGATCGATGTCGGCACGCGGCGCTGCCGCCGTCATCGCACCGTCGCGCAGAACAACCGCGTGGTCGGTGATGGTCAGCGCTTCTTCCAGATGGTGCGAGATGTAGACAATCGAGACACCGCGCGCCTTCAGGTCGCGAATGACCTTGAACAGAACTTCAACCTCGGCGGCAGACAGCGCCGATGTCGGTTCGTCCATGATCAGAATGTTGGCGTTGACCGAAAGCGCGCGCGCAATCTCGACGATCTGCTGTTGGCCAAGGCGGAGGTCTTCGACCAGCGTGCGCGGATCGATGTCTTCTTCCAGATCGCGCATCAACTCGCGCACCTGGCGTTCTTCCTCGGCAAAGTCGACACCGGTCCGCCGCATAATTTCGCGGCCCATAAAGATGTTGTCACGCACCGTCATGTTCGGTGCCAAAGACAGTTCCTGGTGAATGATCGAAATGCCAAGGTTCGCGGCATCCACCGTCGAGGTCAGGCGCACCGGCTGGCCTTCCAGCAGGATCTGCCCGCTGGTCGGCTGGTGCACGCCCGAAAGGATCTTCATCAGCGTGCTCTTGCCCGCGCCGTTTTCACCGAAGAGCGTCGTGACCTCACCGCGATGCACGTCGAAGTTCACATTGCGCAAGGCCTCGACCGCACCGAACTGCTTGGAGATCCCCCGCGCTGCAAGAACTGCCTCGGTCATTCCTCGACCTCCAGCGAAACCGGTGTGATCAGCCAGTTCTTGGCGCTGATCAGATTGAACACACCAACCACCGACACGGATTTGCCGGTCAGGGTGTCGCGATCCAAGTTGGCCAGTACCTCGGACGCCATCGCCCGGTTGATCCCAGCGCCCGCATCCTGAAACTCGATCTGGTTCTTGAAGGCGCCAAAGATGATGTCGCCGGTGATGTCGCGTAACTCGGTCCCGTTGATCGCCGGGCCGGTCTGCAGACGTACGCGTGTGCCCTCGGGCATGCCTTCGATGGTCAGGTCGAAGATGCCCGACTTGCCCTCGCCGACCACAGCCTCAAGCTGAACGGGCATATAGGCCCCGATCCCGCCCTTGGTGCCATAGCTTTCGATGGCGGCATTCTTGTCTTCGGCGATGGCCTCGGCCAGAAAAACGGCCTCAACCGCGCGCCCGCGCACCGCTTCGCTGATCCGGGGGAACTCGGCCTGTCCAAAGGCATCGGGGTCGAACGCGGCCTGCCTCAGGTCTTCGTCAGACCCGATCTCGACAACGGTCGTGTCAAGACCCATGGCTACGAGGACGGCAAGGATGGCGCCGGCGGTAATGAGGCGCCCACGGGAAAAAAGACCGTCACCGGTCTGCCCGGCGGGCACACGCTCGTCAGCTTCCATCGTCTGACCTCCCCCCTTGGCCCCAGACGACGATGCCTATGTCTGCCAAGTTCCCATAACGCGATATCAAGCAGTTTTTATCGCCGTCAAGTGGTAACTTCACAAACTGAAACGGTATATTTCGGGAAAATGCCATGTCATCCCTCCTGAAGCAGCTGTCTTGCGCTGCGTTCATCCGTCACGAGACCGGACAGTTTCCCGCTGTTCAGCACAGCTCTGATGGCGGGCAACTTTTCTTGTCCGCCGGCGATTGCGATGATCTGGTCCGGTCGGCCGTCGCCGAAACCGGTGGCAAGGGTTCGGTCCGAAAGCGGTGTCTCAAGAACCTCGCCCTTGGCGTTGAAAAAATGCCCAAGCAACTCACCAACACCGCCCGCTTTGGCAATCGCCTCGATCTCGTTGGCCGAGATCATGCCGGATCGCACAAGCTGCGTGTCGGCCTCGACCGTCCCGATCCCCAAAAGCTTGAGTTGCGCGTTCTGGGCGAGGCCGTACACCTCGCTGACGCCCCGCTGTTCCAGCATCACGTCGCGATCCTCGGCCGAGTTGGCAAAGAAAGGCACCGGAAAGACATACGCCTGCGCGCCGGTTTTTTCCGCCAGAAGATGGATCACCGTATGCGGATTTGCCGTGTAATCTCGCGTCAGTTCACCCATGAGCGAGATGAACCGCAGGTTCCTGGCCTGAAAGCGGGGCAACTGCCGGGCGGTGGCGGCCAACGTTCTGCCATGGCCAATGCCAATGGTTTCGACCTCACCCGACTCCATCCAGCGCCGCAGCCAAGTGGCGGCGGTCAGCGACAGGGTCCGAAGCGGCAACCCTTCCTCGCCGAGGTCGGGCGCGACGTCACAGGTCGCAAGGCCAAACCGTTGGCAAAGGGCTTCCTCAAGCTCGATACATTCAACGATATCGCCCTCGATCGTCACCCGCACCGCGCCGTCTGCAACGGCTTTTGCAATCAATCGATGTGCCTTGACCGACGGGACCCGAAGCCTTTTGGCCACTGCCGTCTGGGTCATCCCCCCGACATAGTGCAACCAGGCCGCGCGCAGGGCGAGGCTTTGGTCGGCCTGCTGGTCTGCCCAGTCCTTGGCCATCACCGCTCCCCTTTGTTGGCTGTGTCCGAACACCAGTTCATATCAAAAGCGCCTCCGCACCGCTGTCGACATGCGGTGCCCAATAGGCCACGCTTTCGGCGATCTGGTCTATGACCGCCCGATCATCGGGTTCGCGTTCCTTGAAACTCAGTTCCAGACAAATCTCGTTGTCACGGGCGCCGCCATCGGCCAGCGCCTCCAGCAACCGGTCAGGCACGATCCGTCCCCTGGCGTTGAATTCCGCCGTAAAGGGACGATGCCCGCCTTTGTCCATAAGGCTTTGCTTTATATGGATGATCGGAGAGACCTCTGGCACCGCGCGTGCCCAGGCATAAGGGTCGATGTCGTCGGGATTGGACGACGTGACATCGCCGTGGTCGATGTCGGCCATCATCCACATCGGCAGCGCCATCTCCGCCACGCCCAAGCGCTCTTGCAGCTTCAAAGCCTCGGCAATCGTTTCACCGAACTCGCGGCCCACGCTCATCGGTTCCCAGAAAACATAGTCCAGCCCGGCCTCTTTGGCGTGTTCCGCAACTTCGGCCCAGCAGTCGATGGCGATCTCAATCAGGCTTTCGCGCCGCGCCGCATCGTCAAAATCCCGATAGGTGAAGATCGCAAATTGCGTTCCAACGGCCCGCCCTCCGAGATCGCCGATGATATCGGCAAAGGTCTTGAACCAGTCGATGTAATAGCGCCGCACGTCGGCATCGGGATGTCCGAAGTGGTTCAACCGACCGTAAGGCCCCGTCATGCCCGAGGTCACACGGACGCCGGTGCGTTCGCAGGCCTGCCCCGCCTCGTTTACCAGCCGGCGGATCACCGGCGCGGGCCAGCTCGGGTTGATGAACTCATGCGTCAGCTGCAAATCGCGAACGCGCAGATCGCGCGCCACGGTCTCGATCAGGTCGGTCGGCTCGGCAAAGCGGTTGACCAGCGGATTGGTGTTGAGCGACAGCGTCAATCCCATCTCACGCCGCCTCCGCCAATTCCGCCTCGAACCAGCGGACAAAGGCGGCCCGTTCCTCCTCGGTCAGATGCAACCAGTGTTTGGTCCGCCGCCAGAGCACATCCTCGGCGGTCTGCGCCCATTCACGGGCCGCGAGATAGCGCGCCTCGGCCTCATAAAGCGTGCCGCCAAAGTGGTGGCCAAGTCCTTCCAACGATGTGGCACCGTTAACGACCTCGACGGTCCGCGTGCCATAAAGCCGGCCATAGTGTCCGCGCAGCGCGCGCGGCATCCACGGATAGCTGCGCTTCAACTCGCCCTGAAACGCCTCATAATCGGCCCCCGGCATGTCGCCACCCGGCAAAGCTGCCGCATCCGTCCAATCAGCCCCCATCGCCGGGAACAGGTGTTTGATCTGGTGCATGCCCCGTTGGGCCAGTTCGCGAAACGTGGTGATCTTGCCGCCAAAGATGTTCAGCAGTGGCGCACCGCCGGTCTCATCAAGATCAAACACATAGTCCCGCGTTACCGCCGAGGGGTTGCCCTGCCCGTCATCGAACAAGGCCCGGACACCTGAGAAATCCGCCACAACGTCCTGACGCACAAGCGTTTCCTTGAAATACCGGTTCACGGCGTCCAGCAGGTACTGGATCTCGGCCTCGTCCGCAGTTACCTCCTCGGCGCGGCCTTCATACGCGATGTCAGTGGTACCGATCAGCGCCTTGTCACCCTCGTAAGGGTTGATGAAAATCACGCGCTTGTCGGTGTTCTGGACAAGGTAGGCGTGGCGCCCTTCCCAGAACTTGGGAACGATGATGTGCGAGCCCTTGACCAGCCGCACATTGCGCGAGGAGTTCGACCCGGCGACACGGTTGACCACATCCGTCACCCAGGGCCCGGCGGCGTTCACCAAAACCTTGGCCTCGAACGTGCGCACCTCGCCCGTGACGGTGCTTTTCGCCTGCACACGCCACCGGCCATTCTCGCGCCGGGCCGAGACACAGGGCGACCGCGTCAGTACAGTGGCCCCCCGCTCGGCCGCATCGAGCGCGTTCAACAGAACAAGTCGTGCATCATCAACCCAGCAATCGGAATACGCGAACCCCTTGGTGTACTTGTCGAGGATCGGGGCCCCCTCGGGGTCGCGCGCAAGGTTCAGGACGCGCGTGCCCGGCAACTGTTTGCGCCCGCCGAGATGATCATAAAGAAACAACCCCAACCGGACGAGCCAGGCGGGCCGGTCAAGCGGCGAATGGGGCAGCACAAACCGCATGGGCCAGATGATATGCGGCGCATTCCGCAACAAGACTTCGCGTTCGATCAGCGCCTCGCGCACCAGCCGGAACTCGTAGTACTCGAGATACCGCAACCCGCCATGCACCAGCTTGCCCGAACGGGATGACGTGCCCTCGGCCAGATCGTCCTTTTCGCAGAGCACCACGCTCAGACCCCGGCCCGCTGCATCGCGGGCGATGCCAGCGCCATTGATGCCGCCGCCAATCACAAAGAGGTCGACCTTGGGGATATCGCTCATACCGACCGCCTGACATGTGCGCTTCGATGCTCGGACAGGCCCGACCAGATAGGCGGCAGTGCCTCGCGCGCGGCGCGATAGGTCTCAAACAAGCTGTCGTAGACCGCGATCAGCTCCGGATCGGGCGCCTCGGGCGCACCGAGATAGGGCCGCACCCAGTCTTCGATACAAGCCTCCATGTCGGGGTATGCACCAATGCCAACCGCCGCCATCATGGCGGCCCCGGCAGCACCTGTTTCCTCGCGCAGAGAGACACAGGTGCTGCTGCCGAGTGCCCCCGCAAGCACGCCCCGCATCGCTGCCGAACGCGCCGCACCGCCGGTCACGCGAAGCTCGGCCGGCAAAGAGCCCATCGCCGCGTAGCAATCGCGCGCCGCCATAGCCAGGCCCTCGACCACGGCGCGTATTACGTGCGCAAACCGGTGTCCGGACTGCAGCCCGATCAGGCTCGCCCGCGCATTGGCATCAAGGAACGGCCCACGCTCCCCCGCTTCGGAGATGTAGGGGTGGAAGATCAGGCCACCGGCCGCGGTTTCACTGAGCCAGCTGTCGATCTGTGCAATGATGTCCGACCGGCACGGCACCTCACCGAATTGTTCCAGAATGTCCGCCGCCATATCCAGTGCCCAGTCAACGTTGAGCGTGGCAGCCATATTGGTCTGCACTTGCGTCACCCGCCCCGCCACCGGCAGGCAGATCACGTATCCGGTCCGTGCGTCGTTCAGATGCACGTCCTCAGCCGCGACACTCCTGAGATGCACACCGGTCGACCCGATGGCGGAACACGCGACCCCGTCTTCACCGGTGTGCACACCGGCGCCAAGCGCCGTCATCACCATATCCACATAGCCCAGCGAAACTGGCGTGCCGGGCAAGAGGCCCGTAGACTTTGCCGCAGTGGCCGTCAGAGGGTGCATCACCTCGGTCCCGTCCACGATGTCGGGCAGCAGCGCGCGATTGGCGTCGAGACCCAGGGCGTCGATCACCATGTCGCTATAGGCCCGGGTGCGGAAATCGCCGAAGGTAAAGCTCGCTTCCGACGGATCGGTTGCACGCACGCCGGTCAGGTTGAGATAAATCCAATCCTTGCAATGCAGCGCCGCCTCGGCCCCCGCAAGAAGCTCTGGATGGTGTGCCAGCATATGCGCCATCTGGCTGCCCTGCTGACACGTGTTGAGCCCGGTGCCGGTTGCGGCAAACCGCTCGGCATCGCAATCGCGCGACTTGAGCATGTCAACGGTGGGTGCAGCCCGCCCGTCGAGCCAGAGCCAGGCGTCCGACACCGGCTCGTTGCCAGCCCCGACAAGCCAGGTGCCATCGCCCTGACCCGTTACCGAAACCGCAACGACGTGTGGCGCCAGACGATCGATCTGCTGGCCAAGACCACTTATCGCTTTGGCGCAATCCTCCCACGTCTGCGCCATGGATTGAGTTGCGGCCCCATCTGCGGACAGCGCATAGGAATTGCGCACCGAGGACACGGCCAATTGCTGACCGGAGATCGAGAATGCCACCGCCTTAATGACCGAGGTGCCGGCATCGACTCCAATTATGACTGGCTGATTTTCGATCACGCATGCCTCCCCTCACGCGTCCGTTGGGACCAGTCGGTACCACGATTCCAGCGCCGTTTGAACTTTTTTTCTAGCTGTGAAATTTTTTTCACCACAGCCCGACGTGTTTAACCCTGGTCGGTTCGCGCGATGGCGCTCGACCCGGCCTGACTGCTTCAGGTCTTGTTGTACTTCGCGTCCACCTCGTTGATCGCCTGCACATTGCCAGCAGATCGCCCGTCGGGATCAAAGGTTTGCGCCAGATACGCCTCGGCAATAGACTTGGCCAGTTCGGCCCCGATGACACGCGCGCCCATCGTGATGATCTGCGCATTGTTCGACAAAGCTGCGCGTTCGGCAGAATAAGTGTCATGGCACTGCGCCGCGCGAATGCCCGGAACCTTGTTGGCGCTGAGCGCCACGCCGATCCCCGTGCCGCAGACCAGGATAGCCCGATCATAGGTGCCGTCGATCACACCGCTGGCCACACGGTCTGCCAGATTGGCATAGAACGGGTCTGGCCCGTCTTCGGTGTGGGAGACTTCGCTGACGTCATGCGCGGTACTCAGATGCTCGGCCAGCACCTTGGCCAGGCCTTCTCCCGCACTGTCTCCGGCAATGGCAAGTTTCATCGCGTTTCCTCTCAAATTGCAGCGGCGCATCTGGACAGGATGTCCAGATATCCGTTCACGTCCCAGGCGGAGCGGCCAATAAAGAGACCGTCAATATGATCGCAGCCAATCAACTCGGCGCAGTTTTGCGGATTGACCGAACCGCCGTAAAGGCAGGGCACGCGGCGCCCCAGAACCTCATGCGCCACATCGATGATCTCACCGTGACGGGCATCGGCATAGTCCGACGTCGCCGGCACGCCGCCGTCGCCAATGGCCCAGACCGGCTCATAGGCCAACAGCACCGGGGCGTCGGGCACCTCGCGCGCAACAGGCTCCAACGCAGCGCGCACCTGTTTGGCGAGGACGGTGCTGGCTTGCCCCGCATCCCGCTCGTCGCGTGTCTCGCCAATACAGATCAGCGGGATCAGACCATGGCGCGCAGCTGCTGCAGACTTCAGACCGACCGTCTCATTTGTTTCGCCAAAATGCGCGCGGCGCTCGGAATGCCCAAGCTCAACCAGATCGAGACCACAATCGGTCAGCATCAGCGGCGACACCTCACCGGTCCAGGCCCCCCTGTCGTCCCAATGCATGTTTTGGGCACCGACCTTGACCGTGGTGCCGTCCAGCGCCCGGCGCACCTCGCGCACCGCCGTAAAGGGCGGGATCACAAAGCGCTGGACGCGCGGGTCGGCGTTTGCATCATCCGCCCTCAGGCCTTCGGCAAAGGCCAGGGCCTCCGACAGCACCTTGTTCATCTTCCAGCTTGTTCCGACCCAGAACGGTGGGATGTCCATGTCTCACGCTCCCCGGTTTCAGCAAGCCATCTAGCTTCCAATTCCGGCACTGTGAACGCCAAAATCGCATGCAACCTGCCATTTTAGTGGCGCCCTGTCCGATTCTGCGGCCCGCTACGCGGTTTGCCTGCTCCGTTTCCCGCCAAGAGCCTTTCCATCCCGGACCTGGTCCAACACCATGCGCCCGCGAGACGAAAGGAACGTCGAAATGACCCTGCCGGTTGCAGAACATTGGTTCGATACGCGACAGATCGACGTGGACACCACGCTGATCATCGAGCCGCATATTCACGTGCTCGAACAGGCCAACATGTTCCTGGTCGAAGGCCGGGATCGCGATATGATTCTCGACACCGGCATGGGGGTGATCCCTCTCAAACCGTTTCTCGACACGCTGCGCTCTGACCCGGAGAAGGACATAATCTGCGTCTCGTCGCATACCCATATCGACCATATCGGGGCGGTCCACGAGTTCGAAACGAGGCTGGTTCACCCCGCCGAGGCTGATGAAATGGCAAAGCCGTCCGGCCTGACCACGCTTTTTCGCCGCGACATGCCCGAGGCGTTGCTGCAGACGTTTCTCGATGCGGGTTATCCGCCCATCGGCGAGACATTGATCGAGGCGCTGCCCTTTGCAGGCTATGATCCCGAAAGCTACCGGCTGCGGGGCGCTGCCGCCACCGGCTTCCTCGAGCACGGCGACACCGTCGATCTTGGCAACCGGAGCTACGAAGTGCTGCATTTGCCCGGGCATTCCCCCGGGGGCATCGGGGTGTTCGAAGCTGCCACCGGTGTCCTTTTCGCCGCCGACGCGATCTATGATGGTCCGCTGATTTATGAAGGGCCCGGTATGTCGGTCGACGCGTATCGGCGCACCTTCGACCTGCTGAAATCCCTTCCGGTGACGATCGTCCATGGCGGACACGATCCAAGTTTTGATCGTGCGCGCATGCTCAAGATCATTGCGCATTACGAGGCGCTCTGGGACGCAGCCTGAACACTAATCCTTCGCGCCGGAATAACCCTCAATCAGATCACTCCACGCCGCTTCTTCCCAGTTCAGGCCAGTTGGACGCGTGCTCTCTTTTCGAAGCGATCTTTGCAACCGGTCCAAGTTGCCCTGCGCCCAATCACCAGGTGCGCGCCGCTCGCATTTGTCGAAATCGATCAGCCAGACTTGCTTTCTGTCATCAAGCAAAATGTTCCTGCAGTTGAGATCCGAATGATAGACACCGTGATCGTGCATCTGCCGGACGACGCGCCCGACCGCCTGCCAAACCACAGCCGACAGCTGTCTTTCGCGCAGCACGTCTTCCAGCGGGCGGGCCTCCGAAATCCGCTCAGTGATAATGTCTGCCCGGCAAAACAGCCCGACGGGCGCATGCCGCGCGGCAATAGGCCGGGGCACGGGCAGCCCCTCGGCCCGCATCCACCCCAACAGGTCGAACTCGCGCATCGCGCGGCTTCGCTCAACGCCAAGCCGAAAATAGAGATCCGGGTTGAACCGTCCGATCAGCCCGCCGCGGCGGAAGTGCCGCAAAACCATCTGCCGACCGGCATAGTTCAAAAAATACGCCTGACTGCGCCCCCGCGACTGGCCGACAAGGCAGCCCTTGGACCGCAGCCAATCGACATCGAAGAGACCCGGCTCCATGACCTCAATGACCGCGCTGTCGTACCGAATGACCGAGCCGCCCTCGCGATGCTCCGACGTCGTTCCCATGTCTGCTGCTCCGGCGTTCTGCGGCCCCCTGGCGGATGGCTGCGATACTAGGTTCGGCCATGACCAGCCACAAGATGGAAGGCGCGTCTCCCGCGTTTCCAACGCGCTGTGGCTGTTGTAAGAACGCCGCCAGCCAGAAGTGAAGCCGCAAGGACAATCGACCCCAGGATGACGTCGCCACCTTTTCTCTTGCGCCTCTGGTTTGTTGCGACGCAGCTCCTTTCGGGGCCTATCGCGGCGCTGGGGAAGCGGGCCCATCGACGGATGGGCGCGGACCCCGACCGTTTCCCCGAGCGCTTGGGACACGCCAGTGTTCCCGGCCAATCCGGTGTCATCTGGTTTCACGCCGCAAGCCTGGGCGAGGTGATGCAGATCGGCACTCTGGCCAAGACCCTCGCCGAAACCACCAATGTTCCAATCCTGGTCACCACCTCGACCCCCAGCGGCGCCGAGTGGGTCGCCCGCGAGATGCCCTTCGCCGTCCACCAATTCGCCCCTATCGACACCGCGCCTGCCGTGGCACGCTTTCTCGACACGTGGTCGCCGAGGGCGGCAATCTTCGTGGAAGGCGACCTCTGGCCGCGCCAGTTGACCGAATGCGCCACACGCGGCATCCCGCAAGTGCTCCTCAACGCGCGCCACTCGCGGACGCGGGCGCGCTTTCCCAAAATCTTCGCGGCACTCCTCGGCCCCTTCGCGCTGATCACATGCCGGTCAAAGCAGGTGGCCGACGGGCTTTTGTCGCTGGACCTGTCCTCTGACCGCGTGCGCGTCCTGCCCGACCTCAAAGCGGCATCCGCACAGCTTCCCGCGCCCGAGGACCTCCGCGCGCCGCTCGCACACACCATCGGCGCGCGTCCCGTCTGGCTTGCGGCCTCAACGCATCCGGACGACGAAGGCCCGGTTCTCGACGCCCACCAGCAGGTACTGGAGCAGGCCGCAGACACCCTGCTCATCATCGCGCCCCGCCACCCCCCACGCGGCGCGCCGCTGGAAGAGATGGCAGAGGCCCGCACACTGTCCACCGCGCGCCGCAGCGCGGGCGGCGAAATCACCGCCGAGACCCAAATCTACATCGCTGACACCCTGGGCGAGCTTGGCGTGTTCTTCTCCCTCGCGCCAGTGGCCTTTGTCGGCGGTTCGTTCGGGCCAGAGGGCGGGCATACACCCTATGAACCGGCGCGCTTCGGCACCGCCATCGTCACCGGCCCAAAGACCCGAAACTTTGACGAGGCTTACGCCGCCCTGATCGACTGCGGCGCGGCTTTGAAAGTGGACGACAGCGCCACACTTGCAGAGATATTGCTCCGACTTCTGAGGTCGGAGACAGCCCGCGAGATGGGGCGAGCAGGAGAGGCGTTTATGGACGAAAGCGACGACGGTGTCGCACGACATGTCGAACTGCTGACCGACATCCTCGTGCAATAGAGGCGGCACTGACGCAGAGACCCGTGCTCGCCAGTCAAACTGAATTTGTCGGAATTGACTTTCCCGATAAAAACAGTCAGCATTAAACAATCGAGTCTCAGCGACCCACCCAAGCGGGCAGCCCGGACACCCTGAGAAGGAGCGTCTCGCCATGGACCACAACCAGAAAGTCAGTGCACCAGACCCGACGCACACCGACCCTTTGCGGCATACCGAGCTTTGCTGGAAGGAACTGCTCGACACCGCCTTTGCAGGCTGGACCCCGACCGATCAGGCGCTTGAGCAGGTCATCGACCGGTTGGAGCGACGGTCGTGAACAGCATCTCTCGGCTTCCCGAACCGAAGCAGCCCCCGGCCGTCCCCACTTACGACGCGCGCGACCTGATCAAGGACGGGCAGCAGGTCAGCATCGTGCTGGACGAACAAACCTATGTCCTGCGCATCACCCGGTCGGGCAAGCTGATCCTCACGAAATGAATATGAGCCTGTCCAAGAAACCCAGCCGTTCGGAGCGCCCAAGGCGATCCCGTTAGCGAGGCCAAAATGGCAAAGACCCCAAGCCCTTGCATCGATGTCTGCAAGTTCAAACGCCAAGGCCACTGCATCGGATGTTCGATGACCAAGGCGCAGAAATCGATGTTCAAGTCGCTGAAGAAAGAGAAACACCGCACAGCGTTCATCGAGATGCTGATCGGACAACAATCCCGGCTCGGCCGCTACACGCACTGGGGCCCGAGGTACCTCCGCAAATGCCTGAAGAAAAGAGTCAAGCCCCTCGCCATTCTGCGCAAGGCCGCCTAGGCGAACCCCTTCAAGAGATACTCTGAATGGACGTGAACCCTTCGAAGCGCGGCGTGCCTTCGTGCAGTTTTGCGGTTGTTCCGGCATCCTTGTGGGCCGCGCGAAACGCCGCGCTCCGGGTCCAGTCGGCAAAGTGCGCCTCTGATGCCCACATGGTGTGCGACGAATAGAGGATGGTGCCGTCATCTGCCTCTGGCCCCTTCAGCATGTGGAACTCCACAAACCCCGGCATCTCTTTCAGATAGCTGTCGCGCCCCAGCCAAAGCGCCTCGAACGCCTCGGCATTCTCGGCGCGCACGGTAAAGCGGTTCATCGCAAGATACATCGGTAACTCCTTCTCGGGCTTTCTAGCCCGCCGTTCGCCAAAAGGGAAAGAGGGCTGTCAGACCTCATGACCCGACGCGGCCGACACCCGCCAGCGCAACGCGAGCAAGGCAATCAGCGCCAGAACGATTGTCACCAGTGCAACCGGCACCAGCCAGCCGGTACGGTCATCGCGCGGCGCCACATCTTCGAAGCGCAGCACGCCGCCTGCGCCGGGTTCGAGCAATCGCGAGTCCTGCAATAGCCCCGAGGTAAAGTCGCGCGCCCGGATATTCAGACCTGCGGACAGTGCGGCGGGAAATTCCAGCGCAAGCGCGCCTCGCGACGTTCCCGGTGTCGCGACCAGCCCGACATAAAGCCGCGTCGCCGAGAGCGGCATGTCGCCCTCGACATAGGTACAGACTTCGATGGCCGCCGCAGCGTCAACAGGCGTGCGAAACGGCATCGGGCGGTTCAGGGGATGCACCATCAGCGACAGTGGCGCGAACGCGATGTCCTGCCCGTCGAGGCGGGCGACGACCCCTTGCCAAAAGAGATCAGTCAGGCGCGCGCCGTTGGCAGAGACCCCGTCGAAATCGACAAACCCATCGGCGTCGAGCAGGTCGACTTCGGTCAAGCCGGACGACCGCAGCGCCTCCTCGGTGGGCATAGCGAGATAGAGCTCGATCCCGTCAGCGCCGCGCGACACCAGAACCTCCATCCGCGCTTGCGCCACCGAGACCGAAGCGTGCACCGCCGCCACGACGGTACAAGCAAGGAATACCAAGGCCCGAAACGTCCGTGCGGTTGCCACCCGACACGCCTTAGGTGAACTTGCGATCATCGCGACAAACCTTCCCAGCCAGGTCAACAGTCGTGTCTTTCGCCCTGTATGAGCGAACCAGCAAACGTATGTTTTTGCAAGCATTGCAGCCCGGCGGGGTACAGCAGAGCTTGAGGAATGCCGGGATCAGGTTAACGTCGACGCGGATGCGGCACGACTGCACGCTGACGCAGCAGGAATGAGACTGGATGACACGCACGACCCTGCCTCACCAGGACCCCCACCGGGTGCGCGATGCGCCCGAACGCAGCCTCGAGGTCGCCATCGGCCGCGCCGTCCGCGCTGCCCGCCAGGCGCAGGGCATCACCGTCGCCGATCTGTCGGCCACGACGGGTTTGTCGAGCGGCATGTTGTCGAAGATCGAGAATGGCAACACCTCGCCCTCTCTTACCACGTTACAGGCGCTGGCCAACGCGCTCTCCGTCCCGATCACCGCCTTCTTTCGCGGCTACGAGGCGAACCGCATTGCGGTCCACACCAAAGCGGGCAACGGGGTGGAGCTTGAGCGTGAGGGCACGCGCGCCAACCACCAGTACAACCTCCTCGGCCATATCGGCGCCAACACCAGCGGTGTCATCGTCGAACCCTACCTGATCACGCTGACCGAGGCGTCTGACGTGTTCCCGACCTTCCAGCATGGCGGGATCGAGACGATCTATATGCTTGAGGGTACCGTCGATTATCGACACGGCGATCAGGTCTACCGCCTCAACCCCGGCGACACGCTGTTCTTCGATGCTGACGCGCCGCATGGGCCGGAGGGGCTGGTCTCCCTGCCAGCGCGCTTTCTCTCGATCATCGCCTATCCGCAAAATTCCTGACAGGAAATATTGTTTCCTGATGGTTGAGCTTTTGCGAATCCGGGTTACTCTTGCGCTGAGCGAACTGGAAGCGAGGCAAACGGCATGTGCGGAATCGTGGGGCTGTTCCTGAAGGACCCGGCGCTTGAGCCCGACCTGGGCCGGCTCCTGACGGCAATGCTGATCACCATGTCCGACCGCGGGCCCGACAGTGCGGGCATCGCGATCTATGGCCATGAGACGCCCGGCATGGCGAAACTAACCCTCCAATCCGAATTACCCGAGGAGGATTTCCCAAGCCTTGGCAATGATTTGTCCCGCGCTCTTGGTGTCGAAGTCGCGCTGACCCAACGCAGCACTCATGCCGTCATCACGCTCCCCGCAAGCGCTATGGAGGCCGCCCGCACTGCCCTCGCCGACCTCCGCCCCGGCGTCCGTGTCATGGGCCGCGGCACCCGGCTGGAAATCTACAAGGAAGTCGGCCTGCCCTGCGACGTGTCCGACCGCTTCGCGCTCGCCACCATGTCCGGCACGCACGGGATCGGGCACACCCGCATGGCTACCGAAAGTGCCGTCACGACCCTCGGCGCGCATCCCTTCAACACCGGCGACGATCAGTGCCTCGTCCACAACGGATCGCTCTCGAACCACAACATGCTCCGCCGCAAGCTCCGCCGCGAAGGCATTGCGATTGAAACGGAAAACGACACCGAGGTGGGCGCGGCCTATCTCACCTGGCGCATGCAGAACGGGGCTACGCTGGGTGAGGCGCTGGAAAGCAGCCTGACCGATCTCGACGGGTTCTTCACCTTCGTTGTTGGCACGCGCGACGGCTTCGGGGTCGTCCGCGACCCCATCGCGTGCAAGCCCGCGGTCATGGCCGAGACCGGCCAATACGTTGCCTTCGGGTCCGAATACCGCGCCCTCGTCGACCTGCCCGACATCGAAGACGCCCGGGTCTGGGAACCGGAACCCGCCACCGTATACTTCTGGACCCACGACACCCCAAGCGCCCCCCGGAAAGCCGCTTGATGCAGACCATCGATCTTGCCCAGACTGAACTGAGCGCGCTGAACGAAAGCCTGCAGGCCCAGACCGCCACGACGAATGAGACGGCGTGGCAGGTGCTCAACCCCAAAGGCGCGCATGCCATCGCCTGCGGCCTCGACGCACCCATCGAGGTCACCGTCAAAGGCTCCACCGGGTACTATTGCGCGGGCATGAACAAGCAGGCCACCATCCAGATCGACGGGTCCGCCGGGCCGGGCGTGGCCGAAAACATGATGAGCGGCACAGTCGTGATCGAAGGCGATGCCAGCCAGTATGCGGGGGCCACCGGCCATGGTGGGTTGCTGGTGATCAAGGGCAACGCCTCGTCCCGCTGCGGCATCGCGATGAAGGGCATCGACATCGTCGTGCATGGCAATATCGGCCACATGAGCGCTTTCATGGCGCAGTCCGGCACGCTGGTCGTCTGCGGCGATGCGGGCGAGGCGTTGGGCGACAGCCTTTATGAAGCGCTGATCTTCGTGCGCGGGTCGGTCAAGTCGCTGGGCGCGGATTGTGTGGAGAAGGAGATGCGGCCCGAACACATCGCCTTGCTGCAAGACCTGCTGGACCGCGCCGGATGCGACGCCAAGCCGGAGGAGTTCCGTCGCTATGGCTCGGCCCGCAAGCTCTATCACTTCGACATCGACAACGCGTATTGAGGGCTGGCCCGTGAAAGACGAAACCGCACCGCCCCGCACCACGCCGATCCAGTCGGCCACGTTCACCGACCCGATCAATGCGGAGATCAGGCGCGCTGCGGCCACCGGCATCTATGACATCCGGGGCGGCGGCGCGAAACGCAAAGTGCCGCATTTCGACGACCTTCTGTTCCTCGGCGCGTCGATCTCGCGCTATCCGCTCGAAGGCTATCGCGAGAAATGCGATACCTCGGTCACGCTTGGCACACGCTTTGCGAAAAACCCCATCGAACTCGACATTCCCATCACCATCGCGGGCATGTCCTTCGGTGCCCTCTCCGGCCCCGCGAAGGAGGCGCTCGGGCGCGGCGCGACACTGGCGGGCACTTCGACGACTACCGGCGATGGCGGCATGACGCCCGAAGAACGCGGCCATTCCGACAAGCTCGTGTATCAATACCTGCCGTCCCGCTATGGCATGAACCCCGACGATCTGCGCCGCGCCGACGCGATCGAGATCGTGGTGGGCCAGGGCGCGAAACCCGGCGGAGGTGGCATGCTGCTGGGCCAGAAGATCACCGACCGCGTGGCCGATATGCGCAACCTGCCCAAGGGGATCGACCAGCGCTCCTCCTGCCGCCATCCCGATTGGACGGGGCCGGACGATCTGGAGATCAAGATCCTGGAGTTGCGCGAAATCACCGGCTGGACGGTCCCGATCTATATCAAAGTCGGCGGCGCGCGGCCTTACTTCGACACCACGCTCGCCGTCAAAGCCGGAGCCGATGTGGTGGTGCTGGACGGCATGCAGGGCGGCACGGCGGCCACGCAGGACGTCTTCATCGAACATGTTGGCCAGCCGATCCTCGCTTGCATCCCCGAAGCGGTGCGCGCGCTGCAAGATCTCGGCATGCACCGTGAGGTGCAACTCGTCGTCTCGGGCGGCATCCGCACCGGCGCCGACGTGGCCAAGGCGCTGGCGCTAGGCGCCGACGCCACCGCCATCGGCACCGCTGCCCTCATCGCGCTTGGCGACAATGATCCGAAGTGGGAGGCCGAGTACAATGCGCTCGGCACCACCGCGGGGGCTTACGACGACTGGCACGAAGGCAACGATCCGGCGGGCATCACCACGCAGGACCCCGACCTGATGGCCCGCCTCGACCCCGTTGAAGGCGGCCGGCGCCTGCGCAACTATCTTAACGTGATGACACTGGAAGCGCAGACCATTGCGCGGGCGTGCGGCAAGAGCCATGTCCTCAACCTCGAACCCGAAGACCTCTGCGCGCTGACGATGGAGGCCGCCGCGATGGCCAAAGTCCCGCTCGCGGGCACTGACTGGTACCCCGGAAAACCGGGAACAACCTTTTGACACTCGACAGGGATTTGCCATGACCACCGACCTCGCTGCCTTCGCCAAGGACAAGGGCGTCAAGTACTTCATGATCTCCTTCACCGACCTCTTCGGTGGACAACGGGCGAAACTTGTGCCCGCCCAGGCCATCGCCGACATGCAGGAAGAAGGTGCGGGGTTCGCAGGCTTTGCCGCGTGGCTCGACATGACCCCGGCCGACCCCGACATGCTCGCGGTGCCCGACCCGTCGTCGGTCATCCAACTGCCGTGGAAACCCGAGGTCGCCTGGGTCGCCGCCAACTGCGTCATGGAAGACGCCGAGGTCGCCCAGGCCCCTCGCAATGTCCTCCGCCGCCTGCTGGCGCAAGCCGAAGGTCAGGGCCTCTACGTCAAGACGGGGGTCGAGGCCGAGTTCTTCCTCCTCACCGCCGATGGCAGCGAGATCAGCGATCCCTACGACACCGCCGAAAAGCCCTGCTATGATCAGGGCGCGGTCATGCGCCGCTATGACGTGATCGCCGAGATTTGCGACTATATGCTCGACCTCGGCTGGGGTCCCTATCAGAACGACCACGAGGATGCGAACGGCCAGTTCGAGATGAACTGGGAATTCGACGATGCGCTCCGTACCGCCGACAAGCACAGCTTTTTCAAGTTCATGGTCAAATCGGTGGCCGAGAAACACGGGTTGCGCGCGACGTTTATGCCCAAACCCATCGAACGGCTCACCGGCAATGGCTGTCACACCCATATCTCGGTCTGGAACAAGGACGGCACGACCAACGTTTTCGCGGGCGACGGCGATGGCCCCACCGGTGAGGTCGGCCTCTCCGAGCAAGGCAAGCACTTCCTCGGCGGGATCATGGCCCATGCCGAAGCCATGGTGGCGATCACAAATCCCACGGTGAACAGCTACAAGCGCATCAACGCCCCGGTCACGACATCGGGGGCCACCTGGGCGCCCAATACCGTCACCTGGACCGGCAACAATCGCACCCACATGGTCCGCGTCCCCGCCCCCGGCCGGTTCGAGTTGCGCCTGCCCGATGGCGCGGCGAACCCCTATCTCCTGCAAGCGGTCATCATCGCCGCGGGCCTCTCGGGCCTCGCATCGAAAGCCGATCCGGGCCCACGCCGCGACATCGACATGTATGCCGAAGGGCACATGTTGACGGACGTCACACGGCTGCCCCTCAACCTGCTCGACGCGCTCCGTGCCTTCGACGCCGATGCGGACCTGAAAGCCAACTTGGGCGACGAATTTGCCGCCGCCTTCCTGAAACTCAAGACCCGTGAATGGAACGCCTTCGCCAACCACTTCAGCAGTTGGGAAAAGGCCAACACGCTCGACGTGTGACGTCATCGCAAACAGGGTGCGGCATAAATGCGATCTCGGCCGCACCGCTTGAGAATCGGTGAATAACCTACCATATTGATCGGGAATAGCGGTGGGCCGCACCGCGCAACGCACGGACGACGAAACACGATGGGAGCGCTGAAGCAAACCGAAGCCCGTTGGGACTGGCCGGACGCAGCTCCGCTGGATCGGAGCGATGCGGGCTTTCTCAACCACCTGCGTTTCGTATCACTCGGATGCCGCGCAAAGGCGCGCACTGATCTTTTTGAAGCCTGTGCCTTGCTCACCGTGACCCGCAGCCAGTCCTTCAAGGCCCATGCCGAAGCGCTTTTGCTGTGCCTGAACCAGGCACTGGGAAAGCAGGCGGTGTTTTATCGCCCCGGTGTCGCCGAACGCTCCTTCGACGAAAACTGGTTGCTGCGCCTCTCGGTCGCGCTCGCGCGCGGGGATGAGGCAAGTGCGACGTTCTTGTTGTATTCCCGCGTCGCGCGGGAGCATCACCGGCACATCCGCTTTCTGATCTCGCGGATGTCAGAGCGTTTTTCGCTTTCTTAGAATAATTCTAAAAAGTCCTTGTCTCGACCGGTAGGCTCGCTATTTATCTGTGGCAAGCCAGCCAGCAGACGCCAGCCAGCGCGTACAAACTCGAATTGCAAAGGAGCATGAGATGACCCAACCCGCCATGGCCCTGTCGAACAACGCCCAGGCAGAGATTGTCGAGGCGCTGAACCAAAGCGTTGCCGAGACCGCGGTGACCACGATGCTGGCGCAGAACTTCCACTGGAACGTCACCGGCATGGCATTCGCTCCGCTGCACGAACTTTTCCAGCAGATCTACGAAGATCACTTCACCGCGCAAGACGATCTCGCAGAACGCATCAAGGCGCTGAACGGCCATGCCGAAGGCACGCTGGCAGGTATGATCGCACGTTCCAAAGTCGCCGAACATGACGGCCACGCCTCGGACAAGGACATGATTAAGGGCATGCTCGCCGCGCAGGAAACGCTGGCCTCGACCCTTGCGGGCGCGGGTGAGACGGCGGCCAACCACGGCGACACGCTGACCGAAGATCTTTGCATCGCGCGCGGTCAGGTGCATGAAAAATTCGCCTGGTTCCTGCGCAGCCATCTGGCCTGATTCAAACCAACCAAAGACGTGAAAAGGCCGGTTCCGAAGGGACCGGCTTTTTTCTTGATGACGTGCCTCGCATCCCGGTGCGTCAGGCGCTACACCAGCGCAGTACGCAAGAAGGGGGATCAGCACCATGGAAAAACGACAGGTCGGACGCACGGACCTCAGCATTGATGTGCTGGGCCTCGGCGGTGCGCCCCTTGGCGGCAACTTCGTCGACTTGGACTACACTCAGGCTGCCGAGCTGATCCAGGCGGCCAAGGATGCCGGGATCGGCTATTTCGACACCGCGCCCTGGTACGGCTTCGGACGCTCCGAACGCGTGATGGGCGATCTCCTGCGCGGCACCGACTATTTCTTATCCGACAAGGTCGGACGCCTTTTGGCCCCCGGTGCCGTCGACAACCCCATGGATTTCGGGATGATCGAGCCGCTGCCATTCAACGTCATCTACGACTATGGCTATGACGGCGTGATGCGCGCCTTTGAAGACAGCCTTCAACGTCTCGGCCTCGACCGGATCGATATCCTGCTGGCCCATGATATTGGCGCGATGCAGCACGGCGAGGAGAACACCCGCCATTTCAAGGACCTTGCGACAGGCGGCTATCGCGCAATGGACGAGCTGCGCCGCGCGGGCACGGTCAAGGCCATCGGCCTTGGCGTGAACGAAAACCAGGTCTGCCAGGACGCGCTCGGTATCGGCGATTGGGACGTGTTCCTGCTCGCCGGCCGCTACACGCTACTGGAGCAAACCCCGCTCGACACGCTCTTCCCCGCCTGTCAGGCGGCAGGCACCACGATCATCTGCGGCGGGCCGTTCAACTCCGGCATCCTGGTCGGGCGCGAGATGTGGAACTATGCGAAAGCCCCGGAAAACGTGGTGGAAAAGGCCCGCGCCCTCGGCGCGGTGGCGGATACGCACAACATCCCCCTTGCCGCCGCTGCGCTTCAGTTCCCACTGGGACACGACGTCGTAACATCGGTCATCCCCGGCCCCCGCAGCAAGGCCGAGCTCGAACAGATCCTGACCTGGTTCGACACACCGATCCCGGGCACGTTCTGGACAGAGCTCAAAGACAAGGGCCTGATCCACGCAGCGGCACCAACGCCCACCTGAAGACCCACCGCAACACTCACGGGACGCGGCGCGCACCGAGCTTGCAAAGCCGCAGACGTCTCCATAGAGGTAGTGTCAACGACGAGATGTGCACCGCGTGAAGACGCGGCCCTAACCACAGGGTTTTTCAGGAATAACACGTATGAAGAAATTCGTTTTAAGCATCGGCCTGCTGACCACCCTGATCGCTTGCGGCCCGGCCTCCGTCGGCGGCGGCGGCTTCATGCGGGATGTCCCCGAAGACGTGGTCGCGATTGCTGCGCCGAACCAGAACCTGAATTCGGTCAAGCTCAAAGAGGAAGACAATTGCTTCTGGTATGAACATGTCGGCCCGGTAGAGACGACGCTGCTGCCGCTCAGAAGCAAACGCGGGCAACACATTTGCATGCGGCCCGCGTCAGAAGAGACGTCTTAAGTCGGAAAGCCTAGCTGCGCGCCGTCACCGTCCCGTTTGGCGAATAGAGATAGGCTGTCGATCCGATGGCGACCTGATCGTACAGCCCGATGATATGCGCCATGACCATGCGCACGCAGCCCGAGCTTGCCCGACCACCGATCGACCGCGGATAAGGCGTGCCGTGAATACGCAGATACGTGTCGCGGCGTCCCTCAAACAGATAAAACGCGCGTGAGCCAAGCGGGTTGCTCGGCCCTCCGTCCATGCCGTCGGCATAACGCTCAAACGCAGCGGGGTCCCGCTCGATCATGTCGTCGGTCGGGCGCCAGGTCGGCCACTTCTTCTTGACGTTGATGGAATAGGTGCCCGGCTCGTAAAGATCGCCCTTGGCGATGGCGACGCCATAGCGCATCGCCGTCCCACCCTCGCGAATGTGATAGAGATACCGCGCCACTGCGTCGACGTGGATGTCACCGGGGCGCAGGCCGTCGTTGGCCTGTACCAGTTGCGGCAGAAAGCGCGGGTGAAAGCCCCAGGGGTTCGATGTCGCCGGATCGTAGTTCGCCGGCGTGACGCGCCGGTCCCACTCGGCCCAACGGCTTTTGTCCGAAATCGGGGCGCGGGCGGGCGCTTCTTCCGGCACAATCGGGGCGTCAATGACTTCGGACGGGTCGACCACTTGGGACGGGTCGCTTTGGCCAAAGGCGGCGCTGGCTATCGGTGTCGAAAACAACGCACCGGCAGTGGATACGAAATGGCGTCGTGTGAGCACGATCATAGTCTCCCAGGTCTTTGCAGCGGCTGCAGACTACGAACCTGCACTGGCCGCGCCAAGCCTCGAGCCCGTGAAACGCGTCGAAAGGCGCCGAATGGTGACAAAAAACCACCACGACACTGTGATCGAACACAGTTCCGCCACAATTGACACTTGCGAGGGGCCGCATACCTTTGCGCCATGAAACGACGTGACCTTTTGCTCCTAGCGCCGGTCGCCCTGCTGGCCCCCGGCCATTCCGTGGCGGCCACCTCCGAGATCTGGAGCGCGAAGGATGCCGCCGACGCGCTTGTTGCGGGGGAAATCACCCTGATCGATGTCCGCTCGCGGGACGAATGGCTGGAAACCGGCGTTGCTGAAGGCGCGTGGCCAATCAGCATGCATGAAAAGGGCTTTCAGGAGCGGTTCTTTGCCGCCCGCGAGATGTCAGGCGGCAAGCCCGTTGCCCTGATCTGCGCCACCGGCGGGCGCAGCGGCAGCTTGCTGCGGGCCCTGCGGCGCGCGGGCTATACCGAGTTCATCGACGTCTCGGAAGGCATGCTTGGTTCGCGCCGGGGCCCGGGCTGGATCAAGGGCGGCCTACCGGTTGTGCCGCTGGACGCCGCATTGCAAAACCTGCCCGAGGCGCTGCGCTAAAGCAGGTCCGATCCAGATCGGTTTTGCTTCAACCTCCAGCCAAATCCTGCAAGATCGGACAATCAGGCCGATCATCGCCATGGCACGAAGCAACCAGCTCGGACAGGGTCGCCCGCATGTCCTGCAGTTGCCGGATCTTGTCGTCAATGGCCGACAGATGCTCCTGTGCCACGGCCTTGACCTGTGCGCTTTCGCGGCTTTCGTCCTCGTAAAGCCCCAACAGCGTGCGGCAATCCTCGATCGAAAACCCGAGCGTCCGTGCCCGGCCTAGAAACGTCAACTTGTGCAGATCGCTCTCGCGAAAGGCGCGATAGCCATTCGCGCTCCGAGATGGACAGACCAGACCGATATCCTCGTAATAACGGATGGTCTTGGGTGGCAGGCCCGAGCGGTCGGCAACCTCTCCGATGTTCATCTAAAGACCTCCCTATTCCGCCGGTTGCGGTTTGAGCGCGCCGCCCGTGTGCGGCCCCGGCCCGCCTTCGTCCAGCGCGGGCTTCAGCGCGCGGAGGCGCAGCGCATTGGTCAGAACCGACACCGAAGACAACGCCATCGCGGCTGCGGCAAAGACCGGCGACAGCGAGAGACCAAACGCCGGATAAAGCACGCCCGCGGCCACAGGGATCAGCGCCACGTTATAACCAAAGGCCCAGATCAGGTTCTGCCGGATGTTCGCCATCGTCCGGACCGAGACATCAACCGCATTGACCACCCCACGCAGATCACCGGACATCAAAACGACATCGGCCGCCTCGACCGCCACATCGGTGCCCGTCCCAATGGCGATGCCCACGTCGGCGTATTCCAACGCGGGAGCGTCATTGATGCCGTCGCCGACAAAGGCAACCGTCCGCCCGCCCCCGCCCAGACGTTGCAGGGCGGCGCTTTTGCCATGGGGCAGGACGCCGCCAATCACCTCGTCAATCCCGACCTCGCGTGCGACCGCTTCGGCCGCCGCCTGGCTGTCGCCCGAGATCATCGCCACACGCAGCCCCCGTTTCCGCAACGCTTCGATGGCCAGGGCACTGCCGGGTTTGATCGGATCGGCCACCGCGATCACCGCCGCCACGCGGCCGTCAATCGCCGCAAAAAGCGCAGTCTTCCCACGGGCCGCAAGATCGCGCTCGGTCGCTGCAAGACTGGAAACGTCTATACCGTCGCGCTGCATCAACCGATGCGCACCCACCAGGATGGCCCGCCCGTCCACCGTCGCCGCCACACCGTAACCGGGGATGGCGTGGACATCTTCCGCGGCGCGCGGTTCCACCCCCTCAAGCTGTGTCCCCCGGACAATCGCCTCGGCGACAGGGTGCTCGGACCGGGCCTCAACCGCGGCCACCAGCGCCATGACCTCACCCCGGTCAAAGCCGTCCGCCAGCACAATGTCGGTCAGGCCCGGCCGCCCCTCGGTCACGGTTCCGGTCTTGTCGAATGCGATGACACCAATGCCGCTCAGGGCCTGCAACGCATCGCCTTTCCTGAACAAAACCCCCATCTCGGCTGCACGCCCGGTGCCGACCATGATCGAGGTCGGCGTCGCCAGACCCATGGCGCAGGGGCATGCGATGATAAGGACCGATACCCCGGCCACAAGCGCCAGCGTCAGCGCGGGATCGGGGCCAAGCAGCAACCAGAGGGCGACCGTCAGGCCAGCGACTGCCATCACGGCAGGCACGAACCAGAGCGTGACGCGATCCACCAAACCCTGAATGGGAAGCTTGGCGCCCTGCGCTTCTTCCACCATGCGGATGATCTGGGCCAGCGTGGTGTCGGCCCCGACCCGCGTGGCGCGCAGGGTCAGGCTGCCGGTGCCGTTGACGGTGCCACCGGTGACTGCAGCCCCGGCAGCTTTGGACACCGCCAGCGGTTCGCCGGTGATCATGCTTTCATCGACATTGCTGGCCCCGTCCAAAACCTCAGCGTCCACCGGCAGGCGCTCGCCGGGCCGCACCAGCACGGTGTCACCGACGGCAAGTGCCTCGATATCGACCTCGACAACTTCACCATTGCGCAGAACGCGCGCTGTGCGGACCTGCAACCCCAGGAGTGCCTGGATTGCCGCGCCGGTCCGCCCCCTCGCCCGTGCTTCCAGCCAGCGGCCAACCAGGATCAGCACGACGATGACGGCGGCCGCTTCGAAGTAAACAGCCCGTACACCGACCGGCAGAAGCCCTGGCAGAAAAGTCGCCACCACCGAATAGCTCCAGGCCGCCCCGGTCCCCATCGCGACAAGGCTATTCATATCAGGCGCGCCCTTGAGCAGCGCGGGCACACCCTTGGCAAAAAACACACGCCCCGGACCGAAGAGCACGAGGCTGGCCAGAACGCACTGGATCACCCACGACGTTTGAAGCCCGATGGTGCGCGCAATAAAATGATGGAACGCCGGAACAAGATGCCCGCCCATCTCCAAAACGAACACCGGCAGGGTCAGCGCAGCGGCGAGGGCAACACGACGTGACAGCGCCCTTGCTTCATCTGCCTTGCGCTCAGCATTCGACGCGGCGTGATCGCCGTCAGCCACGTCCGAAGGATACCCCGCCCCGGTGGCAACCGCCGCCAGATCGGCCGGTTGCACGACACCCTTGAGATAGGTGACCGTCGCGGTTTCACCGGCAAGGTTCACATTGACCGACCGCACCCCCGGAACGCCCGAGAGCGCAGCCTCGATCCGCCCAACGCAGGAGGCGCAGGACATCGATTGCACCTGAAGCGTCACGCGCGCAGTTCGCGCCGGATAACCCAAATCGTCAAGCGCCCCGGCAGCCTCGACCAGTGCTGCCGGGGAGGCGACGGATATGCGGGCGGACTCTGTCGCAAGGTTGACCGCGACTTTCGACACACCGCCAACCCGGGCCAAAGCCTGTTCGACCCGCCCAACGCAGGACGCGCAGGACAGACCTTCGATACCAAGCGTGATCTGACGGGGCAGTGTCATAAGATGTCTCGGATATTTGTCATACCGGACGACATATAGAGCTTCCAGTGACTAGAAGCTCAAGGGGTAAATGCCGCTTGCATGCAAAGTGCCAACACGGCCGCTTCCCGTGATGCATTGATTTTCAATCGAATTATCAGTGCTTTCCGCAACCATCTTAAATCCCCGTAAAGCCTGCCAGCGTACCCAATCCGGACATTTCTTTTTGCCCGGAGTGCTTCTTGATGATGAAACGCCATGTTGCCGCCGCCCTGCTGGCTTCCGCCACGACCGCCCATGCCAACGATTTCGCCCCCGCGATGCAAAGCTATCTGGAGGAGGAGATTCGCGATTGGGCGATGTCCGGCCCCATCGTCAGCGCCATTAACGAGCAAAACGCCATGACCGCAGGGTATGATCAGACCATGATCGACCGGCTTGATCAGCAGTGGCGCAGCGAAGTCGGCGCCTCTGACACCCCGACGATCACTCCGGTTCTTAGTGGCAGCGCGGCTGAGTTCCTCCGCCAGCAGGTTGCTGCCGCCGATGGGCGCATTACCGAGGTGTTTATCATGGACGCGCGCGGGCTCAATGTCGCCTCCAGCGCCGTGACGTCCGACTATTGGCAGGGCGACGAGGCCAAATTCTCCGAAACCTATGGGCGCGGCTCGGGTGCCATCCATCTCGGAGACATCGAATTCGATGACTCGACCGGAACATATCAGGGCCAGATTTCCCTGACGATTGTCGACCCGTCCACCGGTGAACCCATCGGCGCAATGACAGTCGGTGTCGATGCCGAGGCACTGATGTAGGCCGAAAAAACCAATGGTCGGGGCGCCCTGGATCATCGGCGCGCAAGTGGGCCGAACGATCCTCGGGCCCGACAAACCCACCGGACCGAGAACGTCCTCATGTGCGTCAAAGCCCTACTCCGCCAGGTGGCACGCCACCACCCGCGCTCCCAACTGGCGAGGCATGGGCCGGTCGCGCTTGCAGACATCCACCGCAATCGGACAGCGCGGGTGATAGGCACAGCCCGATGGCGGATTGATCGGATCGGGGATTTCGCCGTCCGGCGGTTCCACCTCGCGCCCGAACCCGTCCATCATGGGCGCCGCATCCAAGAGCATCCGCGTGTAAGGATGCTTCGGCGCCTCAAACAGTTCCTCCGGCGCCGCTTCTTCCACCAGCCGCCCGAGATAGAGCACCCCGATCCGATCCGCCATGTGCCGCACAACCGTCAGGTCATGGGTAATCAGCAGATAGGTCAGTCCAAGATCGTCCTTCAGATCACTCATCAGGTTCAGCACCTGCGCCTGAACCGAGACATCCAAAGCCGAGGTCGGCTCGTCACAAACAATCAGCTTCGGGTTCGAGGCGAGCGCGCGTGCAATGCAAATCCGCTGACGCTGGCCACCCGAGAACTCATGCGGATACTTGCCCGCATCTGAGGGATGCAAACCCACCTGCTCCAGCAACCGTTCGGCCAACCCCTCGGTCGCGCCCCCTTTCGCCGCAACAGGCTCCGCGATGATGTCACGCACCCGCCAGCGCGGGTTGAGCGAGGCATAGGGGTCCTGAAAGATCATCTGAATGTTCGAGCGAACCCTGGCCACCGTCTCGGCATCACGCTCGGTCGCGATGTTGACCCCCTCGACCTCGACCGCGCCCTGCGATGGCCGAAGCAGCCCCACCAGCATGCGCCCGATGGTCGACTTGCCTGACCCGCTTTCGCCCACCAGCGCATAGGTCGTCTTCTCCTTGATCTCGAAATCGACATCCGAAACCGCCGTCAGGATCGCCCGGCCCCGCCGTTCCAACACCCGGTTGAGCCAGGGCTTCGAGACATCGAATACCCGGGTCAGACCCTTGATCGACACGTAAGCCGTCACTCCGCCGCCTCCGCCACCATCGGGAACCAACAGGCCGCACGTCCTGTGCCCTTCACCGGGCCGGGGGCGTGACGGCACTTGTCCTGCGCGCGCGGACAGCGCGGATGAAACGCGCACCCCTCGGGCATCGTCGTCAGACGCGGCATCGAACCGGGGATCTGTTGCAACCGCCGCCTGCCCTGGCTGGCCAGCGGGGTCGAGGCCATGAGCCCATGCGTGTAAGGATGCTCCGGCGCCGTCAGCACTTCGCGCACCGTGCCGAGTTCCGCCAGCCGCCCGGCATACATCACCGCCACCCGGTCCGCCGTCTCGGCAATCACGCCCATATCGTGGGTGATCAGCATCAC
>JBCCWG010000018.1:0-31936 GCA_039193985.1 Pseudomonadota bacterium
CTGCGCTCAGCAGGAAGAGCCCATGGAAGAGCCGATGGTCATGGAAGAGCCAGTTATGGAGAAGTTCTGATTCAGAACTTTCTTGGTCGGGGCGTCAGCCCCGACCGAACCCCCGCATTGGGCTAAGATGCAAAAACTTCCGAAAATCGCTGTTCTTCTTTTTGCGCTCCTTGCCGCTGGCTGTGACTTGCGCGAAGACGTTGTGTTTGTGGTGCCGCAGCAGAATAGCCGGTAGCCCTGGACCGCGCGTGGCGCGGCCATGTTAAAGCACCGTGGCTTCCCGGGCCGTATGCCGGGCACCGATTTTCAGTTCACAATTCGGCGTGCCAATCCGCGCGGCGTTACGAAGATCGTCGCCCGCGAACGCTATGCAGACCGCAGGCGGGCGGATCGCGATGCAGACGCCGCATTCCTTGCGTGTCTATGGGATCAATTCGGCGATGCCCCCTTTGAGCGCGGCAACCTCGATGCAGGTCGCCTGTCTTGGTTGTTCGGGCGGGAAGTGCTTCCGGCGGAAGACCCGTTTGATCCTGAAAGCTATGATGCGTTGCTGAAAATTGACGAACCGCGCGCGCGGGCGGCCTTTCCCGATGCTTTTGACGGGACGTGGGTGGCATGATTTTGCTCTGGTTTTCCGCCTATTGGCAAAGACTTGCCGGTTTTGGTGAGGATGTCAGCTTTTGCTTTCATGGCTTGTTAAGAAAATGCATGGTTACTGGAGAGGCGATGCGCCCCACTCAGCGCTGCGCTTCCACAAGTAAGAACCGTTACCCTTCCCCTTCACGTCGGCCCGACCGGAATTACCCGGTTGGGCCTTCGTGGTTCTTGGGGCACCGGCAGAGAGCCGCCGGGATCCGGGTCAGGTTGACCAGGGTTGTTGCCAAAACTGCCGGAAATCTTCTCTGCTGTTTTTGGAACTTCGGTTCCTCGGTCAAAACGAGAGGAAGTTTCCCATGTCAAGATTCACTCCGTTCGCCCTGTTTGCAGCCATCGCAACCCTGTCGGCATGCGATGAGCTCGACTCAGATTTCGAGCGCGCAGCCGTTGGCGCGGCCATCGGTTGTGCCGCAGGTGAAATCCTCGTCGATGGCAGATGTGTCGAAGGTGCCATCGTTGGTGGTGCAGCAGGCGCAGTTTCAGACGACCTCTGATAAATCTGCGCCCTTCGACTGCGACGTAAGCAAAACTGAGCTGTTTGATGCCGGTTACGGCGGCGCGGCAAGGTTTGCTATTGAATATCAACGTGCAAATGCGCTCTTTCGCTCGCAGGGGAAACCCCAAGAGCAAACCAGAGGCACATTACCATGCAAAAGAAAATCTCATTCCTGGCCGTGGCCGCAATGCTCGGTCTCACGGCCTGTAGCGAGGGCACTGATCTGGAACGCGCGCTTGTCGGGGCCGGCGCGGGGTGCATCGCGGCCGATCTTATCGAAGAAGGCGAATGCCTTACCGGTGCCGCTGTCGGCGGCGTCGCGGGCGCTTTGGCCGACGACGTCTAGTACAACTATCGCGGGCCCGGCCCGCATCACGACACGAATGAAAGCCGCCTGGCCGCATGGCCGGGTGGCTTTCGTCGTTTTTCCGGGGGCGAACACCCGGCTGGAGGGGACATGTTCAAGAAGATCCTGATCGCGAACCGGGGCGAGATTGCCTGCCGGGTCATCAAGACGGCGCGGAAGATGGGCATTGCGACCGTGGCGATTTACTCGGATGCTGATGCCAACGCGCTGCATGTGAAGATGGCGGATGAGGCGGTGCATATCGGGCCCGCGCCTGCCAACCAGTCTTACATCGTGATCGACAAGGTGATGGACGCGATCCGTCAGACCGGCGCGGAGGCGGTGCATCCGGGCTATGGGTTTCTTTCGGAGAACCCCAAGTTTGCCGAAGCGCTCGAGGCCGAAGGTGTGGCCTTCATCGGCCCGCCCAAGAGGGCGATTGAGGCGATGGGCGACAAAATCACCTCAAAGAAGATCGCGCAGGAGGCCGATGTCTCGACGGTTCCGGGGTACATGGGGCTGATCGAGGATGCCGAGGAGGCCGTGAAGATTTCGGGTGAGATCGGCTATCCGGTGATGATCAAGGCCAGCGCCGGGGGCGGCGGCAAGGGCATGCGGATCGCATGGAACGATACCGAGGCGCGAGAGGGGTTTCAGTCGTCGAAGAACGAGGCGGCCAACAGTTTTGGCGATGACCGGATCTTTATCGAAAAGTTCGTCACCCAGCCGCGCCACATTGAAATTCAGGTGCTCTGTGACAGCCACGGCAATGGTGTTTACCTGAACGAGCGCGAATGCTCGATCCAGCGCCGGAACCAGAAGGTGATCGAAGAGGCGCCTTCGCCCTTTCTGGATGAGGCCACACGCAAGGCGATGGGTGAACAGTCTTTGGCACTGGCCCATGCGGTAGAATACGCCAGTGCGGGCACCGTCGAGTTCATCGTGGATGGTGAGCGGAACTTCTATTTCCTTGAAATGAACACCCGTTTGCAGGTTGAGCACCCGGTGACCGAACTGATCACCGGTGTCGACCTTGTCGAGCAGATGATCCGTGTTGCCCATGGCGAGAAGCTGTCGCTGACACAAAGCGATATCGGCATCAACGGCTGGGCAATGGAAAGCCGGCTTTATGCCGAAGATCCTTATCGCGGGTTCCTGCCCTCGATCGGGCGTCTCACCCGTTATCGCCCGCCCGCCGAGGTTGCTGAAGAGACGCGCGCGGTGCGCAACGACACCGGCGTTTTCGAGGGTGGTGAAATCAGCATGTATTACGACCCGATGATCGCCAAGCTGTGTACCTGGGCCCCAACGCGGGATGCGGCGATTGAGGAGATGCGCATCGCGCTTGACCGGTTCGAGGTTGAGGGGATCGGGCATAACATCCCGTTCCTGTCGGCGGTCTATGACCATGCAAAGTTCATCAGCGGCGACATGACGACGGCGTTCATCGAGGAAGAATACCCTGAGGGCTTCGACGGGGTCACACCGGACGAGGCGACTTGCCGTCGGATCGCTGCCGCGACCACGGCGATGCATCGCGTAGCGGAAATCCGACGTTCGCGCATCTCGGGCCGGTTGAGCAATCACGAGCGGCAAGTCGGTACGGACTGGGTTGTTTTCGTCGGGGAGCATAAGTTCGAGGTCGCGATGAGCGCGGATCGGGACGGTGCGGATATCTCTTTTGCCGATGGCGAAACACTGCGCGTGAGCAGTGCGTGGACACCGGGTCAGCCATTGGCTGAACTGGACGTGGGCGGTGCGCCTCTGGTCCTAAAGGTCCAGCGCAAAACGAACGGTTATCATGTGCGCCATCGCGGCGCCGATCTGCGGGTCAGCGTGCTGACCCACAGGCAGGCCGAACTGGCCGCCTTGATGCCGGTGAAAACGCCACCCGATACGTCAAAGATGCTGCTCTGTCCAATGCCGGGCCTGATCGTGAAAATTGACGTGGAAGAGGGCGAGCAGGTTCAGGAAGGGCAGGCGCTTTGCACCATTGAGGCCATGAAGATGGAGAACATCCTGCGGGCCGAAAAGAAAGGCACTGTGTCGAAGATCAACGCCGGTCCGGGCGATAGTCTGGCCGTCGATGAAGTGATCATGGAGTTCGAGTGATGCTGCCCGAGCGCCAACTCAGACCGCAAAGCGCGCCGCGGGGTTGGTCCTATTCCGCTGCTGCATCACGCGCGGCGGCCTTGGCATCGATGATTTCCTGTCGCCGGATGGGCATTTTGTCGATCTGTCGCGACAGTTCGCGTACATCCCACGGGAAAGGTTTGCGCAGCTTCACGCCGCCATCCTTGCCGATCAGTGTGAGCATGAACCCCCGTGGGCGCAGCCGCGTCCGCAATGCGGAGCGAGCCGCGGGATCGGTATCGGTGATCAGGACAACGTCGCGTTCCACCAATTCATCGGTACGCGCGGTCAAAAGTTCAAGCTGCCGCTGGAAGGCCGGGTCGTTTTCGCTTTCTGCGAAAATGATGATCGGGCGCGCGGTCCACTTGAAGGTGTCGAGGTCGATATCGGCCGCATCAAGGATAACCGCGCGGTCCGCATCCCAAAGGGCCCGCGGATCGGGGTCAGTGCTATCGGTGGCACTTGCCGCCGTCGCAAGTGCGATGAGCGGCAGAAAGCCAAAAAGTTTCAAGGCGGTGGGCGTCATGTCCATGTCTCCATTGCGCATGAATATATGCCGAAATTCGAAAAATCTAAGGGCAGATCGAAACTCTTCCGTGAGTTTTGACGGAAAACTGATCGGAAATCCGTTTGCCCTTTGCCGAAAGGAAGGTGCGCGATGACGGACTGGAAGGCTCTGGCCGAAAAGGAACTGCGCGGTCGCCAGATCAGCGATATCGAATGGGAGACGCTGGAAGGCATCCGGGTGAAGCCGCTTTACACGGCTGAGGATACCAAAGGTTTACCGCAAATGGGCGAAACCCCGGGTTTTGCGCCGTTCACCCGCGGGGTGAAGGCGACGATGTATGCGGGGCGCCCGTGGACGATCCGGCAGTATGCCGGATTTTCGACGGCAGAGGAGTCGAACGCGTTTTATCGCCGGAACCTGGCTGCCGGGCAGCAGGGGGTTTCGGTCGCCTTCGATCTGGCCACGCATCGCGGCTACGACAGCGATCACCCGCGCGTTGTTGGCGATGTCGGAAAGGCTGGCGTGGCCATCGACAGTGTCGAGGACATGAAGGTCCTCTTCGATGGCATCCCGCTCGATCAGGTCAGCTTGTCGATGACAATGAACGGCGCTGTGATCCCGATCCTGGCGAGCTTTATCGTGGCGGGCGAAGAGCAGGGGCATGACAAGGCGCTGCTCTCCGGCACCATTCAGAACGACATTCTGAAGGAATTCATGGTGCGGAACACCTACGTTTACCCTCCTGAGCCGAGCATGCGGATCGTGGCGGACATCATCGAGTATACCGCTGATAACATGCCGAAATTCAATTCGATCAGCATTTCCGGCTATCACATGCAGGAGGCCGGCGCGAACCTGGTGCAGGAACTGGCCTATACGCTGGCCGATGGCCGCGAATACGTGCGCGCCGCCATCGCACGCGGCATGGATGTGGACAAGTTCGCGGGACGGCTGTCGTTCTTCTTCGCTATTGGCATGAACTTTTTCATGGAGGCGGCCAAGCTGCGGGCGGCGCGGCTGCTTTGGTCGCGCATCATGGATGAGTTCGAGCCGAAGAACCCACGGTCGAAGATGCTGCGCACACACTGCCAGACTTCCGGCGTGTCGCTGCAGGAGCAGGATCCTTACAACAACGTGGTGCGCACGGCGTATGAGGCGATGAGCGCTGTGCTGGGAGGAACCCAATCGCTTCACACCAATGCGTTGGACGAAGCGATTGCGCTGCCCACCGATTTCAGCGCCCGGATCGCACGGAATACTCAGTTGATTTTGCAGGAAGAAACCGGGGTCACCAATGTGGTCGATCCGCTGGCCGGGTCGTACTATGTCGAAAGCCTGACCTCGGAACTCGCTGACAAGGCTTGGGCTCTGATGGAGGAAGTTGAAGAGATGGGCGGCATGACCAAAGCCGTCGCCAGCGGCATGCCAAAGCTGAGGATCGAGGAAAGTGCGGCCCGCCGCCAGGCCATGATCGACCGGGGCGACGAGGTGATTGTCGGCGTCAACAAGTACCGCAAGGCACATGAAGACCCGATCGACATTCTGGAAGTTGACAATGACAAGGTGCGCGAAGCGCAGATCGCCCGGTTGGAGCGCATCCGTTCCGAACGGGACACATCCGCTTGCGACGCGGCGCTGACGGCGGTCGAGGAAGCAGCACAAGGCAACGGCAACCTGCTTGCCGCCGCAGTGGAAGCGGCGCGCGCGCGCGCAAGCGTTGGAGAAATCAGTATGGCTATGGAAAAGGTGTTCGGCCGCCACAGGGCCGAGGTGAAGACTTTGGCCGGGGTCTATGGCGCGGCCTACGAAGGCGACGAGGGTTTTGCAGCGATCCAGAAGGACGTCGAAGGGTTTGCCGAAGAGGAGGGGCGCCGCCCGCGGATGCTGGTGGTCAAGATGGGCCAGGACGGTCATGACCGGGGCGCCAAGGTTATCGCGACGGCCTTTGCCGATATCGGGTTCGACGTCGATGTCGGGCCGCTCTTTCAGACGCCGGAAGAAGCGGCGCAGGATGCCATCGACAACGACGTGCATGTCATCGGGATCTCATCCCAGGCCGCAGGCCACAAAACGCTGGCCCCGAAGCTGATCGAGGCGCTGCATGCGGCGGATGCGGGCGATATCATCGTGATCTGCGGCGGTGTTATTCCGCAGCAAGACTATGACTTTCTTAAAGGAAAGGGCGTGAAAGCGATCTTCGGCCCAGGCACGAACATCCCCGAAGCGGCCGCCGACATCCTGCGCCTGATCCGTGAGGCGCGCAGCTAACCGTTGGTCTTGCAGCTCGACGCGTTCCGTCCGATGTTTTGCCCTTGAAGTCGCGTCATGTGAGAAGGCATGAAGATGCATGTTGTTTTCTCTCAAGCTTGACCATCTTATCGTCGCTGCCCGTACTCTGGACGAAGGCGCGGCCTATGTTGAGGCCGTCCTTGGCGTGCGTCTGTCGCCCGGCGGACAGCATGTTCACATGGGAACACATAACCTGCTTTTGTCATTGGGGTCCGAGGACTACCTTGAAGTGATTGCCATCGATCCCGACGCGCCCCCCCCCGACCGGTCCCGCTGGTATGATCTGGACGGTTTTCAGGGCGCGCCGCGCATGACGAACTGGGCCTGCCGGACAGATGATCTGGATGAAGCGCTGGCGGCGGCTCCGGCTGGCACCGGGGATATCCTCGAATTTGAGCGTGACGATCTGCGTTGGGCGATGGCCGTGCCCGAAACTGGCCGCTTGCCGTTTGATGCAGCGATGCCTGCACTCATCGAGTGGGACGCAGGCAGCGCGCACCCAGCAAGACGCTTGCCCGACCATGACCTGCGGTTGAGCCGGCTTGACGTGTTCCACCCGGACGCCGATGCATTGCTTGCCGCCTTTCCGGCGTTGCACGCAACGGACCGGATCGCGGTCAGGACCGGGCCCGAAAAGCGATTGATTGCCACGATTTCCACGCCCGAAGGGACGCGGGTTTTGGCATGATCGTACGTCCGGCGCGCTTTGAGGATGCCGCGGCGATTGCGGACATTCAAAACCCGGTCATTCGGGACACGTCGATCACATTCAACAGCGTTGAAAAGACGCCCGAGATGGTGCGCGAAGCGATTGCGGAACTGCCATGTTTTCTGGTGGCCGAGCGTGATGGGCACTGCCTTGGGTTTGTCTCCTACATGCAGTTTCGCCGCGGCATCGGGTATGCGCGCGCGATGGAGCATACGATTGTTCTGTCGCCCGAGGCGCGCGGGCAGGGCGCGGGGCGCGTGCTGATGAACGCGCTCGAAGACCACGCGCGGGATGCGGGCATCGGATCGCTTTGGGCCGGCATCAGCGGTGAGAACCCGGCAGGCGTGCAGTTTCACACACGGATTGGCTATGAGCATGTCGCGCAGTTGCCAAAGGTCGGGTTCAAGTTCGGGCGCTGGATGGATCTGGTCCTGATGCGCAAATGGCTCCTTCCGGAAGAGGGTGCGCTCTGAACGTCTCTGTCCTGCGACGGTGGACCGCTTCAAACCTTTCCCCTCAGGCTTTAGGGTACCGCCATGACCATCTGGGAACGCATATCCGAGGCCATTGCGGCGCTGCGTGCAGGCGAAAGCCTGAGCGTGGTGTTCGAGAAACTGCGCACACCGCCTGAGCGCAGCGTGGCTTTTACCATTGCCGTGGTGGCACTTGGGGCCAAGATGGCCAAGGCGGACGGGCTGGTGACCCGGAACGAGGTCGCGGCGTTTCGCGAGGTGTTCTACATCCCGAAAGAGGAGGAGGAGAACACCGCCCGGCTTTTCAACCTCGCCCGGCAGGATGTCGCGGGCTTCGAAGACTATGCGCGCCGTGTGGCCGGCATGTTCGACAGCGCGGACGGGACCCTCTGCGATCTGATGGAGGGCCTTTTCTATATCGCCGTGGCAGACGGCGCGTATCATCCACAGGAAGACGATTTCCTGTCACGGGTGGCGCAGATTTTCGGATTGCCCGAGCGCGAGTTCAAAGCGCTTCGCGCCCGCTTCGTGCCGGATGCCGAGCCTGATCCCTATGATGTGTTGGGTGTTGAGCCGGGTGCCGATCTCGACAGTATTCGCCAGGCCTGGCGCGCGCTTGTGCGTGAAAGCCACCCCGACCGGATGATGGCACGCGGTGTGCCGGAGGAAGCCGTCAAGCTGGCCGAAAAGCGCCTGATTGCGATCAACCGCGCGTGGGAGACGATTAGTGAAGGCCGGGCCTGATGCGGATCGCCACCTATAATGTCGAGTGGTTTTCGAACCTGTTCGACGATGAAGGCAGCCTGCTTGAGGATGACGGTTGGTCGGGGCGACATGATGTGACGCGGCGGGCACAGCTTGCCGCTTTGGGCATTGTCTTTACGGCGCTGGATGCCGACGGTGTCATGATCATCGAAGCGCCCGACAGTCACCGCAGGCGTGACGGGACGCGTGCCCTGGAGAATTTTGCAGCCGCTGCCGGGCTTCGGGCACGCAAGGCGGTGATGGGGTTTATCAATGAGACGCAGCAGGAAATCGCGTTTCTGCATGATCCCGACCGTCTGACGGTAAAGCACGACCCGCAAGGCGCGCCGCGCTTTGATGAGGCGTATCGGATCGATCTGGATATCGACGCTGAACCCGAGCAAGTGCGGTGGTCGAAACCGCCACTGGAACTTGCCGTTGAGACGGTGCGCGGCACGCGGTTGCGACTGATCGGGGTGCACGCCAAGTCAAAGGCGCCTTATGGTGCGCGCCGCCCCGAACAAGTTATGCGCATCGCGATTGAAAACCGGCGCAAGCAACTGGCGCAATGCATCTGGTTGCGCGAACGGGTGGACGAACATCTCGATGCGGGCGATCCGTTGATCGTGCTCGGTGATTTCAATGATGGCCCAGGATTGGACGAATACGAACGGCTGTTTGGCCGGTCGGGCGTCGAGATTGTGATCGGCGATGAGGATGATCTGCGGCTTTTCGATCCGCATGCCGAAACGGTCATTCGTCGTCCTCTTGGCTGGATGCCGACCAGCGCGCGGTTCTGGATGGCCGACAAGAAGCGCTGGATGCAGACGTTGCTGGATTACGTGATGGTCTCACCCGATTTGCGCGACAAGGCGCGGGACTGGCGCATCTGGCACCCGTTCGATGACCCGGTTTGCGAACGTTTGCCGGAGTTGCGGGAGGCACTTTTGACCGCGTCGGACCATTTTCCGGTCTCGGTCGAGCTGGATATCTAGCGGTTTCGTGCCTTTGGTACGCAAAACCTTGTTTCACCACCTGTTAAGCATGATGTAGTTTCTCTGAAACGCACAAAAGAGAATCGGGAGCGGAGATATGGCAGGATCGGTAAACAAGGTCATTTTGGTGGGCAACCTCGGCCGGGACCCCGAAGTGCGCACGTTCCAGAACGGCGGCAAGGTGTGCAACCTGCGGGTGGCGACCTCGGAGAACTGGAAAGACCGCAACACCGGCGAACGCCGCGAGCGCACGGAATGGCACTCGGTCGCGATATTCTCGGAACCCTTGGCGCGGATTGCCGAGCAGTATCTGCGTAAGGGCTCGAAGGTCTATCTGGAGGGCCAGTTAGAGACGCGGAAATGGCAGGATCAGTCCGGTCAGGACCGCTATTCGACCGAGGTTGTCCTGCGGCCCTATAAGGGCGAGTTGACGCTTCTCGACAGCCGCGGCGATGGGGCTGGCGGCGGCGGTGGTGGCGGTAGCATGGGCTATGACGACCGCGACAGCTATGGCGGCGGTAGTTCCAGCAGCCCGGCCCCGGCCAGCCAGGACCTCGACGACGAAATTCCGTTCTGATCGCAGTGCCTTAGGTTTTTTTGCGAGGGAGCGCTGCCCCTCGCGCTCCCCGGGATACTTTAAGACCAAAGATGCTAGGTTTGCGCTAGAGCATCGGACAGGACAGTTTGCAGGACGTCATGGGGAACGTCGTCGGTCACGAAAGCCTGCCCGATCCCGCGCGCCATGATGAAGCGCAGTTTACCTTCGATCACCTTTTTGTCTTGTCCCATGAGGTCGATCAGAGTGTCCGCGTCGGGCAGGTCACCAGGGATGTCAGAAAGGTCGGTTTTCATGCCCATCGCTTTGAGATGCGCACGCACCCGGCTCGGGTCTTCCTGACTGCAGAGGCCAAGGCGCGAGGACACCTCGAAGGCAAGTGCGCAGCCAATCGCAACACCTTCGCCATGCAAAAGCCGGTCGGAGTAACCTGTCGCGGCCTCCAGCGCATGACAGAACGTGTGGCCGAGGTTCAAAAGCGCGCGGTCGCCCTGTTCCGTCTCGTCCCGCGCTACGATGTGGGCTTTCATCTGGACCGAGCGTTTGACGGCATGGGCGCGCAAGTCTCGGTCCCCCGCGGCGAGGGCCGGTCCATTCCCTTCGAGCCACTCAAAGAAGGCGGCATCACCGAGCAGCCCGTATTTCACCACTTCACCGTAACCTGCGAGGAAATCCCTTGCGGTGAGGGTGTCGAGCACGCCGATATCGGCCAGCACAAGTGTGGGCTGGTGGAACGCGCCGATCAGGTTCTTGCCATGGCTCGAATTGATCGCCGTCTTGCCGCCGACCGAACTGTCGACCTGTGCCAAAAGCGAGGTCGGCACCTGAACATAGCGAATGCCGCGGCGCAGGATCGCGGTGGCGAAGCCGCCCAGATCGCCAATCACGCCGCCGCCCAGGGCGATCATGACATCGCGGCGCTCGATCTTTTCGGCCAGCAACCATTCAACCGTTTGTTCGAGAGCAGACCAGCTTTTGGTGGCTTCGCCCGGCGGCAGTGTCAGGACTGTTGTCTCGATTTCGCCCAGCCCGGCGCGCAGGGGCTCCAGATGAGCCGTGGCGACGTTTTCGTCGGTCAGCACCGCCACGCGCGGGCGGGGCAGAAGATCGTGCAGTTCCTGCTTGGCGGTGTCGATCAGCCCCTCGCCAATCCGCACGTCATAGCTGCGGTCGCCCAGGGGGACGTGAACGATCTTGCGGATCATATTGGTTTCTCCAGAATATCCGGGTGTTGCGCGATGACGTCGATAACGCGGTCTGTCATCTCGTCAATGGAAAGGTCATGCTCGGCATCGACGCAAAGGTCGGCCAGCGCGTAGATCGGATCCCGCGTTGTCTGGATCTCAGCGAGGGTGGCCCGCGGGTCGTCGGTGCGTAAAAGAGGGCGGGTCGTCTTGTGACGGACCCTTTGCCAGAGCAAATCCAACTCGGCCCGCAACCAAAGCGACGTGCCCTTCTCGGAGATGATCCGGCGGTTGTCGTCCCGCAGAAAGGCACCGCCCCCCGTCGACAGTATACAGGGTGGACCATCCAGCAGGCGCGAGATCACCTCGGTCTCGCGGTCGCGAAAGAAGGCTTCGCCATCGCGCGCGAAAATCTCGGCAATCGTCATGTTCGCGGCCTTGGATATCTCGGCATCGCTGTCCAGGAATGGAACGTGCAATCGTTTGGCGAGGGCAGTGCCGATGGCCGTTTTGCCGGCCCCCATCATGCCCACCATAGCAACGGTTTTCTTCAGCCGGAATGGCAATTCAGCCGCGTCCCCGAGTTCTTTTTAAGCCGGACATCTGAATGGCGTGATCTTCACGAAAAGACCAGTTATAAATACATGAACTTCGTCGAAGAACGGAGTGGACCCGCATGTTGGGCCATTGGGGCAAAGAGGTTTCGCGATGCTGAGATTGCTGAGAATCCTGTTCATTCTTGCGGTGCTGATTGGCGCGGCGGTTGTGGGCTATGCCTATCTGGGCGATCTGAGCCCGGACCAAACCGAAGTCAGCGAGCCGGTGACGCTGGATGGCAGCTAAGGGACTTTGGACCTGTTTGCTGACCGTGGCGTTGGGTGCGGCCGCGCATGCCGAAGCGCCCGCGCCGCTTAGTGCCATTGGCTGGTTGTCAAACTCGGTCGCGGACGAGCAGGTGGAGCCTGGTGTCGCAAATCCTGTGCCTGCGGCATCGACGCCGGGGGCCATTCGCGTTTTACCCCTCGACGCACCGGTGCAAGACACTGCCGGCCTGTTGGATGCCGAGGCTTTGGGCGTGCCGAAAGACCTTTGGGGGCGAAGCTCGGCGGGTGATCTGGAAGAGGCTTTGCAGCGTCTTAGCCCCGGTTCGGATGCACCGCCCGTGATAAGCCGGTTTCTCTCTCAGTTATTGCAGGCTCGGCTTGACCCGCCCATTGATGCCGTTGCGACCGACCGCTTCTTCTTTGCTCGGATCGACAGATTGCTTGGCAAGGGCCATGTCGTCGCCGCAGCCGGATTGATGGAGACGGCTGGAGTCGAAGACGCGCGGTCTTTCCGCCGACAGTTCGACATCGCCCTCTTGACCGAAACCGAGACCGAGGCCTGTCGCGAGATTGAAGGCAATCCGGATCTGTCGCCCACTTATCCGGCGCGGATCTTTTGTCTTGCGCGGTTGGGCCAGTTCGATGTGGCGGCTCTGACCCTCGGCAATGCCGAGACTCTGGGGATTCTGAGCGAAGAAGAAGACGCGCTTCTTTTGCATTTCCTCGACCCGGAGTTGTTCGAAGGCGAACCGATCCCAAGGGCGCCTTCGCTGCCGACTCCGCTTCAGTTCCGGCTGTACGAGGCTGTCGGAGAGCGGATTTCGACCGAAGGTTTGCCGATCCCCTTCGCCTTTGCCGATATGTCGGACACGGTGGGCTGGAAAGCACGGTTGAGCGCTGCAGAACGGCTTGCGGCAGCAAGAGCCATTCCCTTTGAGCGCCTTTTGGAGGCGTATCGCGAGCGTGGAGCGTCGGCTTCAGGCGGTGTCTGGGAACGCGTGCGCGCGTTTCAGGCGCTGGCAGATGCGGTGGATCGCGGAGATGAGAAAGCCATTGGAACAAGTCTGCCGCGCGCGTGGGAGGCTGCTGGACAGGCTGGATACGCGTCGGCCTTTGCGGAGTGGATCTTGCCACGAATTGAGGCGCTGACGGATGCGGCGGCAGTTTCGCGCATCGCCTTTGAGATCGCGCTTTTGGCTGAAGACCCCGAGGCCGCAGCACGCTTTGCCAGATCATCGCGTGAGGATCGGTTCCTGGTGTCACTGGCCAACGGGCAGATCGGCACTGAACCCGCTGGTGACGCCTTGGGTCGGGCCGTTCTGCGCGGCTTGTCCATGGTCAATGCAGGCCCGGCCTATGAGGCACTGATTGCCGATGACCGCCGGGGGGAGGCGCTTTTTCGCGCCCTCCAGCAGCTTGCGGACGGGGCAACGGGCAATCCGGATGTGACGGCCCAGTCCCTTGCCGCTCTGCGGCGGATCGGGCTTGAAGCTCTGGCCCGCCAAATCGCTGTCGAACTCGTATTGAGGGAAGGGGCAGCATGAGCAACGCACTTGATCTTATCGCAACTTTTGTCGAGGCACAGGCGGCCGAACTGGATGCGGCGCGGAATACGCAACTGGCCTATACCCGGGATTTGAAGGACTTTGCCGCGTCACTGGACGCGCGCCGGATCGATATCCTGAACGCCGAACAATCCGACATCGAAGACTATCTCATCGACCTGGACGCAAGCGGGATGAGCAACGCAACCCGCGCACGCAGGCTGTCGGCGATACGGCAATTCTATCGCTTCGCCTTTGAGGAAGGGTGGCGCACCGACAATCCGGCCATTCGCATCAAGGGTCCCGGGCGAGACAAGCGCCTGCCCAAAACGCTGAGCGAGGATGAGGTCGACCGGCTTTTGACGGCGGCGCAAACGACGGGGCGGCCCGGCGAACGAGTGCGCAACACGTGCCTGATGGAGCTTCTCTACGCAACCGGAATGCGGGTGACCGAACTGGTATCGCTCCCTGTTGCCGCCTCGCGCGGTGACCCGCGCATGTTGCTGATCTGTGGCAAGGGCGGGAAAGAGCGTATGGTGCCGTTATCGATGCCGGCGCGAGAAGCGCTGACCGCGTGGCTGAAACTGCGCGACGAGGGCGAAGAGGTGGCGCGCGTCGAGCGGGGTGCGGCGCCGTCCAAGTTCCTCTTTCCGTCATCCGCGAAGGCGGGCCACCTGACGCGGCACCGGTTCTATGGGTTGGTCAAGGAACTGGCAGTCGCTGCCGGGATCAGCGCTGACAAGGTCACGCCCCACACGATGCGGCACGCATTTGCCACGCATATGCTGGCCCGCGGCGCGGATTTGCGCGCGATACAGACATTGCTCGGTCACGCCGATGTGGCAACGACCGAGATCTATACGCATGTTCTGGAAGAACGTCTGAAAGACCTGGTGTTGCAACATCATCCGCTTGCAAAAACCGGGAACTAGCGGCGCATCGTTTGCGGCAGCACGTCCTCAGACGGCCAGATGCCCGTCTTCATCGTCTTGTGATAGCCTTGGGTCAAGCCCGCTGCCTCCATGTCACGCCGGGTTGCGTCGTGGTCATAGTCCAACCGTTCAATCAAGACCTCGCCATCGGTCAGTACGCCATAGCGTGTCTGAGGCCGTCCATCATGCGGAGGCAGGCCGATGACCCCTGGATTGATCCATTGATATCCTTCGATGTGCCGATGAAAGGCGATGCCGCAATGCCCGGCAACAACGCCGTGAATTGGCCCGAGGCGGCCCTCGAGGGCGGTTATCTCTTCTAGAAACACGTCTTCGGGGCTGTCGGGCCAAATGAACCGGTTGATGGCGGTGAACCCGCCATGAATAACGACATACCGGCGCCCGTTTTGCGTGAAAACGCCAAGCTCGGGCTGATCGGCCAGCCATCGGATGGTGTCGGGGTCGCACGCCGATGACAAAAAGCTGTACCAGCCGCGCGAAAGCAGGTCGCAGGACGTTCCGGCCTCAAACCCGCAGCCGCAATCAAGGCCGCCTTCGGCGACCTGCCGCTCGCAATTGCCCGCTATGCAGCCCACGGCCATCGCACGCATAAGGTTCACGGTTTCCACGGGCCGCGATGCATAGGCGACGACATCTCCGGTACAGAGAGCCGGCCGTTCGCCGATGACGCCCGCGAGCGCTTCCAGAGCCGCCAGATTGGAGTATGGCCCCCCGAAAAGTACGACTGGTTCGTCAATCGGGCCGAAATCATGCACGCGCAATGCTCCGCCCTCCCTTGATTGCTGGCTGAGACATCCCATAAAGAAGGGACGACCCTGTTTGACAAGGAAAAATGGAAAACGCATCCCCCACGATCGACGCTGCCTTCTGGATCATCAGCGGTTCGATCTTCTGCCTCTTGATCCTGTCGGGTTTCTTTTCAGGCAGTGAAACGGCTTTGACCGCTGCGTCGCGCGGGCAGCTCAAGTCACGCGCCGAAAAGGGCAACAAGGGGTCCGAACGCGCGCTGCGCCTGACCGATGACAGCGAACGCCTGATCGGGTCGATCCTTTTGGGAAACAACCTGGTCAATATTCTGGCGACGTCGCTGGCCACGGCGATGTTCACGCGCCTTTTCGGCGAAAGCGGTGTGGCGCTGGCCACGCTGGTGATGACCTTGCTGGTGCTTATCTTTGCCGAGGTTTTGCCCAAGACCTATGCCATCTCGAACCCTGAGACGGCGGCGTCCTTCGTGGCGCGGCCCATTGGCATAATCGTCACGCTCTTTGCGCCGGTCGTGGCGGCTGTGCGTGCGATTGTGCGTGGCGCGCTCGCCATCTTCGGCGTCAAGATCGACCCTGACAGCCACATCATGGACATGCGCGATGAAATCGCCGGTGCCCTTCAGCTGGGCCATTCCGAGGGCGTGGTCGAAAAGGAAGACCGCGACCGTATCCTTGGAGCGCTTGACCTGGCCGACCGCACGGTCGAGGAAATCATGCTGCATCGAAGCGAAATAGAGCTGATCGATGCTGATCTTTCGCCGCGCGAGATTCTGGAGCTTTGCCTGCACTCGAACCACACGCGCTTGCCGATGTATCGGGGCGAGCAGGAGAACATCATTGGCGTGCTGCACGCCAAGGACCTGCTGCGGGCGGTCTATGGTCGTTCAACCAGCGACGCGGACGAGGACCTGTTTGAGGGATTCGATGCCATGCAGGTCGCCATGGAACCCTATTTCGTGCCGGAGACCACGCCGCTCGATGAACAGATGCGGCAGTTTTTGCGCCGCTCGACCCATTTTGCGCTGGTTGTCGACGAATATGGCGCGCTGCAGGGATTGATCACGCTCGAGGACATTCTGGAAGAAATCGTGGGCGAGATTACGGATGAGTTCGACATCGATGAAGACCACCCGCTGCGCCGAACGGAAGCCGGCGACGTGATCGTCGACGGGGCAATGACGATCCGCGACCTGAACCGCGCATTGGACTGGTCATTGCCGGACGAGGAAGCGGTGACTGTGGCGGGCCTTGTTATTCACGAGGCGCAGACCATTCCGACGCGGGGGCAGGTGTTTTCGTTCCACAATCGCCGCTTCGAAGTGTTGGAGCGCAAGGCCAACCGCATCACGCGCTTAAAGATCCGCGCCGTTTCCTAGAACCGCTGCCTTCTTCTTGGCAAAAATACTCTGGGGTGTTTGAGGGGTGAAACCCCTCAAGTCAGGGATCGTGTGCGCCGAAGGCGCGCCGTAACGTCAGCGTTCGGTCAGTTTCAACTCAATCCGGCGGTTTTGCGCGCGCGCCTCTGGGGTATTGTCTGGGTTCACAGGCCGGTACTCCCCAAAGCCGGTTGCGGCCAGCTTGTCTGGCGGAAAGCCAAGCTCTTCCGTCAGGAACCTGACGACCGACAAGGCGCGTCCCTGGCTGAGTTCCCAGTTGTCTGCAAACTCGCCCGTGCCCGACAACGGCACATTGTCGGTGTGCCCGTCCACGCGCACGATCCAGTCGATGCTGCCAGGTATCTGGCCTGAGACGTCGGTCAGGATTTCCGCCACTTGCGCGATGGACGACCGGCCAGCGGGCGCTAGCGTGGCCGAGGCGCTTTCGAACAGAACTTCGGACGAAAAGACGAAGCGGTCGCCGACAATCTGAATGCCTTCCCGATCGCCAAGGACCCGGCGCAGCGTTCCAAAGAACTCAGAACGATAAGTGGCAAGGTCTTCGACTTCGGCGCCCAGCCTTTCGGCTTCCAGTCGCAGTCGCTCGGCCTCGGCGGCCTCAAGCTCGGCGCGTCGCTTTTCCTCAGCCGCGGCGCGCGCCAATGCCTGATTGAGCTGCGCGCCAAGCGCTTCGATCCTCACCTGCGCTTCTGCGTCCTGTGCCGCCGCACTGTCGAGCAGACCCTGAAGCGAGTTCAACTCGGCGCGCAATGTCGCCACCTGCTGATTCAGCGCTTCGACCTGAAGCTGCGCCTGAGCCGAGGTTTCCTCTTCCAGGGCAAGCTGACGACGCGCCGCGGCGAGAAGCGTTTCCTGACGCTCGCGCTCGCTCATCTGTTCCGAAGTCGCATTTTCAGCCGCCAGCCGGGCGGCGAGGGCGGCGGCCAGTTGGTCGCGCAGATCATCGACATCGACCACGCCGGTCTGCAAAGCGTCCACCTGCGCGCGCAACTGGTCGCGTTCCTCGATGGCCAGCGCGAGGCTGTCGCGCAGTTCTTCGGTCGTGGCGTCCGTGTTGGCAAGCGCACTCTCTGCGCTTTCCAGCCGGAGCAGTACATCCGCCAGCCGCGCGTTCAACTGATCTTCCACCGCACTTGCCGCAGCCAGAAGTGTCAGCGTGTCTTCGGCATTGGCTCGCTGTTCTTCAAGCGCCAGTGTCATGGCGGTAAGTTCCGCATCCGCTTCTTCCAGCCGGGCCCGTAGCTCTTGCGCGACGGCCGCTTCGGCGAGGCGTGCGGTTTCTTCGGCTGAAAGCGCCTCAAGGGCTTCGTTGAGTGACGCTTCGCGCGTTGCCGCCTCGGCCCGAAGCTCGGCCGTCAACGCTTCAAGCGCTTCGCGCTGTGCAGCCGCAAGCCGGGCGGCTTCGGCCTGCGCGTCGATTTCATCGCGTGCACGGGCCAGCGCCAGCTGCGCGGCCTCCTGCTCGGTGATCAGCTGCTCCTGTGCCGCCTCAAGCTCGGCAACCGAGGCCGCGAGTCGCGTGCCCTCGGCAATGGCGTCGTCGCGCTGGGCCAGAAGACTGGCGACCTGTTCTTCGAACGATGCAATGGCCGCATCGCGTTCGGCCAGCGTGCGGGCCTGCTGATCGATCTGGCCGGAAAGGTTCGCGATGAGTGTGTCCTGACGCGAGCGTTCGTCCTGCAGAAGGGCAAGGTCATCCTCGAGCCGTGCGGTCGTTTGCTGCGAGATGCCAAGCGCCTGACTAAGGGCGGAAATCTCGGATGTCAGAGCATTGAGTTCGTCTTCCTGCCCCGAGATCGTCTCGCGTTGGATGGCCTGAACGATCATGAAAATCGTCAGCACGAACATCAGCACCAGCAAAAGCGCCGTCATCGCATCGACAAAGCCGGGCCAGATCGAGCCCGACATGCGCTGCACGGATCGCCGTGTCAGCGCCATTGATCACACCTCATCCCGAGCGCGGCTACCGGTACGGATCGCGTTGGTCAGTTGTGCGATATCCGCGCGCAACTCACCGATGCTTTCCTGACGGCCGGCCGAAATCTCTTCGAGTATTCGCAACATCTGCACATCCATCGAACGCAGTCGCATGCGGCTTTCGGCGTCAAACTGCCCGCCTCCTTCCGCGCCCATGTTCTGCAGAGCTTCGGCCAGACGGTTCTGGCTTTCGATGATCTGGCTGTTGTCGCCTTCGCCAAACTGTGTGGCGAGGCGGTTGACCGAGGTGATCAACTCGCTAAGCCGAGCATCGGTTGCGGCCTGTTGCTCGCCCAGATACTCGGCCAGTTGTCCGATGACACTGGCATCGCCGCCGGACCCGTCATCCGACGAAAAGCCGAGGCGCGTGATCGCCGAGAGCCATTCTTCCAGTTCGCGATAGAACCGGTTCTGCCCGTGGCCTGCAAAAAGCTCGAGAAGGCCGACAACAAGCGATCCGGCAAGGCCCAACAACGACGATGCGAAAGCGACGCCCATGCCGCCAAGCTGCGCCTCAAGCCCGACCATCAGGCGCTCGAACACTTCGACGCCGGAATCGCCTTCTTGTGGGGCAAGCGAGCGAATGGTGTCGACAACCGCGGGAACAGTGGTCGCGAGGCCATAGAAGGTACCCAAAAGGCCCAGGAAAATCAGCAGGTTGACGATGTAGCGCGTGATATCGCGCGCCTCGTCGATCCGGGTTGCGACCGAGTCCAGGATCGAGCGCGAGGACGAGGCGTTGAGCTGCGTGCGCGCCCCCTTCTTGCGCAAAAGCGCCGCGAGCGAAGCCAGAAGCCGGGGCGCCTTGGTGAACTGGTGGCCCGGACGGTCATGCGCGAACCCTTCGATCCAGCTGACCGAAGACACAAGCTGAAACATCTGCCAGAAACAAGCCAGCACGCCGATGACGAAAACGAACCCGATAAAGCCGTTCAGCAACGGGTTGGCGAGGAAGACCGGGGCGACCTGGGGATAGATCAGGTAAGCACCACCCCCAACCAGAGCAAGGACGACCAGCATCGTCAGGATTTGACGGTAAGGTAGCGTAAACTGCCGCTCGAAAGTGCGATCCGGTGTGTCCATGCGGGCTCCGGGTCCTGTCGTTTCTATTGCCGGGACAATAGGCAATCGAAGGGTCGGTGCCAACAAGGAAAGGTCGCGTTATCCACAAGCAGCATCTGGCGGGGTAAATCTGGGGTGCAACACGGTCAAAAGCGGGCCTGCTGATCAAGAATGTAGCAGCAGCGATGCGCTGTACGGTCAGCCCCGATCGATCAATCTGCGCACCCGTTCGCTGAGCCAGCGCAGGTCGGGGTCGTCGATCCCCAGTTCGGCAAGATGCGCGGTCGTGTTCCACAGATACTCAGTGTTCGGGCCGCGGCCGCCGACAGCCTCGGCAATGATCTGCGCCTGCTCTTCCAGCGTCAGATGCGCGACATACTGCTCGTGCGCCGTGTCAACGACGTATGCCAGCGCTTCGACCACTTCGCCTGTGGCAAGAGTGAGCGGGAGCAGGCGTTCGACGTAGGCTGACGAGATCAGTTCGCGCTCGCGCAGATACGCCACCGTCGCCGCTTCTTCGCCCTCTGTTACGCGCAACGCCAGACCGGTGCACTGCCCCGCTTCGGCCGGGTCGAGTGCCAGAACAAGGCCAGGGTGATCGACCGTACCCCGATGGTGGATCGACGACATGCAGAACGACCGGTGAAACCCATTCAGTGTCGCCAGCACCGTCTCGACAACCGGAAAGCCGGGGTTCCACATAAGCGAGGCATAGCCAAACACCCAAAGCGGCTTTTGATCGATGGCTTTCTCTTCTGTCATGGCTGCCTTAATACAGCCGGGTCGGGTAAGGGAAAGTGCGAATGATCCGGTTGATCGTTGTTTTGCTGGTGGGTTCGCTGGCCTGGATGACGTGGTGGGCCCTGGGTCAGACCGCCTATGAACGCGGATTGTCGGCCTGGATCGAAGATCGCCGCTCGGAAGGTTGGGCGGCAGATGTCGGCACGCTGGAGACGGCCGGGTTTCCGAACCGGTTTGACACCACCCTAACCGATTTGCGCCTCGCCGATCCCGAGACGGGTGTCGCCTGGAACGCGCCCGCACTGCAGTTTCTGTCGCTGGCCTATAAGCCGCATCAGGTGATCGCGGTCGTGCCGCAAGCGCACAGGTTTTCCACGCCGCTCGGGGCGTTCGATATCTCTCATGATGACGCCCGTGCCTCGCTGTTTCTCAAGCCCGAGACGGCACTTGGGCTGGATCAGGCCATTCTGGTCGTCAGCGATCTGCAGATTGATGCGGACGCAGGCTGGGAGACGTCGCTGACTTCGGGCCGGTTTGCAGCCGAGAGCGTTCCGGCTGCCGTGAACACCTATCGGCTCGGGGCTGAAGTTGACGGGCTGACACCGTCTGCCCCGCTGCGTCGCCTGCTTGATCCGGCACAGGTCTTGCCGGAGACGGTTGAGAACCTGCGTCTTGACGCCACCGCGTCGTTTGACCGGCCATGGGACCGGTTCGCAGTCGAAGACGCACGACCGCAACCGACGCGCATCGATTTGACGGACCTTTCCGCGCGCTGGGGCACTGCAACCTTTCGTGCGACAGGCGAACTCGATGTCACTGAGGAGGGGTTTCCGGAAGGCGAGATCACGATACGTGCCGAGGATTGGCGCAAGATCCTCGACATGGCAGTCTCCTCGGGTGTCTTGCCGCCCACCGCCGTCGGGCCGCTTGAACGGGGGCTGGAACTGATGAGCGGCCCGCGTGACACGTTGGATGCCACGCTTGGCTTTCGCGGCGGTTTCGTGCGGCTGGGTATCATTCCGATCGCGCCCGCGCCGCGGATCGTCATTCGTTAGCGAACCTGTTTCTGGCTCACCGGCAATAGGAGCCGCTGCGGTAGTCTGCGATGTCAAAGTGGAAGTGGCTTTGATGGAACCGATCCGAGTCCGGTCCAAGCACTGTTCCGAACGGCCCGCAAGCGCTGGCATGCAGGCGCTTCAGCACCCGGCCGTTCGAGCCGCGCCATTCGTTGACAGCAATGCGCGTGCCATCGGCCAGAATGAAGTGCGAGATGTCGATCGCATTACCCTTGGCGTGTTCGGAAAGTCGCGCACCAGGCCGGCTGTTGCGTGTCTTGCAGACGTAATGCGCAGGCACTTGGATGCCGACAAGACCGCCCCCTTGCTGGCCGATGATCGGGATCGCATGAGCCCGCAGCCACGCGTCGAGACGTTCCGCCGTAGCCAGGCGCAAGGTTGCAGGCTGGCTGAGTTTTACGCCAGCAGCTTCGGTCACACGATACGCGTTCGTCACGCCGCAAGCACCGGGCCCGGGCACATTGCCCAGCTTTTCCGCCACCAGTCCGCCGCGTGCCAGTGTGTCGCTGCCACCGCTGCCACAGGCGGCGAGCGTCAGGATCATGACCAAAGGCATGTATTTCATCGTTTCGTTCCTCGTCCGAAGTCGGGTGCGTCGGTATCCTGCCCGGCTTCAATGATGCCCCGCCGTATCGCGCGGGTGCGCGTGAAGTAGTCATGCAGATGCGCGCCGTCGCCGGTGCGAATGGCGCGCTGCAATGCGAACAATTCCTCGGTAAACCGCCCGAGAATTTCCAGCGTGGCATCCTTGTTTGTCAAAAATACGTCGCGCCACATCGTGGGGTCCGAGGCAGCGATCCGAGTGAAATCGCGAAAGCCCGCAGCCGAGAATTTGACGACCTCCTGCTCGGACACGCGGCGAAAATCGTCTGCCACGCCGACCATGGTGTAGGCGATGAGGTGTGGAATGTGGCTGACAATCGCGCAGAGCAGATCGTGGTGTGCGACGTCCATCACCTCGGTGTCCGAACCAAGCAGGTTCCAGAACGCTTCGAGGTCCGCGACCGCTTTGGCGTCGGCGTCGGCCGGTGGGACAATCAGGCACCAGCGATTGTCGAACAGCTCGGCAAATCCCGAGCGCGGACCGGAATGCTCGGTTCCCGCCATCGGGTGGGCGGGCACGAAATGCACGCCGCCGGGCAAATGGGGTGCGACCGCATCCAGCACGGCGGCCTTGACCGAGCCGACATCGCTGACCGTGGCTCCGGGTTTCAAGGCGGGTGCGATTTCCGCAGCAACCGCGCCCATGACGCCCACGGGCACGCAGAGAATGACGAGGTCTGCGCCCTCGACGCTGGCGACGGCATCGTCAAAAACCTGATCGACCAGACCAATCTCGCGCGCCGTATCCCGGGTTTCGGCGGTGCGGGCATAGCCGACGACCTCGCCCTCGAACCCTGCGCGGCGAAGGGCGAGCGAAATAGACCCGGCGATCAGCCCCAGCCCGATCAGTGCGACGCGCTTGTAGGTCATGTGCCGGTCCGAAACGCCGTGAGCGAGGCGATCACGCGGTCGTTGTCCGCCGATGTGCCGACTGTGATGCGCAGGCAATGCGGCAGGCCATAGCTGCCGACCTTGCGGACCAGAATGCCGTCACCGCGCAAATGGGTTTCGCAGGCGGCGGCCTCGGCCTCATCGGCGAACCGCGCCAGGATGAAGTTGGCCTCGGACCTGTCAGAGGGGATCGCAAGCTTCGCCAGGGCAGTAGCAAGCCGGTCGCGTTCGCGGGCGTTTTCTGCCCGACAGCTAGCGACCCATTCCCGGTCGCGCACGGCGGCTTCGGCTGCGGCAAGTTGCAAGTCCGACAGGTTGAACGGGCCGCGCACACGGTTCAGGTTGTCGATGATCTCGGGCGGGCCATAGCCCCATCCGATGCGAAGGCCGCCCAGCCCGTAAATCTTTGAAAACGTTCGGGTCATCACCACATTGGGCCTGCGGTCGATCAGATCGACGCCCCCGTCATGGCCCTCGACATATTCCACGTAAGCCCCGTCAAGCACGAGAATGACATCCTCGGGCAACCCGTCGACCAGTCGGGCGATCTCATTCCCGCCAAGCATCGTGCCGGTGGGATTTGCGGGGTTGGCGATGAAAACCAGCCGGGTTTTTTCGGTTACCGCATCCAGGATGCCGTCGACATCGACGACGCGGTCCCGCTCGGCCACCTCGACAGGTTCGGAGCCGGCGGCCAGCGCGCTGATCTTGTGCATGGCGAACCCATGTGCGCTGTGGATCACTTCCGTACCGGCACCGCCATAGGCGTTGCAGAGAAACGCAATGATCTCGTCCGAACCGGCACCGCAGATGATGCGGTCGGGGTCGAGATTATGGGTTTCGGCAATCGCTGCCCGCAGCGATGCATGATCGGTCGAGGGGTAGCGGTGCAGGTTCGCCGAGGCCTCGGTAAGTGCTGCGCCTGCACCTGCAGGAAATCCCCGGGGGTTTTCGTTCGACGACAGTTTCAGGACGTCATCGCGCCCGTCGAGGTGGCTTTCGCCGCCCACATACAGGCTGATCCGGTCGACACCGGGCTTGGGAGAAATCATCTCGGTCATGGCCCGGGGTTTCTAGCTGTGTGATACCGATTTCGCCAGTAGGAAACGCCGGGCGGGGGCGTTGCCCCCCGCGCTTCGCGCGTCCCCCGGAGTATTTGGACCAAGAAGAAAGATGTGATGCCCGGCCTATTCCATCGCCTTGAACGCGAATTCGCCGCCTTCCTTGATGCCTGAGAACCAGCGCGCCGTGACCGTCTTGGTCTTGGTGTAGAACCGGAAGGCGTCTGGCCCGTATTGATTGAGATCGCCGAAGGCTGATTTCTTCCAGCCGCCGAACGTGTGATAGGACAGAGGCACTGGGATTGGGAAATTGATACCGACCATGCCGACATTCACCCGGTTGGCAAAATCGCGCGCGGTGTCGCCATCCGCGGTGAAGATCGACGTGCCATTGCCGTATTCATTGTCCATCGTGATCTTCAGCGCTTCTTCGTAGCTTTGCGCGCGCACCTGGCTCAGGACGGGGCCGAAGATCTCTTCCTTGTAGATGTCCATATCGGGCGTGACGTTGTCGAAATAGGTGGGGCCGATGAAGAAGCCGTTCTCATAGCCTTGCAGCGAGAAGTCGCGGCCATCGGTCAGCATGGTTGCACCCTGTTCGACGCCGCTGTCGATGAGCCGCTTCACACGCTCCTGGCTGGCTTTGGTGATCAGCGGGCCGTAGTCCACATCATCGCCCGAGGTATAGGGGCCGACCTTGAGCGCCTCGATCCGGGGGACGAGCCGTTCAACAAGGGCATCCGCAGTTTTGTCCCCCACCGGAACGGCGACCGAGATCGCCATGCAGCGTTCGCCCGCAGCGCCCATGGAGGAGCCGACCAACGCGTCGGCGGCCTTGTCCATGTCGGCATCCGGCATGACGATCATGTGGTTCTTGGCGCCGCCGAAGCATTGGGCACGTTTGCCGTTGGCAGCGGCGCGCCCGTAGATGTATTGCGCGATTGGGGTTGATCCGACGAAGCCCACGGCCTGAACGGTCTCATTGTCGAGGATTGCGTCGACGGCTTCCTTGTCGCCGTTAACCACCTGTAGAACGCCATCAGGCAGACCGGCTTCTTTAAGCAGTTCCGCGAGCAGGATTGACGTCGACGGACAACGCTCGGACGGTTTCAGGATCATCGCGTTGCCGCAGGAAAGCGCCGGGCCCATTTTCCAGAGCGGGATCATGGCCGGGAAGTTGAACGGTGTGATGCCCGCGACGACGCCGAGCGGCTGGCGCATCGAGTAAAGGTCGATGCCGGGCCCGCCGTCATTGGTGAACTCGCCCTTGAGGAGTGAGGGCGCACCCATGCAGACCTCGATCACTTCCAGCCCGCGCTGCACATCGCCGCGCCCGTCGGGCAGCGTCTTGCCATGCTCGCGGCTGACGCTTTCGGCCAGCATGTCCATATTCTCGTTGATGAGATGCCCGAAGGCCATCATCACGCGCGCGCGGCGCTGCGGGTTGGTCGCGGCCCATCCAATCTGGGCTTCGGCAGCCTTGGCGATGGCCTCGTTCATCTCCTCAACGGTGGCAAGCGGCACCCTAGCCTGCACTTCGCCGGTTGCCGGGTTGAACACGTCAGCAAACCGGCCCGAGTTACCGTTCACACGCTGGCCATTGATGTAATGGGTGAGCTCTTCCATCGAATCCTCCTGTCGCTTGCGCGCGACAGTACGCCTGTGCGGTAGCGCTAGAAAAGCGGAAAGCGCAGCCGTGTTTTCCTCGAAAGTGCTCCATGATTGCGCACATTTGATTGTCCTGGTTCGACGCATCGCCGCTTGACAGAAACAGCGAGGGGATGGAACGCTGACATTCAGCGCGCCACGGCTCGGGAGGAAACGCCATGCTCGTTCGTCAAATCATTGGTATTAAGGGCGGGTCGGATGTCGTTACCTTGCCGCTGGGAACCAAGGTTGCCGAAGCTGCGCGCACCCTGTCCGAAAAAAGGATCGGCGCAATTGTTGTCGTTGATGGCGAGACCCCGCAAGGTATCCTGTCCGAACGCGACATCGTCCGAGAACTGGGGAGGCGCGGCGAGCATAGTCTGTCGGACCCGGTCGATGCGCTGATGACGCGCGAGATGGTCACCTGCGCGCCCGAAGAAACGGCTGATCAGGTCATGCAGAAAATGACAGACGGTCGCTTCCGACACATGCCTGTGATGGAGGGGGGCGCGATGGTCGGATTGATCTCGATCGGGGACGTCGTCAAGGCGCGTCTGTCCGAACTGGCGATGGAGAAAGGTGCGCTTGAAGATATGATCAAGGGCTTCTGACGCGGTCGCGAAGCTTGCCACCCATAGCAAACCGTGTCACGCAAATGCTGCGTAGCCCATTGACGGAGAATTAAATGCGCACCGGACTTTATCCCGGAACGTTCGATCCGGTGACGCTTGGGCACCTTGATATCATTTCGCGGGCCACGCGGCTGGTGGACCGCTTGGTGATTGGCGTGGCGATCAATCGCGACAAGGGGCCTCTGTTCTCGCTAGAGGAGCGGGTCGCCATGATCGAGGCGGAGTGTGCCGCTGTCGCAGAGGACAGCGGGACCGAGATCGTGGTGCATCCCTTCGAGAACCTATTGATCGACTGCGCGCGCGATGTCGGTGCTCAGATCGTTGTTCGCGGCCTGCGCGCGGTGGCCGATTTCGAGTACGAATTTCAGATGGTTGGCATGAACCGGGTGTTGGACAACACGATCGAAACTGTGTTTCTGATGGCCGAGGCCGAGCATCAGGCGATTGCCTCGAAACTGGTCAAGGAAATCGCGCGTTTGGACGGTGATGTCTCGCGTTTCGTGACGCCGGCGGTGCATGATGCGATCATCGCGAAGTACAAGGCCGGGTGAAGCCGCTGCTGACCTATCTTGCTGTTGGATACGTAGCGTATGCCGTCATCATGGTCGCGTTCCACCCAAGGCTGATCTATCCGTTTCAACCTGACGATCGTGTGCTCGCAGGGTTCACGCGCAGTGTATTGCAAGGCAGCGACGGTACCGAGATTTCAGTGCAGGAGCGGGTCGGCGCGGGCCCGGTTGTGCTCTACTTTATGGGAAACGCCGGCTCTTTGGCCTTCTTCGAGCAAGCCTTTGCTGCACATGTGGCGGCTGACCGGCATGTGGTTGCGATGGAGTATCGTGGCGGCGGTGGACGACCCGGGACACCGTCGGAGACCCGTCTTAAGACAGATGCGCTGACCGTCGCTGACTATGCGTTGGGTTTTGACAAGCCGCTGATCGTGCAAGGTTTTTCCTTGGGAACCGGGCTTGCTCTGCATGTCGCTGCAAGTCGCGAAGTCGACCGTGTTGTGCTGACGGCGCCATACGACCGCCTGTGCCGTTTGATGATGGCGCGGTCGTGGTTGCCAGCTTGTATCTTGCCCTTTGTTCAGCGCTGGAACGCGTATGACATGGCGACCGAGGTCAATGTCCCGATGCTCGTGCTGCATGGGGCGGAGGATGCTCTGATCCCGCCAAGCTACAGTGCGGCCTTCAGAACCCTGTCACCGGTCAGTTACGAATTGATCGAAGGGGCGGGCCACAATGATATCGGATCGTTTCCGGCCCATGGCGCCGCCATCGCGGCATTCTTGGAGCCGCTCAACTAAAGAGCGGCTCCCAAGACTTTTTGCTTATCTGCCATATACGGCACGACGGGCCAGTTTTTCCGCATCGCCGGGGTAGATGTCGAGGTCGAGTGCGACGTCGAGCGGCAGGCGGCGCAATTCGGTGATCGTGCGGTTATAGGCGCGGCGTTTTTTCAGTTCGTCGAGGAAATTCATGTGTTTAACTCCAAATGGGGGTACTGGTTCTTGTTGAGTTGCAAGATGTGGCCGAACCGGCGTCTGTACAACTGCCAAAACCGAAGTCCTGCCTTGCATTCCCTGCAATGCGCACCGGCACCTGAGCGGCGTGAATTCGGCGATTACAACTGGTTCTAGCCTATTGGCGATGGCCACCGTGCCAATTTTGACTAAAGCTTTCGTGGATTGCGCGCGCTGCTTAGGGCCCGCGCCGAGGCTTAATCCTCTTCCATGATTTGGGCTTTTGCGACGCCCATTAACTCGGCCATCTTGGCGCGGATCTCGGCCTCTGTCGCTTTGGCGCCAAGATCACCCGACACTTTGCGGAACACATCCTCGTGCCCAGCCTCCTCGAAGTCGGACTTCACGACCTCTTTCGCATAGGCTTCGGCCTCATCACCCGATTTGCCCAGCAGTTCCGCCACCCAAAGACCCAGGAGCTTGTTGCGGCGCGCATCCGCCTTGAACTGCATCTGGGCATCATGGGCGAATTTGTTCTCAAAGGCATTCTCGCGATCGTCGAAGGTGCTCATCGCTGGGCTCTCCCCTTCAGGTTTGGCTGTTATTAAACATATGCCCGCCCCCTGCATCGCCTTCAAGCCCCATGCTCGCTTGCCGGAAGCCATGGTATGCTCTAAGGAGACGCCGATAGAGCGCGCAAGGTCCGTCTTGCGCGCATTTTCCTTTTTCCGAGGTCCCCATGGCGCGGCGCAAGAAAGTCTACGAAGGCAAGGCGAAGATTCTCTACGAAGGCCCGGAACCGGGAACGCTGGTCCAGTATTTCAAGGACGATGCGACCGCTTTCAACGCACAGAAGAAAGACATTATTGATGGCAAGGGCGTTCTGAACAATCGGCTGTCCGAGTTTTTCATGAAGGGCCTGGCCCAGATCGGTGTGCCGACGCATTTCATCAAGCGCATCAACATGCGCGAACAGCTTATTCGCGCGGTTGAGATCATTCCGCTCGAAGTCATCGTGCGCAACTACGCCGCCGGCACAATGTCAAAACGGCTGGGGCTGGAAGAGGGGACGCTTCTGCCGCGCCCCATCGTCGAGTTTTGCTTGAAAGACGACGCGCTGGGCGATCCGCTGGTATCGGAAGAGCATATCATCGCGTTCGGCTGGGCCTCACAGCAGGACCTCGACGATATGGTCGCCCTCGCGCTTCGCGTGAATGACTTCATGTCCGGTTGCATGATGGCGGTCGGGATCAAACTGGTTGATTTCAAGATTGAGATCGGACGGGTCTGGGACGGCGATTTCCAGCGGCTTGTTGTGGCGGATGAGATTAGTCCGGACAGTTGCCGCCTTTGGGACATGGAGTCGGGCCAGCGCCTCGACAAGGACGTGTTCCGACGCGACCTTGGAAGCCTGTCCGAAGCCTACACCGAGGTCGCGCGCCGGCTGGGTGTGCTGCCATCGAACGTCACACACGCATCCAAACCTACGTTGATCAACTGAGAGTTGTGCTGGCCGATTCATGATCGGTAAAGTCTGGCCCCTTAGATCGGTGGGATGGGAACACAGACACGCTCACAGTCGGACCTTAATGACGCCGTCCCGTCGAGCTTGGGGCGCGGCTCTTACTTTGATCACGTTTTGCACGCCCTCCCGTCACTGGTGTACGTGTACAATCAAGAGACGCAGTCCAACGAATACACCAACTGTTCGGTTGGCGCTGTTCTGGGCTATGATGCCAATGGTGTGAAGGCGTTTGGTTCCAGCCTGATGGCGTCCCTTTGCCATCCGGCCGATTTGCCGAGTGTTCTCCAGCATTTCCAGAAGATCTCCTGCCTGGGCGATGGTGACGTCGCTTCAGTGGAATATCGGATGCGACACAAAAGCGACGGTTGGATTTGGTTTCTGTCGACGGATGCAGTGCTTGATCGCCACCTCGATGGAAGTGTGCACCGTCACATCGGCGTGGCCACTGACATCACCGCCCAGAAACTGGCCGAGGAGCAGGTGCGTGAATCCTCGGAGGCAGCGGCAATCGCCAACGAAGATCTGCGCGCTTTTGCCTATTCGATTTCGCATGACATGAAGTCGCCCCTTAACACCTTGCACCTTATCCTGTCCGAGATTGATCACGACTGCGGCAAGGACCTGAACGCAGACGCGCGCCGTTTGTTCGATCATGCGTGTCGCACGGTGAGTGACATGAGAAGTCGGTTGGTAAGTGTGCTGGATTACACACGACTGATCGAAGGCGAGGCCCAAATGGCCCATGTGCCCCTCGGCGAAGTTGTGGCGCAGGTTTTGTCCGAGATGAAAGCCGAGTTTGACGCTTGCGGCGCCACGGTTCGTGTGGGCGAGTTGCCCACGGTTTTCGGGGTCGCTCAGGACCTGCACGTCTGTTTTCAACATCTCTGTGCAAATGCCCTGAAATTCCGCAGTAGGGATCATACCCTGAATATTGAGATCAGCGATACAAGCCCGAAGACCGCCAGCGGTTTGGTTCAGATCTCGGTGAAAGACAACGGAATTGGCATTCCATTCGAGAGCCACGAAATCATCTTTGACATGTTCAAGCGGCTGAATTCCGAGCGGGACTTTCCGGGCGTTGGGCTGGGGCTTGCGATTTGTCGTCGCATTGCCATTACGCATGGGGGTGCGATTACGGTCGCGTCCCAAAAAGGCGAGGGGGCGTGTTTCACCGTCCAACTGAAGACGGCAAATGAGGATCACGGGGCCGACGGCTAAGTCACGCGGGTTGCGACACCATTCGATTTCCGGCATAGCGTGGGCCAAAGTCCGTAGCCGGGGGCCGGGATGAAAGCGCGCGTTCACATCATGTTGAAAAACGGTGTCCTGGACCCTCAGGGCGAGGCTGTGCGCCATGCGCTGGGCTCGCTGGGTTTCGATGGCGTGGTAGGGGTGCGTCAGGGCAAGGTGATCGAACTTGACCTGACCGAAACCGACCGCGCCAAGGCCGAAGCCGAAGTGGCAAAGATGTGCGAAGCGTTGCTCGCCAACACCGTGATTGAACGCTACGATGTGGAGCTGTTGTAATGCGTGCGGCGGTCTTGCGCGCCTATCGTTCCGACCTAGCCATTGAAACCGTCCCCGACCCGGTCTGCCCCGAAGATGGGGTGGTTGTGCGTGTTCTGGCTTGTGGCATTTGCCGGTCGGACTGGCACGGCTGGGTGGGCGAACACCCTTTGGTCAAACCGGGTCACATCGGTGGGCACGAGTATTGCGGCGAGGTTGTCGAGGCCGGGCGCGACGCAGGTTTCAAACCGGGTGACCGTGTCATCGCACCTTTCCTGCTCTCCTGCGGCGGATGCCATCAGTGCCGGACCGGCGAAAGCAACACTTGCACGGATCAGATCGTAACGGGCTTCTCGGCTCAGGGTGCCTTTGCCGAATATGTTGCCGTGCCGCGCGATCACAATCTGGTTCACCTGCCGGACACGCTGTCGCCCGTGTTGGCCGCTGCCCTTGGCTGTCGCGTGACCACGGCGTGGCATGCGTTGACCGGGCGGGCCAGGCTCCGCCCCGGCGAATGGCTGGCGGTTCACGGCACCGGCGGGATCGGTCTGGCCGCACTTTTGCTGGGCCGGGCTTTGGGCGCGCGGGTCATCGTGACGGATGTGGTGCCTGAAAAGCTTGAGCATGCGAGGACACTCGGCGCCGACCATGCGCTGGACGCACGGGACGGAACAAGTGGTGCTGCGATCCGCGAGCTGACCGGTGGTGGCGCCCATGTCTCGGTCGAGGCGCTGGGCCTGCCTGCGACGCAGGCCGCCAGTCTCGAGTGCCTCGGCCCCCTTGGCCGCCACGTGCAGGTCGGGATGCCGGTCGGGCCACATGCGGTGCAGGAGGTTGATATGTACGCCGTTTACATGAAGAACCTGGCCCTATTCGGCACCCGCGGCATGCCGAGCCACAAATATCCCTCGCTCCTTAGTCTTATCGAGGGTGGGCATATCGATTTCACGCCCATCGTTGCGCGCGAAGTGCGCCTGTCCGACACAGGCCGTGAGCTCGCGGCTTTTGATGGCCCCATGGGGCCAGGTGTCGCCGTCATCACCGATTTTGCCTCATGAAAGGAGCGCATTCATGAAAGCCGCCGTTCTCGTCTTCCCCGGATCGAATTGCGACCGCGACCTTGCCGTGGCGTTTCGTCAGGCGGGGTTCGCCGTCGATATGGTGTGGCATAAGGATAC
>JBCCWG010000019.1:0-31900 GCA_039193985.1 Pseudomonadota bacterium
AAGAAGTTCATCGAGATGCGCGGCGCGGATGGTGGGCCGTGGCGCCGGCTTTGCGCGTTGCCTGCATTTTGGGTCGGGCTGATCTATGACCAGACGGCGCTGGATGCAGCCTGGGACCTGGTAAAGAAGTTCGATGCCGAGACGCGTGCTGCGCTGCGGGTCGCGGCCTCGGTTGATGGCCTCGCAGCCGAGGTGAACGGCATACGTATGGCGGACCTTGCAAGAGAGGCCGTGACCATTGCCGAAGGCGGCCTGAAAGCGCGCGCACGCCCCGGCGCCGGGGGGCTCTTGCCGGACGAGACGCATTTCCTGAATGCGTTGAAAGAGACGCTGGAAACGGGTGAAACCCCCGCCGATGAGTTGATCCGGCGGTTCAACGGGGATTGGAACGGTGACGCGGCAAGGGTCTTTGGCGAATACAGCTATTGACGCTGTGCAGCGATATAGGTGCGGTAACCGCGCAACACCCAAGATATAGTGCCTACTTCAAGGTTGCCGGATGACGCTAGGTCAGTCACACCAAAGAAGCTGCAATCAGGGGTGTCGCGAACGAACTTTAGCGTGCCTTTAGAACCAGTTTCCTCGTGGAGCGGTCGCTCCTGGTTGTGGTCATGGTGTTTTCCGATCCAGAAGTGGAATGACCGGCACGCGGGCTGCAGCATAGCCCGGCGCCCCACGATCAAGACGTTCCGCAAGTATCGGCAGGCGGTGGACGGGAACGCGCGGGTAAAGATGGTGCTCGCGGTGGTAGAACATCAGATAGGCCAGTCGGGCCAGAATGCCGCGCTGTGACCGTGCGGCTATGCCACTGCCTTCGGTGCCTTGGTGCGTGATCCAGACGGCGAAGAGCGCTGTCAGGCATTGCGCAATGGCCATCGCCGCGATGTGGAACAGAAGGAAACCACCGATATGGATCGCAAGGGCGATCATGGCCACGTTCAGTGCCCAGTCGACGGCGATACGCCTGCGGCCAGCCCGGTTCGACCCGGTCCACGCGTGACGGTTCACGTCCAACGGAAAGCGTGGCCCATAGCGCAAGACCTCCCAGAACGTCATGTGTCCGCATTTCCCCTCAAAGTCTCCCGGACCCATCGCATGTTTGTGGTGCAGCATATGGCCGTAAGCGACGGCGTTGTTGGACGATCCCATCAGGAAACTGAGGACGTGCAGAAGCCATCGATCCCCGGTCCGTGGCAAACCGAGATTGCCGTGGATCGCCTCGTGATTCAGGCGAAGGGCGCAGAGGAAAAACATGAAGGACGCGAGAAAACCCAGCGGCCAGACGGGGGAGGCGAAGAGTGCCCAACTGCCCAGCAGCCAGGGCAGCGGCAAAGCCAGTTCGTGCAGCGTGTCGCCGCGGCGCATGGGCTGCAGATCGCTCCAGCCGATGCCGATAGGCGCGTGTTCTGTTTTGTGATCACACATGGCTCAGGCCTTTCTGAAGCGGTTGTAAAGGGAGACGAAGATTACGCCCCACAGTGGCGCGAAGACCGAGCCAAGTATGGCGTAGAGCCACAGCATTGTGCCGATTTGGAATTGTGAAGATTGCACCGCAAAGAACGCTGCCACCAAAGGAAGCGACGCAAAATTCGTGCTGAGCGCGGTCAAGGGAACAGACAAACCACGTTGCAACGCGAACCAGAAGGCGGGGCCGCCTAAGAACAGGTAGGTCGGCGCGCCCAAAACAGTTGCAACGGCAGGTATGGCGATAAAGACAAGAAGCCCCAATCCACCTGAAACTTCCGCTAGGGCCGCTATCCAAACAATTCCCCATGCGGGGAGACCAATGGTCAGTGGCGCGAGCACTAGCGCGAACATGAAGGGGGAAAGTTGAACGCCCTCACTCTCTACAGTGGATGCAGTTTTTTCTGTCATGACTGAAACTCCCTAGTAAATTTTTTACGGGTATTGCGGCGGCTGCTTGTACAAAAGGCAGGTCCGCCGGGTCGGTATGTAGTCACACATCCTGAGCCTCCAGGTAGCCACGATAGCTCACGATTGGGCCGATGAGTGGCATGGCGATGGCCACATCGAAGTGAAAGCGATTGTCGACCTCGGTCTCGTAGTTCTCGCTTGTCGGCATGAGCACGCTGGGCAGAGGGAGGCCGAGAAACGACCAGCCGACCGGCTTGACGCTGAACCGGTTACCTTTGATCACGGGCGTCATGTAAATGCGCATCGGTCCAAGATGTTCAATCAGCGTGCCTTGTCGGACGCGCTGAACCGACGACATGACCACGCCGCCAAAGCTGCGATCCCACCGCTCGGCCCCGTTCAGCGGCGTGACGGTCAGGGTCAGCGGGACGGCATCGCCCTCGGACGGGAAGCCGAACATGCGACAGGTGAGACGGGCGAGCGGGTGGTGGCCGCGCCGGACCTTTGCCTTACCGGCCCAACGGGTCACCCCGACCGGGTTATGGAAAGCGCGAACCTGCGCAGGCAAAGCTTCGAACCGCGCGCCGAGGAGATTGCCATAAAGGGTCAAAGAACCAGCCTCCGTTTCACGTCCGGATCAGGCAAGGCGCAAAGGTCGGTGCGCCCGGCCAGATACCGTCGCCGCGCGACCGCGTTGTAAAGCTTGTCTTGCAGAACGCGCGGCAACAGGCGGAACACGATCAAAGCCTTCCCGATGCCGCCAAGACGCCAGCCTACGCGGATCAGCGCATCGAGTGAGGAGTAGGTGGCCCCGTTTTCGACAAAGAGCCACGATGCGGGGTCATCCGGGTCAAGTCCGTTCCGCATCAGCAGCGACCGGCCAAGTTCGCCTTGCATCGGGACGATCTTGAAAACGTTCGCCGTATCGTTCCGCGCGATCCAGGCCGCACCCCGGGCGCACAGCGCGCAGTGGGCGTCCATGACGGTGAAGATGGGGCCAGGATCAGTCATGGGTGAACCCCCGATAGAAACATCCGAAGGTGAAGGCCCAGATAGGGGCCACGAAACAGCCCAGTCCGACGACATTGCGCACAAAGTGCACGCCGTCGTTGCCCGCGAGTTCGGCGTCAAAATAGACCAGCGGAATCGAGATGAGGTTGGCGACAAAGCCCACGGCGGCGAGACCCCAGGGATTGCTCCCACAGAACTTCAGGTAGAGCGCAAAGAGCGGGGCGCCGAATAAAAGGTAGGTCTTTAGGCCAAAGAACGGGGCGAGCACCAGAACCAGCGCGGATGCCCCGGCTGAGGCATCTACCGGTGCTGCAACGACGGTGAGCGCCAGACCAATGAGTTGGATGAAGACCGGCGCAAAGATCAGGGCGCCGACGAATGCAATCCAGTTGATCTGCCTCTTTGGGAATTCGGTATATGCAGTCGTTTCTGTCATGGCTGAAATCACTCGATAAATTTTTTAGGGCTTCTTGCCCCCAGGGATGAACTTGGTGATCGACGCGCCCAGTTTGAGCGCACCCAGATGCACCGTACGTGGCAAGCGCGCCACATCGGAATACCAGCGGTCGAAGAGGCGCATGGTTTTCAGCGTCTCCTCAATCCGGGCAACGTTCTCCTTTGGCGTGCCGTCTTCTTGCGCTTCGTCCATGACCTTTTCAAGCGCGGCGAGCGTCGGCGCAAACTCGCGCTCGCGGCGGCCTTCGATAACGACAAGTGCCAGGTCGAACATGTCACGGATCGACGTGAAATGGTCGCGCCGGTCGCCCAACTGGCGTTCGACGCTGACCAGTTTCCAGGCCTGCAACTCCTTCAGCCCGGTTGAGACGTTGGAGCGTGCGATACCCAGCGTTTCGGCGATCTCATCGGCGGGCAGGGGCTTGTCCGAGAGGTGCAGCAAAGCGTGGATCTGGGCAACCGAACGGTTGGTGCCCCATTTGGCGCCCATCTCCCCCCAGTGGAGGATAAAGTCTTGCATGGCAGGGGTAAGTTTCATTCACGTCACCACTTTCTGTTAAAACTGAAATAACTGAATATGCTGATGGAGTCAACGTGTATCTTGTACTGTCATGCCTTCCCCGTGCCACCAGCCTCGCTTATACAGCGGCCATGAGCTTTCGCGCACGCCATCTTCTTGGGATCGAACACCTTGCCCCTGACGAGATCACGACCCTTTTGGACCTTGCCGACAGCTATGCCGCGTTGAACCGCAGCGACAGCAAACATGCCGATGCACTGGCCGGGCTGACGCAGATCAACATGTTCTTCGAGGCGTCGACCCGCACCCAGTCCAGCTTCGAGTTGGCGGGCAAGCGCCTTGGGGCGGATGTGATGAACATGCACATGCAGGCCTCGTCGTTGAAAAAGGGTGAGACGCTGATCGACACGGCGCTGACACTTAACGCGATGCATCCTGATCTGTTGGTGGTGCGCCATCCGCAGTCGGGGGCCGTGAACCTGCTGGCTCAGAAGGTGAACTGCGCCGTCCTGAACGCGGGCGATGGCCGACACGAGCATCCGACCCAGGCGCTGCTGGATGCGCTGACGATACGGCGGGCCAAGGGGCGGTTGCATCGACTGACCATCGCTATCTGTGGGGACATCGCCCACAGCCGCGTGGCGCGCTCGAACATCCATCTGCTGGGCAAGATGGAAAACCGTGTGCGTTTGATCGGCCCGCCGACCTTACTGCCATCGCAGGCCGCCGATTGGGGGGTCGAGGTTTACACCGACATGAATGCCGGGCTTCAGGACGCGGATGTCGTGATGATGCTGCGGCTTCAGAAGGAACGCATGGACGGCGCGTTCATCCCAAGCGAACGGGAGTATTTCCATCGCTTCGGTCTCGATGCCGAAAAGCTCTCAAGGGCCAAGTCCGATGCCATCGTGATGCACCCCGGCCCGATGAACCGGGGGGTCGAAATTGACGGGACGATTGCCGACGATATCAATCGGTCGGTCATTCAGGATCAGGTCGAGATGGGGGTTGCCGTGCGTATGGCGGCGATGGATCTTTTGGCGCGCAATCTTAAGGCCGCGAGGTCCGAGGTCGGGGTCATGGTGTGAGATGGGTTTGCGCCGATCAGACAAGCACGCGCAGGCAGCGCCATGGGCAGAGGTACGGAGATGATCGACCCGTTCGATGTCTTGTCGTCGGAGCGCGGTGTGGTGCGCATCTTTACAACCGACGTCGACGCTGAGGGTAGTGCAGCCGTGACGCCCGAAAATGTGTATCGCCTTTTGGGCGAAGACCTGAGGCTCGACCCAAGCCGGATCGAGGTGTTTCCATCGACCGTGCTAGATGCAATGGGCCTCTCTACTTACCTGATGGAAGGGTATGGCATCCCCGAAGCGGACCTGAAGGGTCAGGCGGCTGCGCTCGATGCATTGAAAGGGTTGGTCATACTTGTGGCTTCCGGCGCTTTCAAAGGTCAGGCTGTGACGCTGGACCCCAAGCAGGGTCTCCGCTTTGTCGGTGCGTTCCAGGAACCGGCAATGGCCCCGCCGGAACCCATGGCTGCGCCAGAAAGCGCGAGCGGGCCACTTATTCCCGGGGAGCGTGAAGCACCTTTGAACATGCCTAAGGGAAGCCCGTGGCCCATCGTAATGATCGCCCTGCTGATCGCCGTCGGGCTTGTGCTTTTCCTTGGCTTCTGACACCTCACGTTCCATGTTGCCGATCCTGTTCAAGAACGCCCGCCTGATCGACCCCGAGAAGGGGACCGAGGCGACGGGATCGCTGGCGGTTGCGAATGGGCGTATCGCAGGTGCGATGGGGCTGGATGGGGCCACGGTCATCGATTGCGCGGGCAAGTGCCTTGCACCGGGGATCGTCGATATCGGGGTCAAGGTCTCGGAACCGGGCGAGCGCCACAAGGAGAGCTTTCGGAGCGCCGGGCAAGCTGCCGCGGCCGGAGGAGTGACCACGATGGTCACGCGCCCCGATACGTTGCCTGCGATTGACACGCCCGAAGCGTTGGAGTTCGTGCGCCGCCGCGCCAATGAAGCAACACCGGTGAAAGTGCTGCCGATGGCAGCGCTGACACGTGGCCGTGAAGGCCGCGAGATGGCCGAGATCGGGTTCCTCCTGGATGCCGGGGCGGTGGCCTTTACCGATTGCGACAACGTGGTCGAGAATACCAAGGTGCTGTCGCGCTGCATGACTTATGCCGCTTCGCTTGGGGCATTGGTGATTGGGCATCCGCAGGAACCGATCCTGTCGCGTGCGGCGGCCGCCACCAGCGGCAAGTTCGCGGCGTTGAAGGGCCTCCCCTCGGTCTCGCCCATGGCGGAACGGATGGGTCTGGACCGCGATATTGCAGTGGTTGAGATGACGGGCGCCAAGTATCATGCCGATCAGATCACGACGGCCCGCGCGCTCCGCCGTACTGAGCGTGCAAAAGACGCAGGTTTGGATCTGACTGCAGGTGTCTCGATCCACCATCTGACATTGAACGAACTTGATGTTGGTGACTATCGGACGTTCTTCAAAGTGAAACCCCCTCTGCGCGCCGAGGATGATCGGATCGCGGTGGTCGAGGCTGTGGCCAGCGGTCTGATCGACGTGATTTCGTCGATGCACACGCCGCAGGACGAGGAGTCGAAGCGATTGCCGTTCGAAGAAGCGGCATCCGGCGCAATCGGGTTGGAGACGATGCTGCCAGCGCTGATGCGGCTTGTGCATGGTGAGCACCTTGGTCTGCCGGTTCTTTGGCGCGCGCTGTCGCTGAACCCTGCGAAACGGCTTGGGTTGGAAAGCGGGCGGTTGTCGGTCGGTGCGCCTGCCGACCTCGTGCTGTTCGATCCAGACGCGCCGTTCATTCTCGACCGATTCAAACTGGCGTCGAAGTCGAAGAACACACCGTTCGACGAAGCGCGCATGCAAGGTCGGGTGTTGGGCACATGGGTCGGCGGTGAACAGGTATACGCCGCATCCTGAGCGATACGGTTCGCCCGAGTTTGCGATTTCCGAAGGCGGTTTCCCGCGTTAGAAAGCGATTGAGTTCTGGGGAGGACTATCGCGGATGCCCGTGTTCGACACACCATACCTTGTGCTGCTGATCGTGGCCCTGCTCGCCTACCTTTTGGGCTCGGTGCCCTTTGGTTTGGTGGTCGCACGGATCATGGGCCTGCCCGACCCGCGCACCATCGGGTCGAAGAACATCGGCGCGACGAATGTGCTTCGCACAGGCTCAAAGCCTGCCGCGCTGGCGACCGTGCTGCTGGATGGGGCAAAGGGGTTTGTGGCGGTCCTGCTGGCGCGAGCGATTGCAGGTGAGGATGCCGCACAGATCGCAGCTCTTGCGGCGTTCATTGGGCATTGCCTGTCGCTGTTTCTGAAGTTCAAGGGCGGCAAGGGCGTCGCGACGTTCCTTGGCGCGCTCTTTGGGTTGGCGTTCATTCTTGGGGTTGCAGCCTGCCTGATCTGGCTGTTGGTGTGCGTGGTCACACGCTATTCCTCGCTGTCCGCCATTGTCGCGGCGGGCGGCATGCCGATGGTGGCCGTTTTCATGGGCTTTAGCGACATGTTCGTCATCGTTGCGATGATGGCCGCGTTCCTGATCTGGCGCCACCGTGAGAATATCGGGCGACTGCGTGCGGGCACAGAAAGCAAGGTGGGGCTCAGCGGGACATGACCGATCTTGCGGCCTTCGTTGACGCGTTCGACCGCATGCCGGTTGGTGGCTATGGTGGCACGTATCAAGGCAAGCGCTATCGCATCACCAAAACGGTCATGGCAGCAGGGCGGTCGCAAAAGTTGGAGGCCGAAGAACTGGGCGGAAACGACTATGTCAGTTTCAATCTATATCGCCTTGCCGGCGGTGAGAGCCTGTTGAAACCGTGCGAAATGCCCGCCGAAAAGGTTATGGATTTCGTACTGAATGTGGTGACCGATTGATGTCGACAGTGCCCGCGACTAGCTTGGATACCATGGGGTATTGGGAGATGAGAGCCGCCTTGGCGTGGCAGGTCGAGATGGGTGCGGACGAGGCGATTCTGTATGCGCCTGTTGACCGCACTGTTGTCCCTGAAGCGCCCACCTTGCCTGATGTGGTTGCGGTGCCGGTTGAGACGGAGAAGGTCGATGCTGTCGCCGTGGCACGTGGGTTGGCGGACGCGGCTGCCGACCTCGACGGCTTGAAAGCCGCGATGCAGGGCTTTGAGCACTGTGAGCTCAAGCTCGGGGCCAAGCAGCTTGTGTTCGCCGATGGACAACCGTCGGCGCGGGTGATGATCGTCGGTGAGGCGCCGGGGCGTGACGAGGACATCGAGGGCAGGCCGTTCGTCGGTCGTGCCGGGCAGTTGCTGGACCTGATGTTCAGTCATATCGGACTGTCGCGGACCACGCCTAACAGTGATGCCGCCTTATACATCACCAACGTATTGCCCTGGCGGCCCCCGCAGAATCGCGACCCGAAGCCTGATGAAATGGCGATGATGCTGCCGTTTCTGACACGGCATGTCGATCTGGTCGCACCCGATCTGATCGTTGCGATGGGTAACCACGCCTGTCAGGCCTTGCTGGGCAGGCGGGGCATCACGCGACTTCGAGGAACATGGAGCGAAGCCATGGGCCGGCCCGTGCTTCCCATGTTCCACCCTGCTTACCTGCTGCGCTCGCCAGAGGCCAAGCGTGAGGCCTGGGTCGATCTTTTGGCCCTGAAAAACCGGTTGAAAGAGGGCAACGCATGAGCCGCATCGATGAAACGTTGGATTTCGTGCCCGTCCGCATCGCCGTGCTGACCGTCAGTGATACGCGCACGCCGGATGATGACCGGTCGGGAGATACTCTCGTGGGGCGGCTCGAGGCGGCCGGGCACATTCTTGCCGTACGCGATATCGTGCAGGATGACCGCGCTGAGATCGCTTCACGCCTTCAGGACTGGTGCGCGGACGACAAGATTGATGTCATCCTGACCACCGGGGGCACTGGATTGACCGGGCGCGACGTGACGGTTGAGGCGCATCGCGATGTCTATGAAAAGGAAATTGAGGCGTTCGGCACGGTTTTCACCTACGTTTCCATGGCAAAAATCGGAACATCCGCGGTTCAATCGCGCGCCTGCGGCGGTGTTTCCAACGGCACTTACCTCTTCGCGTTGCCCGGTTCGCCCGGTGCCTGCAAGGACGCGTGGGACGAGATCCTAGCCTTTCAGCTCGATTTTCGGCACCGGCCCTGCAACTTTGTCGAGATTATGCCACGTCTGGACGAACATCTGCGACGGAAATGACACCCACAGACGTTTGAAGAGCGGGTTCTTTGCCAAGATGGGGTAAAGGCTTACGTTAAGTCCGTTGAATAACAGGTTGGACCAGACTTTTGCGATTCATTCGTCGATCCCTTGTAGGACTGTTTCTGCTGGCTGTAACAGTCGGACTTTTTGCCTATGCCGGTAACTCGGTCCGGCTGGCGCTGGATGCGCGGATGAGCGAGGAAAGCCAAAGCCGCCCCGCACGCGAGCGCGTGTTCGCGGCGAATGTGGTGACCTTTCAACCAGAGACGATCCAGCCGGTTCTGACCACATTTGGTGAGGTGCGCGCGCGCCGGTCGTTGCAACTTAGAACGTCAAGCGGAGGCGAGGTTGTCTGGCTTTCGGACGCCTTCGAGGAAGGCGGCGTCGTGACCGCGGGCGATCTTCTCTTGCGCATTGACCCGGCCGAGGCGCAGTCGGAACTGGACACGGCCGAGACAGACAAGACCGAGGCCGAGGCCGACTTGCGGGATGCCGAGCGCACGCTGATCTTGGCGCGGGATGAGGTTCGGGCGGCCGAGGATCAAGCGCGACTGAGGGATAACGCACTGGTCCGCCAACAAGATTTGTTGGCGCGGGGCGTTGGCTCGCAAGCTGCTGTTGAGACCGCTGAACTTGCGCTTTCGGCCGCAGATCAGGCTGTGCTGTCGCGCCGTCAGGCCGTTGCGGCCGCCGAGGCGCGGATTGATCAGGCGCGAACGACTTTGCAGCGCCGTCAGATTGCGCTGAGCGAGGCAGAGCGGCGATTGGCCGAAACCGAGATTCATGCCGAGTTCTCGGGCGTTCTAAGCAACGTTGGCATTGTGCAGGGCGGTCTGGTGACAGCGGGCGAAACCCTGGCGGAATTGATCGACCCGACAGCGCTCGAGGTGCTCTTCCGGTTGTCGACGCCGCAATATGCGCGCTTTGTATCGGAAAGCGGCCAACTTGTGGGTGCTGATGTCACTGCGTCCATCGACGTCCTTGGCATCAGTCTCGAGGCCGAAGGGCAGATCAGCCGGGAAAGCGCGGCGGTGGGCGAAGGCCAGACCGGGCGGCTGTTGTTTGCGCGGCTGGAAGATGCGCCAGGTTTTCGCCCTGGCGATTTCGTGACCGTTCGCATCGCCGAGCCGCCGCTTGAGCGGGTGGCGCGCGTTCCGGCGAGTGCTGTTGACGCGTCGGGTACTGTTCTTGTGGTCGGCAACGAGGACCGTCTTGAGGTGGCAGCGGTCGATATGTTGCGCCGCGAGGCGGATGATGTGCTGGTACGCGCACGCGATCTGACAGGCCGCGAAATTGTGGCCGAACGCTCACCGCTTCTGGGTGCGGGCATCCGAATTCGCCCGGTGCGCCCCGGAGCAGCGCCGGAGGCTCCAGCGGATGATCTTGTTTCGCTTGACCCCGAACGCCGGGCGCGGCTGGTGACTTTTGTCGAGGGCAGCCAGAACATGCCGGACGAAGCCAAGGCGCGTGTGCTGGCCCAACTCAAAGAGGAGCGGGTGCCGGTCCGGATGGTTGAACGTATCGAAAGCCGCATGAACTGACCGGCATGCGCCGTGGGAGCCATAGATGGCACGTGATCTGAGCAAGGCAGCGGGCGGCATTCTTTCATATTTCGTGCGTCACCGCACGGCGGCGAACCTGTTGCTCTTGGTGCTGGTGCTGGCCGGGCTCTATTCGGCGCCGCAGATGCGTGCGCAATTCTTTCCGGATGTGATCGTTGACGACATCGACATCGTTGTGCGCTGGGACGGCGCGGGGGCCGAAGATGTCGATGCGTCGATCATTCAGGTGCTGGAGCCCGAACTTCAAAGCGTCGATGGCGTGACCGAAACCTCGGCCACGTCGCGCGAAGGCAACGGGTACGTCACGCTGGAGTTCGAACCCGGCTGGGACATGTCGCAGGCGCAGGAAGATGTGCAGGCGGCGCTCGACTCGGTGAACAACCTGCCCTCCGATGCCGAAGATCCCGAGTTCCAGCGTGGGCGATGGTCAGACAGGGTGACCGATGTTGTGATCCGGGGGCCGGTTGGGGTGGATCAACTGGCCAATTTTGCCGACGAATTCGTGTCACGGCTCTTCACCCAGGGGATCACACGCACGACGATCCGGGGATTGGCGGCACCTGAGACAATTGTCGAAGTCACGTCGCTGGATCTGATCCGGCACGATCTGTCGATGCAGGAGATTGCCAACGCGATTGCGGGCGAGACCGAGGCGAACCCGGCGGGCGACGTGTCCGGTGCGCAGCGTGTTCGTACCGGCGTGGCCAAACGGTCGGCCGATCAGATTGCCGACATCGTCTTGCGCACGACAGACGCCGGCACGCAGTTGCGGATCGGCGATGTGGCGCGCGTGCGGGTCGAAGGTGTGGACCGAGATCGCGCTTACTTTGTGGGGCCAGACCCTGCGATTTCGATCCGGGTCGATCGCTCGGCCACCGGCGATGCCATCCGCATGCAACGCACGGTTGAAGATGTAGCCGCCGAGATGGAACTTAGCTTGCCGCAAGGTGTCGAGATTTCGCTGATCCGAACGCTGGCGGATGACATCACGGCGCGCCTGAGCATCTTGCTGAGCAATGGTCTTATGGGCCTTGGCCTTGTTGTCATTTTGCTGTTCCTCTTCTTGAATGCGCGTACCGCCTTCTGGGTCGCGGCCGGTATTCCAGCAGCGATGACCGCCGCGGTCGCGATGATGTACTTTGCGGGCATCACACTGAACATGATCTCGCTTTTCGCCCTGATCATTACGTTGGGGATTGTCGTGGATGATGCCATCGTGGTTGGCGAACACGCTGATTTCCGGGTGCGGCGTCTGGGCGAAGACCCGACAACGGCGGCTGAGAACGCCGCGCGCCGAATGTTCACGCCGGTCTTCTCGGCCACAATCACGACTATCATCGCGTTTTTCGGCCTGATCGCCATCGGGGGGCGCTTTGGCAGTCTGATTGTTGACATACCGTTTACCGTCATCGTGGTGCTGATCGCCTCATTGATTGAATGCTTCCTGATCCTGCCACACCACATGAAACACGCGCTGGCCCATTCAGCGAAAGAGCATTGGTACGATTGGCCGTCGCGCCAGGTCAACAAGGGCTTCCGCTGGGTGCGCGAGACACTCTTCCGTCCGTTCATCGCCGGGGTGATCTGGGCGCGCTATCCGGTGATCGCACTGATCTTTGTGGTCCTCGCAAGCCAGGTGTCGCTGTTCATTCGCGGTGACGTCACCTGGCGGTTTTTCAATGCGCCCGAGCGGAGTTCGGTTACCGGCAATTTTGCGATGGCCCCCGGTGCCACGCGCGAAGACACCATTGAATTCATGCGGACCCTGCAACAAACCGTGGAACGGGTCGGTGCACAATACGCTGATGAACACGGGACGAACCCGATCCAGTTCGCGCTGGCCCAGATCGGGGGCACCAGCGGACGGGGTCTTGGCGGGCAGGAGACAAAGGAGAGTTATCAGCTCGGGTCCATCGCTATCGAGTTGATCGATGCCGACCTGCGCCCCTATTCCAGTTTCGCGTTCGTGGCCGAGCTACAGGATGCGGTGCCGCAACACCCGATGCTCGAGACCGTCAGTTTCCGTGGCTGGCGCTCGGGCCCCGGGGGCGATGCCATTGATGTCGATCTGTCGGGCGCTTCAGCGGAAACGCTGAAAGAGGCGGCCGAAGCGTTGAAGACCCAGCTAGCGCGGTTCGGCGAGATCTCGGCGCTGGACGATTCACTGTCTTACGACAAAGAAGAACTGATCCTGCAACTGACCCCGCAAGGGCAGGCACTGGGTCTGACCATCGACGATCTGGGCAGCACCCTGCGAGCGCGACTGAACGGGATCGAGGCCGCGACTTATCCCGACGGTCCGCGCACAGCTGCGATCCGTGTGGAATTGCCGACTGATGAATTGACGGCAGATTTCCTCGACCGGCTCTTGATCCGCACGGGTCCTTCGGCCACCGGAGAAGGCACGTTCGTGCCGCTTGCGGATATCGTGACGGTCGAGCGGCGCACTGGGTTTTCTGTCATTCGGCGCGAAAACGGGGTTCAGGTGATCTCCGTCACCGGCGACATCTCGGAAGACAATGCCGATCAGGCTGCAGCCATTCAGGAGGCGTTGGTTGAGAACATTCTGCCGACCCTTGAGGAGGATTTCGGCATCTCGACGTACACCGCTGGTCTGGCCGAGCAGGAGCGTGACTTCCTCTCGGATGCGATGACCGGTCTGGTCCTGTGTCTGGCGGGGATCTACCTGACGCTGTCCTGGGTGTTCGCCAGCTGGTCGCGCCCGTTCGTGGTGATGGGGATTATCCCGTTGGGCCTCGTCGGGGCAATCTGGGGGCACTACCTTTGGGACGTGCCCTTGTCGATGTTCTCGGTCGTGGGGCTGATCGGTATGGTGGGCATCATCATAAATGACAGCATCGTGCTTGTGACAACGGTGGACAAGTACGCCGAAGATCGAGGGTTGTTCCCAGCCATTGTGGATGGAGCCGCCGACAGGTTGCGGCCTGTTTTTCTGACGACGGCGACAACCGTTCTGGGGCTTGCGCCGCTGCTCTATGAAACATCGCAACAGGCACAGTTCCTGCGGCCCACTGTGATCACGCTGACCTATGGGCTTGGTTTTGGTCTGGTGCTGGTTTTGATGGTGGTGCCTGCCCTGCTGGCCATCGGCCATGATATCGGGCGGAATGCACGTGCATTCCGGCGTGGTCTGGTCCAGGGCGGTCGCGCGCCTGGTTTGGCGGGGCTTCTGGCGCTTGGGGTTGTGGGCATAGCAGGGCTGTTTGCGGCTACGTTGGGTTCGGCCATCGTGACCGGCTCAGTACCAGCGGCCCTGGGCGGAAGCACGTCCATGCCCATGGCACTGGGCTTCTTCACAGCAGGTGCCGCGCTTTGGACGTTAGCTTTGTGGTTGATTGCAAGCCTGCGGTTCGCTGTATCGTCGCGCCACTAACGGCAGCCCTGCATTTCTATTGCCTGGCCGCCGCCGATCAGCGTCATGCGCACCTCGTCCCGCGACAGGGCAAAAGGCTGCGCGTTGGGCGGAACCATCTCGACTTCCGCCACAAGCTGGGCCCCGTTCTGAGTCGTATCCGACGGCGAAACCCAGACACCGGGTATCGACGTTTCGATCACCACGATTTCGGCGCGCATGGATGCACCCCCGGTCTCAGCCCGAAGCACAAGCCCGTCAGAAATCGGGGTGATGTCGCACTCAAAGGCGCCGCCTTGCCGCGGTTGGTTGTCGAGGATCGAGCCAATGCTGGGGTCGTAAGCCCCACCTGTCGGCAGGTCGACAGCAAGCTGCAGGGTCATCGGGATGCAAACCTCTTCACAGACGCCAACCTCAATCTCGGCACGGATGCGGATCGGTTTGCCCGGATCGCGCGCGGTGACCACCAGCGGGAATACGACGTCATCATCGTATCCGATCGAACGCATGCCGTTCTGGTCCATTACCTTGGGAATGGGATAGCGCACTTCGACATGCGACAGGTTACGCGAACCCGACCAGTTGAAGCGCGGAGGAATGCCACCTGCGCCGGGCGCCCGCCAATAGGTTTTCCACCCGGGGGCCAGGCGCAGTTCGATGCCCGCCATGTGCTGACCGTTGGCTTCACGCCAGCCTGTCAAAAGGTCGCCTTCCACCGGAAGCGCGGTGGGTTGGGCCGCGGCAGCGGAGCCGAAGGCAAGCAAAAGCGAGGAGGCAAGAACCCTAAACATAGAAGCCAAGTATCCCGGTGGTGGACTGTTTGGGAAATCACATTCCGGTAATGCTTCGTGATTGTAACACGATATCCCTTGATGTGCTTCGCCAAAGCCCCATGCTTGAGGGCAATGGAACTCAGTGTCTCCTCTCTGGAAGGCCAACTTCTGATTGCGATGCCCGGTATGGGCGATTCGCGCTTCGAAAGAAGTGTTGTTTTTCTTTGCGCCCATTCAGAGGACGGGGCGCTTGGGCTGATCGTTAACAAACCGACGCGAGAGATCCGGTTTCACTCTCTGCTCGAACAACTCGACCTGGATGTGGGTCCATCCGAACGCGACATTCAGGTACATTTCGGTGGACCAGTAGAGCATGAGCGAGGATTCGTTCTGCACAGCAGTGATTACATGGCCGAGGCCGCGACTCTCAGGGTCAGCGACGGGTTCGGGATGACGGCAACGCTGGATGTTCTGGAGGATATTGCCAAGGGCAGCGGCCCCGCATCGGCTCTGCTGGCGCTCGGTTACTCAGGCTGGGGCCCGGGGCAGTTGGAAGACGAGATCCTGCAAAACGGTTGGTTGACCTGCGAGGCGAACCCGTCACTGGTGTTCGGCGCAGACGATGCGGGTAAGTGGGAAGCCGCGCTCAAAACCCTGGGTGTTGATCCCCTTACGCTCTCCTCGGCCGCCGGACACGCCTGATCTTCAAGCTCTGGTGAACGAGAAAGGGTCGCAGCATGCCGCGACCCTTGTTTTTGCAATCCGCGACTATTCGACGATGGTTATCCGACCGTCGACAAATGGCGTAACAGGCCCTTGTGCAGCCAGATAGTTAGCGAAGACGTCCGCCAGGTCGGGTCCAAAGTCATATGCGTTGTCGGCGTTCACGAACATTTCGTAACCATCGCCGCCTTTGCGGATGAAGTTGTTTGACACGACGCCATAGGTCTTGTCGGGGTCCATCGGCACGAACGCGCCATCCTCCATCACCATGATGTCGCTGATCCGGCTGCCGAACTCGGCGCTTTTGTTGATCGTATACTTCATGCCCGCGACCTGGGCGAAGCGCCCTGTCGCGTCGGGATCATCGTACTGAAGCACAGCGTTCTCCAAAGCGTCTTTCAGCGTCGCGCCTGTCACTTGGAACGTGGACAGCGTGTTTTGGAACGGCAGAACTGTCAGCACTTCGCCCTTGGTGATCGGGCCTGCGTCGATGGAAGCACGGATGCCGCCGCCGTTTTGCAACGCGACGGAAATGCCTTGATCCTTGACCCGGTCGAGAATGGCGTCGGCGATCAGGTTGCCCATCGGGCATTCCATCGCGCGGCAAACGCTGCGGTCGCCTTCAATGCTGTCAGCAGCTTCGGCCACAACCTCGTTCCGGATCTCATCCAGTGGACTGGCCAGTTCGGCGATGCGCGCCTTGGTGGGCTCGTCTTCGGCGATGCTGGCGTCCAGCAGAACCGGTTCGCCCGTGGCCGAAATGACTTTGCCGTCGTCGTCGAACACGATCTCAAGTTCACCCAGATACTTGCCGTAAGCATAGGCCTGCACGATCGGCACGCTGTTCACCACGTCGGGATAGGGGCCGTCGGCGTCTTCATCCGTGTTGGAAAGGAAGGTGTTCGAATGACCCCCGACGATCAGGTCAACATCCGTCGTGTTGATCGCAATCACGTTGTCGGTCGCATAGCCCGAGTGGCTGAGGACAATGATCTTGTTGATGCCGTCCGCCGTCATTGCGTCAACCTCGGCCTGGATGGCAGGCGACGGGTCGGTGAAGACGATGTTCGGGCCGGGTGACGACAACTCGTCGTTGTTGCGCGGCGTCACACCGACTAGGCCGATGCGTTCGCCGGCCTTCTCGACAACCGTCGACTTCAGGACGAGATCCTTGAGCGCCGGTTCGCTGGACAGGTCAGCATTCGACATCAAGACGGGAAACTCGGCCTTCTCAACGAAGGAGGCCAGGCTTTCCGGACCGTGGTTGAATTCGTGGTTTCCGACGGCCATCGCGTCGTACCCCATTTTGTTCATCATCTCGGCCGCGACGTCGCCACGGTAGAACTGATAGAACAAAGTGCCCTGGAACATGTCGCCCGCATCGACGAGCAGAAAATTGTCGTGCCGGGCTTTGGCCGCTTCGACTGCCGTCACGATCCGGGCCATGCCGCCAAAGCACTTGCCCTCGGCGTTGTCTTCTTCGGAACAGCTCGAATCGAAACGGTTGATCGGCTCGAAACGGTCGTGAAAGTCGTTGGTGTGAAGGATTGTGATGCTGTATTCGGCCAGCGCCATTGGCGCGGAAACGGCCAGAACGGCACCGCCCATAAGCAGTTTCTTGATCATCTTTGTGATCCCCCTGTCGGATTCTCTGGGTTGAGATTGCCCCTATCCCAGGGAGGTGTCAAAAGGATGCGCGGAACCGCGCGGACAATGCCCATGGCCATAATCTACAAAATCTTCCGTTCTGCGGAATACGCTGACTTTTTGAGCGTGGGCGAGACTTTGGGTGCACCGATTGACAGGGAGGATGGCTATATCCATCTGTCGGCGTCAGATCAGGTTGAGGTCACGGCCTCCAAGCATTTTGCCGGGGAAGATGGATTGAAGCTTTTGGGTATCGAAAGCAACGACCTCGGCGACGCCCTGAAATGGGAGCCGTCGCGAGGTGGGGCTCTCTTCCCGCACCTTTACCGCCCGCTGCGTTCGGACGACATCAGTTTTGTGCGTGACTTGCCGTTTGAGGACGGACGCCACCGGTTTAAGGGTCTGTTGTGTTGATCGAGCGGCTTGCGCTGACCGCATTTCGGGCGATGGACCCGGAGCGGGCGCATGGTCTTGCGCTGAAGGCCTTGCCTTTTGCGCCACTGCCTGGGCCAGTTCTGTCTCCGCGACTGAAAACGAGAGTTGCCGGTATTGAGATGCCCAACCCGGTGGGCCTCGCGGCTGGGTTCGACAAGAACGCGACCGCTCTGGTACCCTTGATGAAGGCCGGGTTTGGGTTCCTCGAAGCCGGTGCTGCGACGCCCTTACCGCAGCCGGGCAATGCACGACCGCGCTTGTTCCGGCTTGTGCGCGACCGGGCCGCAATCAACCGGTTCGGCTTTAACAATGACGGTATCGAAGCGATTGCGGACCGGATCGCCAACCGGCCCGAAGGCATTCCCGTCGGGTTGAACATCGGCGCCAACAAGGACAGTTCCGACCGCGCGGCCGATTTCGCGCGTGTGATGCAGGTGTCAAAGACGCTGGTTGATTTCGCCACGGTCAACGTATCGTCGCCCAACACCGAGAAACTGCGCGACCTGCAGGGCCCCGAGGCTTTGCGCGCCCTGCTGACCGGTGTTCTGGCCGAGAGCGGCAAGGTGCCGGTGTTTCTGAAAATCGCACCGGAGCTCAACGATGCCGAGTTGGCGGAGATCGCGGCCGTCGCCCTGGAAACGGGTGTGGCAGGCATTATTGCAACCAACACCACCCTGTCACGCGAGGGATTGGTCAGCCGCAAGCGCGGCGAAGGCGGGGGTCTGTCGGGCCGCCCTCTCTTCGTGCCGTCAACGCGGATTCTGGCGCGGCTTTACCGGGAAACGGGGGGTGCTTTGCCGCTTATCGGTGTCGGCGGTGTCGCCTCGGCAGCAGATGCTTACACAAAAATTAAGGCGGGGGCGTCGGCGGTGCAGCTTTACACCGCCATGGTCTATCAGGGCGTGTCACTCGCCCATCGGATCGCACGCGGGCTGGACGAGATGTTGTCGCATGACGGGTTCGCCAATGTCGCGGACGCTGTGGGAACAGGGGTTGAGGACTGGCTGTGACCGTCACCATCTGGCACAATCCCCGCTGTTCAAAGTCACGCGAAACGCTGGCCCTGCTTGAGGGGCGCGGCATCACGCCTGAGGTTCGATTGTATTTGGCGGACCCGCCGGGGCGCGATGAGTTGTGTCAAGTGCTGGTCGCTTTGGGTTTGGGGCCACATGATCTCGTGCGGAGGGGCGAAGCGGCTTACAAGGCTGCCGGGCTGAGCAAGGATAGCCCGGACGAAGTGGTGATCGGCGCGATGCTGGCTGAGCCGAAACTGATCGAACGGCCGATTGTTTTTGCTGACGGCAAGGCGCGGATTGGCCGCCCGCCCGAATCGGTTTTGGGGATCCTTTAGGTCACCCGCGCGGCAGCTCGCTCTAGTGCAGGATAGCGCGCGCCTAATGTGGCGGTGCGTGCCACGAACGAGATCATGAGCGCAGCCCAAAGGCCGTGGTTGCCAAACGCGGGCATCAGCAACCAGACCGCCAGGAAATAGATCGCACAGGAGAGCGCCATCATGTTGCGCATGTCCGCTGTCCGGGTTGCGCCGATAAAGATGCCGTCAAGCATCCATGCGCCAAGGCCGAGTAGCGGGGCGATTGCCATCCACGCCAGGTAGGTGCGCGCTTCGGCCCGCACCGCGTCCGATGTCGTCATCAGGTCGATGACCCATGGCCCTCCAACTGCGATGCCGAACGCGCAGACCACGACGATGGCCCCACCCCAGCCGGTGGCAAGCACGGCTGCACGTCGGAGTTGCGCGCGGTTGCGGGCGCCCATCGCGTAACCCACAAGCGTCTCCACCGCGAATGCGAACCCGTCAAGCGCATAGGCCGTCACCTGTAGGAATTGCATAAGGATTTGGTTGGCTGCCAGGGGAACATCTCCCTCGGCGGCACTGAACAGGATAAAGGACAGGAAGATTGCCTGCAGCAGCAGCGACCGAATAAGGATGTCGCCATTCACGCTCGCCATCAGCCACAGCCGTGCCCGGTCGAAGACCCGCGCCCGGTCCCGCCAGTCAGGGCGCGCAAACGCCCCCCGGCAGAACCAGAGACCGAGGACGAGGCCACTCCACTCGGCGATGAACGAGGCCCAGGCGACACCAGCCACGCCTAGTCCGACGCCCAGAACCAGCACGAGGTTGAGAACGATGTTCAAGCCGTTCATCCAGACCTGCAGGACCAGTACGGTGCGGGTTCGTTCGGCTGCGATGAGCCAGCCGGTTATGCCAAACAGCGCGATGGCGGCCGGGGCCGACCAGATGCGGATCGACATATAGGTGCGCGCCAGCGCTTCAACCTCGGGCGACGCGGGCGAGATCAGGAAGGCCAGCGGGAAGAGGGCCCATTGCAGGGCCACGAAGAGCACGCCAGCGGCAAACCCAATGATGAGGGCGCGTGACAGCAGAGCGTCAGCCTCGCCCTGGTCGTCGGCGCCAAGGGCCTGGCTTGCCAAACCTGTTGTGCCCATGCGCAGAAAGCCAAAAATCCAATAGATCGCGGCGAGGATCACCGATCCAACAGCCACGGCCCCGATGGGAACCGGGTCACCCATTTGCCCAACCACCGCGGTATCGACCAACCCCAGAAGCGGAACGGTGGCGTTCGACAGCACGATTGGAATGGCGATACCCAGAACGCGCCGATGCGTGATCTCGCGTGTGTTGCTCACTCGGGTGCAGGCATCAGGAAATGACCCGTGCCCAGCGCGAAGGGCCGCGCGCGATTGTCCTGCCATGCCTCGACAAAGACCGACGCATAGCGGCGGCCCGAGCGGTTGACGCGCGCACGTGCATAGGCGTCGCGCGGCAGACCCGAGCGCAGATAGTCGATGGTGAAGTCGATGGTCTTCGGCATGCGCGGCATCGTCTCGGGCGTTAGCGCGTCGGCATCAAGGCGACCGCTTTCCACCTTCTCCCAAACCTGCTGCCACCCAAGCTCGATCAATGCCGTTGTTTCCAGAAAGGCAGCCGTCACCCCGCCGTGGATCGCAGGCAAGGCGGGGTTTCCGATCAGCTCGTCATGAAAGCGCAGGACCGAGGTCAACTCGTCACCGTGACGTTCAAAGCTGATGTCGAGGAACTGGACGTAAGGGATGCCTTCAACCATGGCGCGAAGTGCTGCGTCGCGACGGTGTTTGATCACCTGGACGGGTTCGGGGACCTTGTGCATCAGTCTTTCACCCCTTGAACGGTGAATGCGCCAGCTGCCGTGGCGACCGGATCGTTTTCGTCCCCGTCATGCGCGACTGCCCGCACGAAAGCGACGCTACGGGTCAGGTGATAGCAAGTGGCCTTGGCGGTTACAGTGCGCCCCGGTGTTGCAGCGCGCATGTAGTCGATTCGGATGTCCAGTGTTGCTGTCATGGCAGGACCTGCGGGATGTGCCATGACAGCGGTGCCTCCGCATGTGTCCATGAGTGCCGAAACAGCACCACCGTGTATGACGCCTGTGGCGGGATCACCGACCAGGTGGTCAGCGTAAGGCAGCGACATCACCGCTTCGCCGTCCCCCACGTCGTCGACGGTAAGCTTCAACGCGCGACAATGCGGCAGCGCCTCGATAAAACGGCGGGCGATATCACGTCGGGAGGGCGCATCGGTGGTCATGTGCGTGTTCTTTCCCACTCAGCCACATCGCGCAAGGCGATTGATCCCGCTGCCCCGGGACACTAGGCTTTGATACAGGAGGTTCGCATGTCCGATGAACGCCTGACTTTCAAAGAGATGTGCGCGCGGTTCGATGTCACGCCGCGCACCCTTCGCTACTACGAGTACATTGAGCTTCTTTTTCCAGAGAAGGACGGACGGTCGCGTTTTTACCGCCCAAGTGAAATCGCCCGCATGACCCTGATCCTCCGCGGCCGCCGTTGGGGGTTTTCGCTCGAAGAGATCCGGCAGTGGCTGGAGATCTACGAAAAGGAAGGGACCGAACCGCAATACCGCGAGTTCCTCCGGCTTGCAGATCGCCAGCTTGATGCTTTGGCAAAGGATCGTGCGCAGCTTGATGAAACCATCGAAGACCTGACCCGGGTCCGTGATGGCGTTTCCAAGGAACTTGGGAGCGCGTGAGCGCAGGTTTCCGACTTTTACCAAACAGTAAAAATTACCCGTGACGTTGCGTTGCGAGTTTGAAAGTTGCGGCCAAAGCGCTTTGACGCCGCGTTACGTTGACGTAAACGTAAGTTCACATTGATCGAAGGCAGGAAGGTCCTCATGTACGCCACGCTTGATGAGATGGAGCATTTTCTCATGACCGAGACGTATATGACGATCCGCGAAATGTGTGACGCGTTCAGCGTCACGCCGCGGACCCTTCGATTTTACGAAGCCAAAGAGCTTTTGAACCCCGAACGACGCGGCACCAAGCGGCTTTTCACGCGCCGCGACCGTGCACGACTGAAGCTGATTCTCAAAGGCAAGCGCTTTGGGTTCAGTCTGGAAGATATCCGGCAATTGCTGGACCTCTATGATCCAAAACAGCAGAACCTGCCGCAGATGCAGCGCGCCTATGACCTGGGCCGCGAGCGCCTCGCCGACTTGGAAGCGCGGCGTGCCGAGCTGGAAGCGATCATTACCGACCTGAAAGCCAACCTCGAATGGGGCGCCAAGTTGCTGGCTGACCCCCGGAAGACAGCGGCCGAGTAACACCAACGGGAGAGACCCATGCCCACCTACACCCCTCCGGTGAAAGACCAGCAGTTCATTCTGCACGACGTTCTCAAGATCAGCGCAAGCGATATTCCGGGATATGACGAACTGGACCGTGATTTTACTGCGGCCATTCTGGAAGAGGCGGGCAAGATTGCCGCTAACGTTTTGAACCCGCTGAATACGGTGGGGGACACCGAAGGGTGCACGCTGGAAAATGGTGTGGTGCGCACGCCGACCGGGTTCAAGGCGGCTTGGGAGGAAATGGCGCAAGGCGGCTGGATGGGTTTGGATGCGTCGCCGGAGTATGGTGGGCAGGGCATGCCGCATCTGATTAACACGGCGACGGGCGAGTTGTTTTCGGCCGCGAACATGGCGTTTCAGATGTACGTGGGTCTGTCGCACGGTGCGGCCTCGGCGTTGGCCGTGCATGGCAGCAAAGATCAAAAGCAAACCTTCTTGCCACCCATCTATGAAGGCCGTTGGTCGGGGACCATGAACCTAACTGAGCCGCATTGCGGCACAGATCTTGGCCTGATGCGGACCAAGGCCGAACCGCAGGAAGACGGCAGCTACAAGATCACCGGGCAAAAGATCTGGATCTCGGGCGGTGAGAACGATCTGGTCGAGAACATCGTCCATCTGGTACTGGCCAAAACGCCTGATGCGCCTGATGGTATCAAAGGCGTCAGCCTGTTTGTCGTCCCGAAGTTCCTTGTGAATGAAGACGGATCGCTCGGTGATCGCAACAGCCTGTCCTGTGGCGGCCTGGAAGAGAAAATGGGCATTCACGGCAATGCCACTTGCGTGATGAACTATGACGGCGCGACCGGCTGGTTGGTTGGCGATCTGCACAAAGGCATGCGCGCCATGTTCACGATGATGAACGAGGCCCGCCTGTCGGTGGCTCTGCAGGGTTACACCCAGGGCGATATCGCCTATCAGAACGCTCTGGGCTTTGCCCGCGACCGTCTGCAGGGGCGCGATGTGACCGGAGCAAAGAACCCGGACGGCCCTGCCGACCCGATCATCGTGCACCCGGATGTCCGGCGGAACCTGATGGACCAGAAATCGCTCGTCGAAGGCGGACGCGCACTTGTTTACTGGGGCGCGCAGATGATCGACCGGTCGCAACGGATGAACGATGCCAAGGCGGAAGCAATGATCTCGCTTCTGATCCCGGTGATGAAGGGCTTTTTGACCGACAAGGGGTTTGAGACCACGGTTCTGGCGCAGCAAACCCTGGGCGGTTCGGGCTTTACCAGGGAATGGGGCCTTGAACAATTCGTGCGCGATGCCCGTATTGCGATGATCTACGAAGGCACGAACGGCATCCAGTCCCTCGATCTTGTCGGGCGCAAACTGCCTGCCGAAGGCGGCAAGGCGATCATGGCGTTTTTTGAACTGGTGAAGAGCTTCATCAAGGAGAACGAAGGAAACGAAGCCCTCAAGGGCGGTTTCCTCGATCCGCTCAAGGCAGCGTCGAAAGATCTGCAGGCCGCGGGCATGTATTTCATGGCCGAAGGCATGAAAAACCCGCTGAATGCCCTGTCAGGCAGCTATGATTTCATGCATCTCTTCGGGCATACGGTCGTTGGTCTGATGTGGGCAGAAATGGCGAAAGCGGCGATGGAAGCGCTCGAAGGCGGCGCGACCGACCGTGATTTCTATGAAAGCAAGATCGCCACGGGTCGCTATTACATGGCACGGCAACTGCCGATAACAGGCACACATCTGGCACGCATCCAGTCGGGCGCGGAACCGGTCATGGCGCTGGACGCCGCGAATTTCTGAAGGCAGGGTGCGTGGTGACTATGCACGCCAGGGAGGCCCCCCATGCCCAAGCGTTTTCGTCTGACCCGCCGCTTTCCGGTCGCGATGACCGAAGACGGATACCGCCGTCTGAGAGCCTTCGCCGCAGAGGCCGGGCTGGACGAAGGCGAGGCGCTATCCTTTCTGTTCGAGAACTTCAGTTCGGTGATCGATCGCGACAAGCTGGCCACCCGGCTTCGGCTGTTCAATACAGAGTTGGAGGCGCGGAAGCGGTGAGCCCGGACAAAGGCGCCTGCCGCGCAGGGGTTCAAGCATGACATACGCGACAGGACTTCACCTTTTGCGGTCATCGGCTCGCCAGCCTGTACCGCGAAACTTCGATAGAAGTTCAAGGTTAACGCGCTCCTAACTTCATCTTTTCAAAAATACGCAATTCCGACGGCCCAAAAACCGTCGCGCTGGGAGGATAAGCGATGACATTGAAACTGCACTGCTTTGGCGAAAGCGGGCACAGCTACAAGGCCGCCCTTGCGCTGGAGCTTGGCCCGTTGGAGTGGGAACCGGTCCATGTTGACTTCTTCAACGGGGCCTCGCGGTCTTCTGAATACCGAGAAACCGTCAACGAAATGGGCGAAGCGCCGGTCCTGGTCGATGGCGATATCACACTTAGCCAAAGCGGTGTGATCCAGAACTATCTCTCTGAAAAGACCGGCTTGTTCGGAGGTGAAACACCGGAGAACAAACGCGAAATCCTGCGTTGGATGCTGTGGGACAATCACAAGCTGTCCAGCAACTCGGGTGTTCTGCGGTTCTTGATGAACTTCCTGCCCGCCGATAAGCGATCGGACGATGTCATCGGGTTTCTGGCAGGTCGACAAAAGGCGGCGCTGGCTATTCTGGAAGGACATCTGACGCAGCGTGACTGGATCGTCGGACGTAGCGTCACAAATGCGGATCTGACCTGCTGTGGTTACCTATTCTACGAGGAACCGTTTGGGTTCTCGCGCCCCGACTGGCCAGCGATCGATCGCTGGCTCTCCCGGATCGCGGACCTGCCCGGATGGAAACACCCCTACGACCTGATGCGCCAAGCGTATCCGGACAAAGCCTGAGCGAGGAGTTCTGCCATGCCTGACGCCTATATCTTCGATGCCGTGCGTTCGCCGCGTGGCAAGGGCCGCAGCGACGGAAGCCTGCATGAGGTCACTCCGGTCAAGCTGAGCGCCGACATGCTCAACGCAATCAAAAACCGCAACGGGTTGACTGGCGACGAGATCGAGGATGTGATCTGGGGCAACGCGACCCAGGTCAAGGAACAGGGCGGTTGTCTTGCCCGGACTGCGGTTCTGGCGTCTGAGCTTCACGAGCGCGTTCCGGGCCTTTCGATCAACCGGTTCTGCGCTTCGGGCATGGAAGCGGTCAACCTTGCAGCCAACCAGGTGAGAGGCGGCGCTGGCGAGGCATACATCGCGGGCGGCGTCGAATGCATGAGCCGTGTGCCAATGGGCTCGGATGGGGCCGCGATTGCCGCCGACCCGTCCGTCGCAATGAAGACCTATTTCGTGCCGCAAGGCATCAGCGCCGATATCATCGCCACGGAATACGGCATCAGCCGTGACGATGCCGATGCCTTCGCGATGGAAAGCCAGGCCCGCGCGGCGGCAGCATGGGATGACGGGCGGTTCGGTAAGTCGGTGGTCGAGATCAAGGATCAGAACGGTCTGCCGATCCTTTCGACGGATGAGTACATGCGTCCCGGCACTGATATGCAGGCTTTGGGCGCGCTCAAGCCAGCGTTCAAGGACCAGGGTGAGGTGATGCCGGGCTTCGATGCAGTTGCGATGCTCAAGTATCCGCATCTCGAGCGGATCAATCACATCCATCATGCAGGCAATTCATCCGGGATCGTCGATGGGTCAGCGGCGGTTCTGGTCGGTTCTAAAGAGTTCGGTGAGGCTGCAGGTCTAACGCCGCGCGCCCGGATCCGGGCGACAGCCAAGATCGGCACTGACCCCACCATAATGCTGACCGGCCCGGTGCCCGCGACAGAGAAAATCCTGGCCGACAGTGGTATGGCCATCGGCGATATTGATCTGTTCGAAGTAAACGAGGCGTTTTCGTCCGTGGTCTTGCGTTTCATGCAGGCGTTTGACGTGGACCATGCCAAACTGAACGTGAATGGCGGTGCTATCGCTATGGGTCATCCGCTTGGGGCATCCGGCGCAATCATCATCGGAACTCTGCTCGACGAGATGGAACGGCAAGACAAGGAAACCGGACTGGCGACACTATGCGTGGCCAGCGGCATGGGTGCCGCAACCATCATTGAACGCGTCTAGACAGTTTTGACTACCATGGCGAACAAGCTAACTCGTACTGGGTGTGGGATATTTGGCTCGGCAGGGGGCAGGGATGAAATCCGTTCGGGTCTGGATGACCGGCGACGTATTGCAGGACTATTTCGAGGCTCTCCAAGATGCGTTGCACGGTCAAGGCGTTCGGACGACTCCCGAGTTCTTCGCGTTCCCGCTCGTGATTTATACACCGGTCGGCGTTACTTTGGTCCGCGACACCCAGCAGTTTCGCGGGATTGTCTCGCAGTATCGCAGCGCCCTGAGTATGCGGGGCGTTGCGGCGACCGAGCTTCACGTCGAAGGGCAAGTCACGCTGTCCGAGCACCGGTTGCGCGCCACCGTTCGCTACACGGATATCGGCGCGGACGACCGTGTTATTGCGAGTACAGTCGCCCAGTATTTCCTGATGAGGCGCGGCGACAGCTACCAGGTCGAGATGCTGGAGTATCTCGAGCTTCCACTGCCGCTTTCGGAATTCGAACGCATCGTTCACTGATCTTCGTAAACCTAGAAAGTAGACGACCAACGCCGGTGGAGCCATCTGTTTGGCCGCCCATGTGCTTGGTCCTTCTCGCTTCTGGAACGGAAAGGATCCTTCCATGACAGACTTTACCTATGCGGTTCATGACGATGGTGTCGCGATCATCACCTGGGACGTGCCGAACAAGACGATGAACGTTCTGACCCGGGAAGCCTTTGAGCTGGTCGAAGGGTTCGTCGACGACGCGTTGGCCGATGATGCGGTGAGGGGCATTGTAATCACCAGCGGCAAGGAGAGTTTTGCCGGAGGCATGGACCTGAATGTGCTGGGCAACATTCGCGCGGAGTCAGGCGACGATCCGGCACCTGCCTTGTTCGAGTTCATCATGAACGGGCATCGCATTCTGCGAAAGATCGAGCGCGCGGGTATGGACCCGAAGACCCTGAAAGGCGGCAAGCCGATCGCCTGCGCCATCCCCGGGCTTTGCGCCGGGATCGGGACCGAGATTGCACTGGCCTGTCACTATCGGATCATGGCGGACACGCCCAAGGGCCGCATCGGCCTGCCCGAGATTTTGCTAGGCATGTTCCCGGGCGCCGGTGGCACAACTCGCGTGGTCCGCATGGTTGGGCTGATGGCAGCGGCGCCGATCTTGCTTGAGGGTAAGATGATGGAGCCAACGCGGGCCAAGGGCACGCTGGTGGATGAGGTGGTCGAGCCCGACCAACTGCTGGTGCGCGCCAAGGAGTGGGTGCTGAACGCGGCCGACGCCGACATCGTGAAGCCGTGGGACAAGAAGGACTACAAGATGCCGGGCGGTGCGCCGTACCATCCCGCGGGCTTCATGACCTATGTCGGCGCGTCGGCCATGATCAACGGCAAGACCAAGGGTGTCTATCCGGCTGCCAAGGCACTGCTGTCGGCAGCCTATGAGGGCGCGCTTGTGCCCTTTGACACGGCGCTGCGCGTAGAAGCGCGCTACTTCACGCAGATCCTGAACGATCCCATCAGCGCGGCTATGATCCGCTCGCTTTTCCTGAACAAGGAAGCGCTGGAAAAAGGGGCGAACCGCCCGGCTGTCGCCGACCAGAAAGTCTCTAAAGTCGGCGTGCTTGGCGCCGGTATGATGGGCGCCGGGATCGCCTATGTTTCTGCCAATGCCGGGATCGAGGTGGTCTTGATCGACCAAAGCCCGGAGGCCGCCGACAAAGGTAAATCCTATTCCGAAGGCATCCTCGACAAGGGAATATCGCGGAAGAAGGTCACCCAGGAAAAGAAAGACACTGTCCTTGGCAGGATCAATGCGACAACCGATCTGAATGCACTGGTCGACTGCGATTTGATCGTCGAAGCCGTGTTTGAAGACCCGGGTGTCAAAGCCGAAATGACACAGAAGGTCGAAGCCATCGTGGGAGATGACTGCATCTTTGCCACCAACACGTCGACCTTGCCGATCACCGAACTGGCCAAGGCCAGCAGGCGGCCCGAGCAGTTTATCGGCATCCACTTTTTCAGCCCGGTCGACAAGATGCTGCTGGTCGAGATCATCAAGGGTAAGGAAACCGGAGACCGCGCGGTGGCCAAGGCGCTCGATTTCGTGCGCCAGATTCGCAAGACGCCCATCGTCGTGAACGACGCGCGGTTCTTCTATGCCAATCGCTGCATTATTCCGTATATCAACGAAGGCATCCGCATGGTGGGCGAGGGGGTGAACCCCGCGTTGATCGAAAACGCATCGCAACTGCTGGGCTTCCCGGTGGGGCCACTGCAACTGGTGGATGAGACCAGCGTCGAGTTGGGCGTCAAGATCGCCAAGGCCACCAAGGCGGCAATGGGCGATGCCTATCCCGATGATGCAGTCGATGAGGTGATCTTCTGGATGGCCGAACAGAACCGTATGGGGCGCAAGTCCGACTCAGGGTTCTATGACTATGACGACAAGGGCAAGCGCACAGGCCTCTGGCCAGGTCTGGGCGAGAAGTACCCGGAAGCGGACGACCAGCCTGATCTCCAGACGGTGCAAAACCGTTTGATGATGGCGCAGGTGCTTGAGGCGGTGCGGGCGCTGGAGGAAGGCGTACTTGAGGACATTCGCGAAGGGGACGTGGGCGCAATTCTGGGTTGGGGCTTTGCGCCCTGGTCGGGCGGTCCGTTCTCCTGGCTGGACATGATCGGTGCAGAGCGTGCTGTTGAGATATGCGAAGTGCTTGCCGATCATGGCTCGCGTTTTACCATGCCGAAGCTGTTGTCCGAGATGGCCGCCAGTGGCGCCAGTTTCTACGAACGGTTCGGTCCGGCTGCCGAAGCCGCCTGATTGGCTAGCGGGCGAGGCGAACTGGCCCGGCCTGCGGCACAACGCCCGCCCGGATCCGCGTGACACGTCAAGTGTTATGAGCTAATCAATTGCCGGATCGAAACCGGAGGTTATCCTATGTCGGAACACAAACACGGCGAAATGGACATCAGTGTTCAGGAAAAGACCTTTGAGGGGTTCATCAAATGGTCGAAGAATGTTGCGATCTTCAGCATCTGCGTTCTGATCTTTTTGGCCATCTTCAACTCCTGATAGCCGCCGGCCTAGACGCCTGAAGTAATCCAGAGCAGGCCGCTCAGTGTCACAGCGCCAGCAGCTGCCCCGGCAAGCATGTTTTTGAACCACCATGCGACACCGACAGTCACAGCGGCGGCGGCAAAGCGGATGGGATCAGGGTTTCCACCCGTCGCCTCGGGCCACATGACCAACGGGGCCACCAGGCCCGGCAGGATCGCGACAGGTGTGTAACGCAGGTGCCGCAACACCCAGTCGGGCATCTTGCGGTTGCCAACCAATCCGAGAAAGGAAAACCGGATCAGATAGGTGCCCAGCCCCAACACCAGGATGACGACCCAGATAGTTGTATCGGCATAGTTCATCCCCGTTGCCTTTCGATCTCGGCCCCGACCGCCATAGCGCATAGCCCGGCGATCAAAAGGCCGATGCCTGACGGCAGGAACGTCAGCGCAAGCGACCCTATGATCGAGGTAACCGCCGCGCCCAGATGCGCCATCGTTTTGACCATGGGTGCGACTAGGGCGAGGAACATGATCGGCATCGCAAAGTCGAGGTCGAGATTCGCAGGCAAAGCATCACCGGCGACTGCGCCGACCCATGTGCCGACGACCCAAAGCGGGAACATCAGCACCATCGTCCCGCAAAAGTACTGAAACTTGTCGTTGACTGACCAGGTGGTGCGCTTTTCGAACTCCTGTATTCCCAGTGCATAACTGGCATCCACGTTGAGATAGGCCGCCAATGCGCGCTTGCCGAAGCTCGCCTGACCCAGATGCGGTTGCAGGCTGGCCGAATACATCGCCATGCGCAGGTTCACCGCCAGTGCGGCGGCCAGGACGATCAGGACCGGGGCATTCTCACTCATCAACTGGATTGCCGTGAATTGCGAGGCACCGGCAATGACAAGAAGGGAAAACCCTATGGTCTGGGTCACGCTCAACCCCGCCTCGGTCGCGACGACACCGAAGAGCACGGCGAAGGGTACACCGATCAGCAAGAACGGCAAACCAGCCAAAAAGCCGGTGCGAAAGGCGGAATTTCGGGTGGTGGTGGCCATGGGCTCGCCCTAGTCTCTGATGTGACGCCTAGCGCAGGCGCTGAGGGGATACAAATCATGTCGCGTGATACGACCGATCACTATCTGATTGCGCCTGATCCAGGTGCGCCACGCCTGACGCGCGCCATCGAAGGTGTCGATGAAACCGGGGCGCGGCAGACGATTTCAGTTGTGGAAGAACGGCCTTTAACGATCTTTCTGAATGGGCAGGAGATCGTCACTTCCATGACCATCGGGGATTATCCTGAATTCCTGGCACTTGGGTTTCTGAAGAACCAGGGCATGCTTTCGGCGGACGAGGCGTTAAAGGGCGTCGACTATGACGATGACCTTGAGACGGTCGTTGTGCGCACGGATGGCACCACGGTTTACGAGGAAAAGCTGCAAAAGAAGACCCGCACCAGCGGTTGCGCGGTTGGCACGGTCTTCGGTGACATGATGGAGGGTTTGGAGGAGTTGCAGTTGCCTGAAGCGCAGGTGAAGACCTCATGGCTTTATGCTTTGGCCGCGCACATCAACCGGACCCCGTCACTCTACCTCGAAGCGGGTGCAATTCATGGTACCGTGCTTTGTCAAGAAGACCGGCCGCTGGTTTATATGGAGGATGTCGGGCGCCATAACGCCGTCGACAAGATCGCGGGATGGATGTTGTCTGAAGGTGTCTCGGGTCACGACAAGATCCTTTATACGACGGGCCGTTTGACCTCTGAGATGGTCATCAAATGCGCGCATATGGGCATTCCTGTCCTGGCCAGCCGCTCGGGATTTACGGCCTGGGGTGTTGAGATTGCGCGGCAAGTCGGGCTGACGGTGATCGGGCGCATGCGCGGTCAGCGCTTCACCTGTCTTGCGGGGGAAGAGCGGTTGATACGTGATGCCGACCCGGCCCATGCGGCAGGCGAAGATCGCAAGCATCGTCGCAAGGGGGCGGCGGTGTGAGCATGACCGCTCCCCTTGGTGTCATCCTTGCTGGAGGGCAGGCGCGCCGCATGGGCGGTGGCGACAAGGGTTTGCTTAAGGTTGGCAAAACGACCCTCTTGAACCTCGTGATCAACCGGCTGTCGCCACAAGTGGAGGGGCTGGCGCTCAACGCCAACGGCGATCCCGATCGGTTCTCCGCCCTTGGCCTGCCCGTTCTGCCGGACACGATTGCCGAGTATCCAGGGCCGCTGGCTGGGGTTCTAGCCGGGCTCGACTGGGCTGCCGGGCAAGGCGGCACGCATATCGTGACCGGCTAGAACCCCAGCCAGCGGCCCCGGATACTCGGCAATCGTGTCCGGCAGAACGGGCAGGCCAAGGGCTGAGAACCGGTCGGGATCGCCGTTGGCGTTGAGCGCCAGCCCCTCCACTTGTGGCGACAGCCGGTTGATCACGAGGTTCAAGAGGGTCGTTTTGCCAACCTTG
>JBCCWG010000020.1:0-31634 GCA_039193985.1 Pseudomonadota bacterium
GCGACGCAAACTCTCCGGCGCGAGTTCGGCGCAATCGGGCGCGATGCGGTGCGGGCGGCCTCTGTGCTGCAAGCGCTGGAGATGCTCCTCCGCGCCGCGCGCTGAGCCTCAGTCCCGCGCCGAGGCCGCCGCCGGTGTCCCGCTCGGAGCCACGGCCCGACTGGGGCGGTAGAGCGCTTCGGCCCGCTTCTCGAACGCGCGCACGATCCGCTGCATCGCCTGGTTGAAGACCGCCCCGATCACCATCTGCATCGCCCGCGACTTGAACTCGAAGTCGACGAAGAAATCCACCTCACAGCGCGTCTCGGAGATCGGCTTGAAGTGCCAGTGGTTGTCGAGATAGCGGAACGGCCCGTCGAGATAGGCGACGTCGATCTTGCGCTGCTCCGGGTAGAGCGTCACGCGGCTGCCGAACCGCTCGCGGAAGACTTTGAATGAAATCACCAGATCGGCCAGCATCACGACCGAATCCTTGTTTTCGCGGGTGCTGCGGATGCGCGCCGCGGCTGTCCAGGGCAGGAACTCAGGATACCGCTCAACATCCGCGACAAGGTCGTACATCTGCTGGGCGGTGTATGGCAGATGCCGGGTCTCGGAATGGGTGGGCATGAAGCGGCCTCTGGTTTCGATCTGCCCTTTACTTTAGGGGGGAAGCGTTGGGGTCAAGAGGGAGTGTAACAGTGCCGCAGCCTTACGCGATCGACGAGATGATTTCGGCCAAGTCCATTGCGGCGCGGATCGAGGCTTTGGCGCGAGAGATTCGTGACAGCTTTGCGGATACCGACAAGCTGATCGTGGTGGGCCTCTTGCGCGGGTCCTTCGTTTTCATCGCGGACCTGGTGCGCGAACTGGATATGAATGTCGAAGTCGACTTTCTCGAAGCGTCTTCCTATGGCGACGGCATGGAATCGTCGCGTGAAGTGCGAATCCTCAAGGATCTGCGCGGTGAGATCGCCGGACGCGATGTGCTGGTGGTCGAAGATATCGTCGATACCGGCTTCACGCTGGACCATGTGATCCATCTGTTGAAGACCCGCAAGCCCCGCAGACTTGAGACCATTGCCCTCCTCGACAAGCCCACGCGGCGCGAGACCGAGGTCAGGGCCACGTGGACCGGTTTCGAGATTCCGGATGAGTTTGTCGTGGGTTACGGGATCGATTACGCCCAACGAAACCGTAACTTGCCCTATATCGGCTGCGTCCGCTTCCTCGACGCCGAAAGCGCTGAGTGAGGCAGTTCAGCCACAAGGTGGCGGCGTTTCCCTAAAATTAACTCCAGCAAGTGCAGAATCCAAACTGCCGCTCTAATCTTGGAGCGGGTGTGGGGCGTTGGAAGGATCAGCTGTCCGTGCGCCTATTCCTTTTCAGCGTTGCCTGTGTGCTGCCGTGCATGGTGCTGGCCGATCCCGACTATGCCGCTCCTGTGGCCGCTGGCGGCTACGGCGAGCAGGAGCAGTTCCGCCTCGGCGGTGCCACCACACGCTCGGCCATGATCCCGACAGCCCCCGTCACGGATGAGGATGCAAACGACACCGCGCCGCGGCTTTCCCTGCCGCTGGGCGCAATTACAAGTGACATGTCGCGCACGGAAAGCGCGCTTGGCCCGGCCACGATCTTTCTCTCCGAAGGTCTTGATGACGGGCGCGATGCACTGGAACTGGGCACATTTCTGCGCCGCGGCCAGGCCCGTGCGGGGGTCAGCGTCACGTACCTTGAGGACGCAGCCGAAGTGGCCCGCTCTGAAGTGTTCCTGGATTACGCGGTGAACGAGAGGTTCAGCGTCGGTGTGTCGGGGATTCTCGATTCGGAACTTGGCGACACTGAACCTGTCCGCCAACTGGGCCTGAATGCCGAGTTCAACTCGTCCGGCGGGGCTTTTGTGCAGGGCGGCGTTGCAGGCGCGTCTGACTATGATCCCGTAATCGGGCTATCTGTTGGCCTAAGGTTCTGACCAACCCAGGTCAGGCGCGCGCCAACTTCTCGAGACGGGCTTCCCGCAACCGGGCGAAATCATCCCCGGCATGATAGGATGAGCGCGTCAGCGGAGTTGATGAGACCATAAGGAAGCCCTTGCCGAACGCCGCCTTCTCAAACGACGCGAATTCGTCCGGTGTCACGAAACGATCCACGCGGTGATGCTTTGGCGTTGGCTGCAGGTACTGGCCGATGGTCAGGAAATCGACATCCGCGGCGCGCATGTCGTCCATTACCTGCATCACCGACTGACGGTCTTCGCCGAGGCCCACCATGATGCCGGATTTGGTGAAAATCTCGGGGTCCATCTCTTTGACCTGCTGCAACAGACGCAGTGAATGGAAATACCGCGCGCCCGGCCGCACCTCCGGGTAGAGCCCCGGCACGGTTTCGAGGTTGTGGTTGAACACATCCGGTTTCGCCGCCACCACCGTGGCCAGCGCATCGGGTGTGCTCTTCAGAAAGTCAGGCGTCAGGATCTCAATCGTCGTGTCAGGCGCGCGGTGGCGAATGGCGCGGATGGTCTGGGCAAAATGCTCGGCCCCGCCATCGGCCACATCATCGCGGTCAACGCTGGTGATGACAACGTGGTTCAGCCCGAGTTTCGTCACCGCATCGGCCACCCGCCCCGGCTCGAACGCGTCGAGCGCATCGGGCTTGCCCGTGGCCACGTTGCAAAAGGTGCAGCCCCGCGTGCAGATATCACCCATGATCATCATGGTCGCATGCCCCTGGCTCCAGCATTCGCCCACATTGGGGCAACCGGCCTCCTGACACACCGTGACGAGGTTGTGGGTCTTCAGCGTTTCGCGGGTTTTCTCATAGCCTTCGCCTGAGGGCGCGCGGACGCGAATCCAGTCCGGCTTGGCGGGCTGGGCGTTGTCGGCGCGGTGCGCTTTTTCAGGATGGCGTTGGTCGGGCAGTTTCAGATCGCGCACGGGGGCAACTTTCGTTCTGGGCACTGTCCCAAGAAGTAGCGAAAAAACCTGACGAATTCCAGAGAAAGCCGCCATGCGGCGTGCGCATGGCGACGATCAGAATACAGGGCATGTCAAGATGCGGTTTCGTTGGCCTCGACAGGCTCTTCGTTGACGATCTCAAGCTTGACCTTGGCAAAGAACGCCGCAAGGGCGCCCAGAATGGCCAGCACGGGCGCCGCCAGTACAACCGCCCCACCGGCGATGGCACCATAGGTCAGCGGCAGTTCCAGCGCGATATCGCCATCCGGCTCGACGATGCGCACGCGCTTGACCTTGTTGTCGGCCGCCAGTTTCTTGATCTGCGCGACCAGTTCCTCACCCTTGACCTCGATCTCTTCAATCCAGGTGCGGGTTTCTTTCGTGTCGTCTGACATCACTCCACCTCTCAGCTCAGTTGTGACGGCCCACATATAGGGGCGACACATCAAGGTTTTGAGATGTCAGCCGATCAAAGGCGACCAATTGCCGTTCTCTTCGTCGTAATGTGCGCAGAGGCGGATCAGGGCGATGCGCAGAACGATCTTGCCTGAACGCGCCGACCAGCCCATGCGCTTTTCGACCGCTTCCATGCCTTCCAGAAAGCAGCAACAGCGCAAGACAACGTCGCCAAGCCCGGGGCCGAGATCGCTGAGCGCAGTCATCACACGTTGCCGGGCCCCTTCCGAGCCCCCGGTGCCCGCCTCGCTGGAAAAGGTACCGCGTGCACCGCCGGTCAGGAATTTTTCCCAGTTCTGCGTGATGCGCGGGCCCATCTGGGCAAGCTCGAAATCTTCGCGCAGCCGTTCCCCCGCTGCCACAAGTTCTGACGACAGAAACGGCTTGCCATCTTTGTCTATACGGCGCGCCAGGGCGGTCAGCGGGCTTTCTGCGGCATTGTACCGGATGCCACGCCGTTTCGTGCCCGTGCGCGGCTCAGGGCGTTCACTCCAGTCGCGATGCTGCTCGGCATGAGGATCGAGCGTGTCTCCTGCATGCATCCGTGCCGCCTCATCCTCGGCCAGAAAGCGTTTGAGCGCCATCCGCCCGGCAGACGTGATGCGATAGCGCGCGACCCGACCGTCGCTGATCGGCGAAATCCAGTCCTGCAGCGCCAGTGCCTCGGCCAGATGACGCTCCAGAACTGCAGTGCGCACGGTCTGCCCGTCACTGCCCTCGCGGACGATCACGGCGTTTTCCATGTCGCGCGCAATAGCGAGGCACGCGCCGGCTTCGTTCAGCCGCCGTAAGAGGCGCGGCGCCTCGCGGCGCAGTTCCGCGTCGTCCAAGATCTTGGGTTCAATGGTTTGGCCGTCATGCATCTGATCAGGTCCCCTTTCTGGTGTCTTAAATTCCTGGATCGGGGCGGTTGCCAGCCCAATCCGTCGCAAGGCGAGATCGATCAACAGATCATCTCTCCTCATTTCAAACCGACGCACTTTCCTGAGGATCGTCGACGCATGACACCCCCATGTGCGCGCAATTGACCGGATCGAATGACCTGCCTCGACATGCGCGAGGTAAATCATGGCGTTTTCCGGCACCCAGTCGGGCACCGCAACAATGGTGTGACGCAAAACAAGCCTCATGAATCCGTTGGCCCCCTCCCCAGAAGGCCGATTGCAAAAATCAACCTGTGATTGCATTTCTTACAAGAACGTTAATGTTTCGATCTTGTGGACAGTCTTTCGCCACATTGTAAACAAATGGAATTTTTTGCGTTCGCAGAGTCACACCATTCCGCAACACCCGCGTCGGTTGATTAGTCTTTCCGCAAATTAACCAATTGGAGTTGACCATGATCTCGCACATGTCCCGCCTTTCCGCCCTTTCCCGCCCGCGTATCCTTGTGCGCGCCGCCCGGTTCGGAACCACGGATTTCAACCGGGATCGCAGCCTGCGCCGTATGATGGAAGGGGGGACCGTGCCGGCTCCGGGTCAGGCCTTTGATCAACTTTTGGAACGGGAAGCTTCGATGGACGAGGCTCGCCGCTCAGGCGGTGCGGCCTACTCGCCCGCCCGCCATGTCGAGCTTTTGTCAGCGCTGATCAACGAGGCGCGCCTCGCCGAAGCGCGGGTCGCAGCCTGAGACCTGCCTAGCCGAAGGCTTCCGGCGCGCTTTCCCTGGTTTTCGCGATGTATGCGTCGAGCGCTGCGAGTGTCCCCGGATCAAGCGGGGGCGCTTCGTACTGTTCCAGGAGGGTTTCGACACGACGGCTTGCCAGCGCCTGCGTGTCATGCGCGCCCTCTTCTTCCCAAGTCTCGAACGGCTTGTAATCCAAAAGGTTCGACCGCCAGAACGCCGATTTGAAATTCGCCTGCGTGTGTGCGCAGCCAAGATAGTGACCGCCCGGCCCGACCTCGCGCAGCGCATCCATGCCTTGCCCGTTCTCGGACATGTCCACACCCTTGGCCAGATGGTGCAGAATGCCAAGCTGATCGGCATCCATAACGAATTTCTCAAAGCTCGACACCAATCCACCTTCCAGCCATCCCGCAGAATGCAGCATGAAGTTCACGCCCGATAGCAGGCCCATGTTCAAACTGTTTGCCGTCTCATAGGCCGCCTGTGCATCAGGCAGTTTTGAGCCACAGAACGACCCCGCCGAGCGGTAAGGCAGGCCCAGACGTCGCGCCAACTGCCCCATGCCGAGCGTGACCTGTGCCGCTTCGGGCGTGCCAAAGGTCGGCGCACCGGAGCCCATGTCGATCGACGAGACAAAGGCGCCCGCGATCACCGGCGCGCCGGGCCGGACCAGTTGCGAGTACGCGATGCCTGCCGTCACCTCGGCCACGACCTGGGTCAGCGTTCCGGCGACTGAGACCGGGGCCATGGCACCGCCGACAATGAAGGGTGAGATGATCGCCGCCTGATTGTGCGACGCATAGACATCGAGCGCGCCCATCATCGTCGCATCGAAGGTCAGCGGCGAGTTGATGTTGATGAGCGATGTCATGACCGTGTTCTCGGCCACGAAGTCCTTGCCGAAGAGTATCTCGCACATCTCGACCGAGTTCTGCGCCCGGATCGGCTCGGTTACCGAGCCCATGAAGGGCTTGTCTGACAGGGTCATATGCGCACGCAACATATCCAGATGGCGCACGTTGACGGGCACATCCGTCGGCTCGCACACGGTTCCGCCCGAGTGGTGCAGCCATTTGGACATGTAGGCCAGCTTCACGAACTTCTCGAAATCCGCCATCGTCGCATAGCGCCGTCCGCCCGCGGCATCGCGCACGAAAGGCGGGCCATAGACCGGGGCGAGGACGAGGTTATCGCCACCGATCACGACTGATCGCTCAGGGTTGCGTGCGTGCTGCGTGTACGACGACGGCGCGGTCTGGCAAAGGTGGCGCGCCAGCCCCTTGGGGATGTGCACGCGTTCGCCCGAAACATCGGCCCCCGCATCCTTCCAACGCTTCAAGGCCTCCGGGTTCTCGGTGAAGTTGACGCCGATCTCTTCCAGCACCGTTTCGGCATTTGCCTCGATGATCTCAAGCGCTTCTTCGTTGAGAATCTCGAGGTTGGGAATCTTGCGTTCGATGTATTTCGCAACTTCGAAACTGATGGCAGACCGTTCGGCCCGCCGCGCGGCCCCGCCGCCTCTGCCCCGTCTTGCCATGTCCCGCACTCCTCACTCAGCGCTTTGTGCATATGTTGATATCGTGTGAGGGTCGGCGAAGGTGGCGGAATGCGTCCTTTGCCGGTCGAAACCGACCTGTCCGGGGGCAAATCAGTTTGTGACGCAGAAACCGTGACAGAAAATGCGCATTTTCTGCTAGCCCGTGCCCCATGAAACGCCTGACCCATACCTGGCGCCCCGAGCAGCAAATCCGCGCCAAGGCGCTCGGCCTGCCGTTTCGGGGCGGCAGGACGCTGGTTGCCGCCGTTTGCACCGATGACGGCAGTGTCACCGGCTGGCGCCCGCTCGGAGGGACCGTTGAGTTTGGCGAAAGCGCCGAGACAACCGTGGTCCGCGAACTGGCCGAGGAGTTGGGGGCGGAGGCAAAGATCTCGCGCCATCTTGGCACCTTCGAGAACATTTACACGCATCAAGGCCAGACCGGTCACGAGATCATCTTTGCCTTCGAAGTAGCCTTGATCGATCCCGGGCATGCAGTGGCGGATGATTTCATTGTCGAAGATGGCAGCCAACGCTTTCGTGCGGCATGGATCCCGATCCACGATTTCGTAACCGGGTCGAAGGTGCTGCTGCCCCACAACCTCCTGCCTCTTGTGCCTGCCGACTGGGCGACCTAAAGCGGGGCATGACCGAGACCTCGCACGACCGCCTTCTCATCATCGATTTCGGAAGCCAGGTGACGCAGCTTATCGCGCGGCGCCTGCGCGAGTTGAATGTCTATTGCGAAATCCACCCCTTCCAGTCGGTGACCCAGGCGTTCCTTGCCGAGTTCGCCCCCAAAGCGGTGATCTTCTCGGGCGGACCGGCCAGTGTCGTGCATGCCGATGCGCCGCGCCCGCCCGAAAGTGTGTTCACGCTGGGCGTTCCGATCCTCGGCATCTGCTATGGCCAGCAGGTGATGATGGACATGCTGGGCGGCACCGTCGAGGGCGGCAAGATCTCGGGCGGTGGCGGCACGGCGGAGTTCGGGCGCGCCTTTGTCGCCCCGGCCGCGGCGCATACCTATCTGCTCAATGGCTGGTTTCAGGGCGACGATGACCGCGAACAGGTGTGGATGAGCCACGGCGACCACGTCTCGAAACTGGCGCCGGGGTTCGAGGTTTATGGCACCTCACCCAATGCACCCTATGCCATCACCGCCGATCTGGAGCGAAACTTCTTCGCCGTCCAGTTCCACCCCGAGGTGCATCACACGCCGAAAGGCGCCAAGCTTTATGAGAATTTCGTCCGCCTTGCTGGGTTCACCGGCGACTGGACGATGGGCGCTTACCGTGAGGAGGCCATTCGAAGGATTCGTGAGCAGGTGGGCGACAAAAAGGTCATCTGCGGTCTCTCGGGCGGCGTCGACAGTTCGGTGGCGGCCGTACTGATTCACGAGGCGATTGGCGACCAGCTGACTTGTGTCTTCGTCGATCATGGACTTTTGCGGCAGGGGGAAGCAGATGAAGTTGTCTCAATGTTTCGCGACAACTACAACATCTCTCTGATCCACGCCGACGAGACCGAGCTGTTCCTTGGTGAGTTGGAAGGTCAGGACGACCCCGAGACCAAGCGCAAGATCATCGGTAAGCTCTTCATCGACGTCTTCCAGAAATACGCCAATGAGATCGAGGGCGCCGAGTTTCTGGCCCAGGGCACGCTCTATCCAGATGTGATCGAAAGCGTCAGTTTCTCGGGTGGCCCCTCGGTCACCATCAAGTCACACCACAACGTGGGCGGTCTGCCCGAGAAGATGGGGCTGAAACTGGTCGAGCCGCTGCGCGAGCTTTTCAAGGACGAAGTGCGCGCGCTTGGCCGTGAGCTTGGTCTGCCGCAGAGCTTTATAGGGCGTCACCCCTTCCCCGGCCCAGGCCTCGCCATTCGATGCCCGGGCGAGATCACGCGTGCCAAGCTCGACATCCTGCGCGCGGCGGACGCGGTCTATATCGACCAGATTCGCAAGCATGGGCTTTACGATGAGATCTGGCAGGCCTTCGCTGCCGTCCTGCCGGTGCGCACTGTGGGCGTGATGGGCGACGGGCGGACCTATGACTATGCCTGCGCGCTGCGCGCCGTGACCAGTGTGGACGGCATGACTGCCGATTACTACCCGTTCAGCCATGAGTTTCTGGCCGAGACCGCCACCCGGATCATCAATGAAGTGCCGGGGATCAATCGGGTGACCTATGACATCACCTCGAAGCCTCCGGGCACGATTGAGTGGGAGTGACGCAAGTCACATCGATCAAAGAGAATTCTGCCTGACCATGGACGAACGGCTGGACGCGGACCGCTTGGCTGATATGGTCGAACCAAGACTGCGGCGATGCATTGGGGTCGCGCGCGCCAGAAGGCACGACACGTATGACATTTATTCGGTGGATCTTCTCGCTGGCCATTCTCGCCATGTGGTGCGCGTTGATCGGCACCGGGCTGTTTGTTGCGATGCATGAGCCCAGCGATGAACTGCCCGAGGCGCAGGCCATCGTCGTCCTGGGTGGCGGCGCCGAGAGTGCGTCGACCCTGACCCCCGACAGCACCCAGCGTGTGGCACATGCCGTGACCCTATTCGAGGCGGGCGCAGCGCCGCAGATGGTCTTTACGGGGGGCGGAGCGATTGCAGACGCCCCCATTATGGCGCGCGAGGCCGCCGCCGCGGGGGTCACGGAAACCGCCCTCGTCATCGAACGGCGCGCACAATCCACCCTGCAGAACGCGCTTTTCACGGCCGATCTGGGGAACCTCGACAAGACCCAGCCGATCATCCTCGTCACGCAGCGCTATCACTTGCCACGCGCCTGGGCTTCGTTCCGCTGGGCCGGGTTTCAGTCGATCCACCTCAGCGCGGCGGACCCGGACGCCGGGTTGACGCTTGACCAGCGCCTGCTTTGGGAGGCGGTAAAATGGCCGGTCAACGTCTTGCGGGCGGGCGCGGCGAGTGCGGCCGTGGCAGCGGATGTGCCGCGCGAAAGCTGGGTGAGCTACCTGCAATGAACCCGACCCTTCAGGCCGCTGCCTGGATGACCGGGGCCATCGTCTCGTTTTCTTCCATGGCCATCGCCGGACGCGCTTTGTCCGATGACCTCTCGTCGTTTGAGATGATGATGTACCGCTCGTTCATCGGGCTCGCCATCATTCTTGTCGTGGGGATGGTTTTCGGAAAGTTCGGCGAGGTTCGGGTTGATCGGCTGAAACTCCATGGGCTGCGCAACCTCTGCCACTTCACCGGACAGAACCTCTGGTTCACAGCCCTGCCCCTGATCACCCTGGCGCAGGTCTTTGCGCTCGAGTTCACCTCGCCTATCTGGGTCGTCGTCTTCGCGGTGATCTTTGCCGGCGAAGCGCTTACCCGCGCGCGGCTGATCGCCGTGGCCCTTGGTTTTGTCGGTGCCATGATGGTCGCCCGCCCAGGCGTTGGGGGCGACCCCTACGGCCTTTTGCTGGCTGCCGCTTCTGCCGTTTTCTTCGCAGGCTCCATCGTTTCGACCCGGGTGCTGACCCGGACCGAGACGACCTTTGGCATCCTCTTCTGGCTGACCGTGATGCAAGCCGTGATGGGCTTGATCACCACCGGGTGGGACGGCCAAATCACCTGGCCGAGCCTGGCCAACTGGCCCTGGGTCGTCGTGATCGGCTGCGCGGGACTTCTGGCGCATACCTGCCTGACCAACGCGCTCTCCGTCGCCCCGGCCATCGTTGTAACACCAATGGATTTCCTGCGTTTGCCCGCGATCACCATCATCGGAGCCGCCTTTTATGCCGAGCCGTTCAACCTCTGGGTTCTGCTGGGGGCTGCCCTGATCTTTGCCGGAAATTACGCAAATGTCTGGTCCGAGACCCGCTCCAAACCAACGTGACGGTTTTGTAACGCTGCGTCACGCCCCTTGTGTTACGTATGGTCAAGAATTGACCGGATTGCATAAATTTTTAACGTGCGCGCAGGGATTGGAGCCCACGGGAGGGGCATCGGACATGAAAAACGTATTACTCGCCACAACGGCGATGACGGCGCTTGCGGGTGCAGCCACCGCCGGTGGCCTTGAGCGCACACCGCAATCGATGGCCATTCTGTTTGAAGAAGGGCGGTATTTTGAGTTGAGCTTTGGTGTCGTCGCACCGGACGTGAGCGGTACGCTCGGTGGTGCACCCTCAGGCGACATGCTTTCGACATATGCCAACCTTGGGGTGTCTTACAAAGCCGATCTTAACGATCGTTTGTCCTATGCCATCATCTTTGACCAACCTTATGGCGCGGATACTGAATACCCGACCGGGACAACCCATCCTTTCGCTGGTTCGACGGCCGAGGTGAATTCAAACGCAATCTCGACCGTTCTGCAGTACAACTTCGACAACGGTGCAAGCGTTTACGGTGGCCCGCGCTTTCAGACACTGCAGGCAGAAGCGTTTCTGCCCCCATTGGGTGGCTACACGGTCGAAAGCGACACGAACTTCGCTTTGGGCTATTTGGTCGGTGCTGCGTATGAGCGCCCAGACATCGCGTTGCGCGTAGCTTTGACCTATCACTCGAAGACAACGCACGATCTGGAGCTTAGCGAGAATGGTGCTGCTCCTACGACGCAGGATGTCGAACTACCGCAAGCTCTCAACCTCGAATTCCAATCCGGCGTGGCCGAAGACACTCTGGTCTTTGGTTCTGTCCGCTGGGTCGAGTGGTCTGCGACTGCCATCGATCCCCCCGTTTACGATACCATCACTGTTACGGCACCGCCGCTCGTCTTCTTCACGGACGACCGGGTTACCTATACGCTGGGCGTCGGTCGCCGACTGAACGACACGTGGTCGGTGCTCGGCTCGGTGAGCTACGAAGAAACCACAGGGGGTGTCACGGGCAACCTTGGCCCAACCGACGGTTTCACATCGGTGTCGCTCGGCGCGATCTATCGCAAGGACAATATGAAGATCACCGGCGGCGTGCGCTATGCTGATATCGGCGATGCCACAAGCTTCACCCCGGCGTTCTTTGAAGACAACGACGCCATCGCCGCAGGCCTCCGCGTTGGCTGGTCGTTCTAACCGGACCCGCCTCCAATCCCGAAGAGCCCTGCCCAACCGGCGGGGCTTTTTCTTTGCGCAAATTCCGGGTCGCCCCGCACAGGGCGCGCCGTTAGACCTCGGCCATGACGAACACCCTCACCACCCGCGTCTGGTTCGAACTCACGCTTCTGGCCCTGATCTGGGGCGGCTCCTTCCTCGCCATCCGCACGGCGCTTGATGAGATCGGCTTTCTGAGCTCGGTCACCCATCGCGTGCTCTGGGCCGCACTTGTCCTCTGGGCCATCGTTCTGATCCGCCGCCTGCCGCTCCCGACCCGCCCAAAACTTTGGGGGGCGTTCCTGATAATGGGGCTTCTGAACAACGTCCTGCCCTTCAGCCTGATGGCCTGGGGACAGTTGCATATCGAGACCGGCCTGACCGCCATCCTGAACGCTGCAACGGCGATCTGGGGTGTTTTGGTCGCCGCCCTCGTCTTCCCGGATGAGCGTTTGACATCGCGGCGCGTGATCGGCGTGCTGCTCGGCTTTCTCGGCGTGGCAACCGCCATCGGCCTTGCGAACCTGACCACCCTCGACCTGCGCTCGCTCGCCCAACTGGCCATCATCGCGGGCACAGTCAGTTACGCCTTCGCGGGAAGCTGGGCGCGCGCGCAATTGAAAGGTGTCTCTCCCCTGGTCTCGGCCGCCGGCATGCTGACCGGCTCGACATTGGTCATGCTGCCGCTTGCGCATGTGGTGGAAGGGCCGTTACCGCTCGATCTCACCCTCCGCACCTGGGGCGCCATCGCCTATTACGCGCTGGCCGCCACTGCGTTCGCCTATCTCCTCTACTATCGCATTCTCGCCGCTGCTGGCGCAGGCAACCTGCTGCTTGTCACGCTGATGATCCCGCCCGTTGCGATCCTGCTGGGTGCGTGGGTCCGCGACGAAGCCCTGAGCTTCAACGCCTATCTTGGCTTCACCCTGCTCGCCCTGGGCCTCCTGCTGCTGGACGGACGCATTCCAAGGCTTTTCAAACGCGGGCGTTGACCCTGCATGCGCCGACCCGTACCCCAAGGGGCAAGTGAGGACCGCGCATGCTCTATCAATCCGCTGCCGACTGGCACGATGCCCCGCAGAAACGCATCATGCTCTTTGGCATGTCTGGCCTGGGCAAGACCCATATCTCGAACCTCCTGCGTGCGGGAGGTGGGTGGTTCCACTATTCCGTCGATTACCGTATCGGCACGCGGTACATGGGCGAGCATATTGCCGACAACTTCAAGCGCGAGGCGATGAAAGTGCCGCTTCTGCGCGAGCTTCTCATGTCGGATTCAGTCTGGATCCAGTCGAACATCACCTTCGACAATCTCGCCCCCCTTTCGACCTATCTCGGCAAACCGGGCGATCCGGCCAAGGGCGGGCTGGCCTGGGACGAGTACCTGCTGCGGCAGGACCAGCACCGGACGGCCGAAACGGCGGCGATGCTGGACACCGCGCATTTTATCGACCGTGCCAAGGCGCTCTATGGCTACGACAATTTTATCTGCGACACCTCGGGCTCGATCTGCGAGGTTGTCGACCCGCATGACCCGAATGATCCGGTGCTGACCGCGCTGTCGGGCAAGGTGCTGATGATCTGGCTTGAAGGGTCCGAGGCACACACCCAGTCGCTTGTCAGGCGCTTCGATGCGGCACCGAAACCGATGTGCTATCAGGCCGAGTTCCTTGAGACCGCCTGGACCGACTACCTCGCCGAGACCGGCACCACCCCCGAAACGGTTGACCCTGACGCCTTCGTCCGCTGGACCTATGCGCGCGCCCTGGCCCACCGCCAGCCCCGCTACAAAGCCATTGCCGACAAGTGGGGGATCACGATCCCCGCCGACCGGATTGGCAGCGTTACCTCCGAGAGCGACCTGACCCGCATCATCGCCGAAACCCTCGAAGCGCAGATCTGATCCCGCCTATCATCGGCCCCGAAATACCTCGGGGAGCGCGAGGGGCAGAGCCCCACCCAACTGCGCCCCGAACCAAGTCCCGCCCCCTGCCCTTGAGAAACACCGGCCACGCGGCTATCTCAAACCTCCAACGCTGAAAGCCCGGACCGCCCATGCCGATCAAACTGCCCTCCACGCTCCCCGCCTATGACGTGCTCACGCGCGAGGGTGTGATGGTCATGCCCGAGGACGCAGCATCGCATCAGGACATTCGGCCGTTGAAAATCGGCCTTCTCAACCTGATGCCCAAGAAAATTCAGACCGAGAACCAGTTCGCGCGGCTGATCGGTGCCACGCCTTTGCAGATCGACCTGCACCTCATCCGTATGTCCGAGCATGAGACAAAGAACACCGCCGCCGAACACATGGCCGAGTTCTATCGCCCGTTTCAGGACGTGAAGGACGAGAAGTTCGACGGGCTGATCATCACCGGCGCCCCGATCGAGCACCTGCCGTTTGAGGAGGTGACCTATTGGGATGAACTCAAGCAAGTGATGGACTGGACCCAGACCCATGTGCATTCCACCTTCGGGGTCTGCTGGGGCGGGATGGCGATGCTCTATCACTTTCACGGCGTGCCAAAGCATATCCTGCCCGCCAAGTCCTTTGGCTGCTATCGGCAAGACAACATGGCCCCGGCCTCGCCCTTCCTGCGCGGTTTCTCGGATGTCTGCTACACGCCAGTGAGCCGATGGACTGAGATGCGCGAGGATGAGATCCGCGCAGCCGGGCTGGCGACGCTGCTCGGCAGTGCCGAGACGGGCCCCTGTCTGGTCGAGGACAGAGCGCATCGCGCGCTCTATATCTTTAACCATTTCGAGTATGACAGCGGCACGCTCAAGGAAGAATACGACCGCGACGTCGCCAACGGCACGCCGATCAATGTGCCAATCAACTACTACCCTGATGACAACCCCGATGCGGTGCCGCAGAACCGGTGGCGCAGCCACGCGCATCTGCTCTATGGCAACTGGATCAGCGAGATCTATCTGACCACGCCCTATGACATGGGTGAGATTGGGAAGTCGGTCACGGATTTGCGCGGATGAGAACGGCATTTTCTGACGCAGAAAGTGAAACGCTGCTCGAGGCATGCTCTGCTATGATTTCCGGCCCGGAGATCGGGACAAAAAGTGTTTTATTTTTTGCGCGCGCATGCCCCGGATGGTAACGGCGATCCTCGTCCTTGCCGCGCTGGTGGCGGCGGTGACGCTGGTGACACAGTGGGGCGCGGCTGAGCATGTCCGCCGGATTGAAGCCGCCTATCCGCCGCGAGGCCAGATCGTAACGGTGGACGGGCGAGACGTGCATGTGATCGTCGAAGGCAGCGGCCCTGATCTGGTTCTGATCCACGGCGCGGGCGGCAATGCGCAGGACTTCACCCATGCCTTCACCCGTCGCCTGACCGCCCGGTATCGCGTGTTTGCCGTCGACCGGCCCGGCCTTGGCTATACCGACCGCGCCCGCCCGGGTCTGAACGCCGCCTGGACAACCGCGGCCGAGACACCGACGGAACAGGCGCGTCTTTTGGCCGAGGCCACCCGTCAGCTGGGGGCCGAACGCCCGATTGTCCTTGGCCATTCCTATGGGGCGTCCGTCGCGATGGCCTGGGCGCTCGAGGAACCGGCAGCGGGCATCGTGGTCGTGTCCGGGGCCACCATGCCCTGGCCTGGCCCCCTGCAGCCCTACTACCGCGTCTTCGGCTCGCTTCTGGGCAGTGCGCTCGCCGCGCCGCTTGTGACCGCTTTTGTGCCGGAGGATCGCGTCCGCCGGTCACTGTCGGGTGTCTTCGCGCCCGCCCCGGTCGATCCGACCTATTTCGAAGGGGCTGCCGTGCCGCTCGCCATCCGCACCGGCACATTCCGGGCGAACGCCCGGCAGGTCAAATCGCTGCGTCCTACACTGGTCGAAAAATCGGCACGTTACCGAGAAATCACCTTGCCGGTCGAGATCTTGCATGGCACCGCTGACACCACCGTCCGCACCGAGATCCATGCCGAACCGCTGGCCGCCAGCCTGCCGAATGCCACACTGACCGTGCTGGAAGGCGTTGGGCACGCACCGCATCAAACCCACCCCGAGCCTGTGGTCGAAGCCATCGACCGTGTCGCGGAACGCGCCGGATTGCGCTAAAGCCAATCACTGCTTACGTTCTTTGTAACAAGTAAAGGCAATAAACATGGCACTTCTATTCGATGGCGCGATCTCTGACTTCTACAAAAGGGAAGCGCCCAAAGCCGTCCGAGCCGCCATTTCCAATGGTGGCAAGAAAGACATCCTGTCCGAGAGCTACCCCTACGACGCGGTGATGGACAAAGACGACTACGAGGATGCCATCCACATGCTGCAGCTCGAGCTGGTCCGGCTGCAAGCCGATGTGAAGGCCAACAACAAACGTGTCGTTTTGCTGTTCGAAGGCCGGGATGCTGCAGGAAAAGGCGGCACAATCAAACGCTTTCGCGAAAACCTTAATCCACGTGGCGCGCGCGTCGTGGCCCTCTCAAAGCCGTCGGATCGCGAGGCGGGTGAATGGTATTTCCAGCGTTACGTCGACCACCTGCCGACCCAGGGCGAGATCGTGCTCTTTGACCGCTCATGGTACAACCGCGGCGTGGTCGAACATGTCTTTGGTTTCTGCACGCCGCATCAGCGCGAACAGTTCTTTCGCCAGGTGCTCGAATTCGAACGGATGCTGATCGAAGACGGCGTGATCCTGAAGAAACTCTGGCTGAATGTCGGGCGCGCCGAACAATTGCGCCGCTTCCTCAAACGGGAACGCGACCCGCTCAAACAGTGGAAACTCTCCTGGGTCGATGTTGAAGGGTTGAAGCGGTGGGATGCCTATTCTCAGGCCATTCACGAGACCTTCGAGCGCTCGCATTCCGACCACGCGCCGTGGATCGTGGTGCGCTCGGACGACAAAAAGCGCGCGCGGCTTGCTGCCATTCAAAGCGTGCTGACAGACATCGACTATGACGGTAAGGGCAAGATCGGCAAGCCGGATGCGAAAATCTGCGGTGGACCGGACATCTGGGATGCCTAAACGCGGCTACCACCATGGCAACTTGCGGCAGGCGCTGGTCGATGCGGCCCTCAAGCTGGTCGAGGAGAAGGGGCCAACGGGCTTCACTCTGTCCGAGGCGGCCAAACAGGCGGGCGTCACTCCCGCCGCCGTTTATCGCCATTTCGAAGGGCGCGAAGACCTGATCGCCGAAGCCGCTCGGCAGGGCTACGAGATTTTCGCGGACCTGATGGAGTACGCGTATCAGACCGGCCAACCCTCGGCCCTCGCCTCGTTCGAGGCAACAGGGCGCGCCTATCTGGCCTTCGCACAGCGCCATCCCGGACATTACGTGGCGATGTTTGAAAGCGGGCTTTCGGTCAACCGGAGCCCCGAGCTTGCACAGGCCGCCGAACGCGCGCGGGCCGTTCTTGAGAAGTCCGCCGAAACACTGTCCGAGCATATCCCACCGGAAAAGCGCCCGCCCGCGCAGATGTTTTCCGCCCATATCTGGGCCATGAGCCATGGTGTGGTCGAGCTTTTTGCGCGCAACCCGCCCGGAACCCGGGCTCCGTTTTCCCCTGAGGATCTTCTCGAAAGCGGGATCGGTATCTATCTGAGGGGGCTTGGACTGGTGCCGCCTGACAAGTGAAGTGTTCGCAATCGGTCAACAGTTCGTTCGCCAAAAACCCCTTACACTGCCTCAATCTTTACGCAAACTTATCCTACATTAGCAGCGTGAGTGTTGCGTAAGAGTGTTTGCCATGTACGAGTTTCTCGCCCCATGGGGTGTTCTGGTTCCGGTTCTATCAGCGGCAGTTTGTTACTTTTTAAGCTCGGAAAGCCGCCGCAAGGCACGTTTGAAAGAGTTTGAATTCATTGCACGGGAAGAGGATGACTCTTCCCGTGCATCCAATTCGCCCCTATCTGTCATACATGGATAGCACTGAACTTCCTCGCCTGATTTATCTGGTTTTGCTGGGGTCAGCCGTGATCGGCTGGTTCGTTGCGGAAAACCGTGGGAATCTGGGCAAAACCGCCCGAATGGGCTTGGCCTGGGGCATGATCTTTGTCGGGATCATCGCGGGTTACGGCCTTTGGGACGATATCCGCAGCGATGTCATGCCGCGTCAGGCGGTCATCACCGAGGACCGCGTTATCGAAGTGCCCCGCTCCAGCGACCGGCATTTCAACCTGACCATGCGCCTCAACGGGGAACCTATCGATTTCGTGGTCGATACCGGGGCCACCGACATGGTGCTCAGCCTCGCCGACGCCCGCCGCGCCGGGATCAACCCCGACGATCTGGCCTTTGCGGGCACAGCGCGCACGGCCAATGGCACTGTCAGTACGGCCTGGACCACCATCGATCAGGTCGCAATCGGCCCGGTCACGTTCGACAATGTGCGTGTTGCCGTGAATGGCGGCGAGATGAGCGGGTCACTTTTGGGGATGAGCTTTCTCGACCGTTTCAACCGCGTCGAGATCGAGGGCAACCGGCTGCGACTGGAATACTAACTCGCCCGGCCCATGGACGCAGGGTCGAACATCTGATTGAAGGCGGGCATGCCCGCCGACCTCGCACCCTTCATCACCGCCTTTGTCACGCTCTTCGTGATCATTGACCCGCTTGGTCTGGCGCCTTTGTTCGTGGCTCTGACAAGCGGACAAACAGCAGCGCGCAGGCGGACCATCGCGCTGACCGCTTGTCTTGTGGCCGCGGGCGTGCTGACCGTATTCGGCATATTCGGCGACACTGTGTTGGCCTTTGCGGGTATCTCAATGCCCGCGTTTCGTGTGGCCGGCGGCGCGCTCTTGTTCCTGACCGCGCTCGACATGCTGTTCGAGAAGCGCACCAAGCGGCGCGAGGGTCAGGGCGAAGCAGCGGACCATGACAACGACCCCTCGGTCTTCCCACTGGCCATTCCGCTGATCGCGGGGCCCGGTGCGATTGCGACGATGATCCTGCTCGCCGGTCAAGGCGACGGCGACTTGGCCTGGATGGTATCGATCCACCTGGTCATGGTCGCCGTGCTGGTGGTGACCTTTGTGCTGTTTCTGGCCGCCGGGGTGCTGGAACGCGTGCTTGGCCCGCTGGGCATCAACGTGATCACCCGACTCTTGGGCATGCTGCTGGCGGCTTTGTCGGTGCAGTTCATCCTCGACGGCTTGGCGGCGTTTGGCGTGTTCACGCCAGCGGCACTTTAGGCTGCGTCGCTCTCGGCCTTCTTCATCCAGCGTCCGCCCTCTTCGGCCCAGTACTGCGCCGCGATCCCGGCCTCGGTCAGTGTGCGCCATTGCCCGCGTGCAGTTTCAACCGCTGCCGGATCGGCCGCGTTGAAAAGGATGCAGACCCGCTCCAGCGCCGTGACCTCATCCGCCGCCACCTCGGCCCCGTCGATGCTCATCACACAAGCGGCGTCATTGCCGCCTTTGCCGGTGGTCAACAGCACCGGCTGATCGGCGTCATGCGGACCGCCCGCGACCCCGTGCGGCAAGAACCCATCGCCCTGCCAAAGCTGGGTATCGATCCGGTTAAGCGACGCTTCATCGGTTCCCCGCACCTCGATCCGCCAGCCCGCCTGCAACGCCTTGCCGAGCAGCACCGGCAAGGTCGCCTCCAGTGGCTTTTCGGTCAGGTGATAGAAGAACGCCGCGCCCATGGGTCAGCCTTCGTAGCCGTCCGCAATCATGCGGTTCAAAGCCAGCACGCCCCAGCCCGTCGCACCCTTGGGCGAAAACTTGGTGCCCCCGGCGATGCTGGCCGTTCCGGCGATATCGAGATGCACCCAAGGCGTGTCGTCCTTGACGAACCGGGCCAAAAACTGCGCCGCAGTGACCGAGCCTGCAGGCCGGCCGCCGACGTTTTTCATATCCGCAACCCGGCTTTTAAGCTGCTTGTCATATCCCGGCCCCAACGGCAGGCGCCATGCACCTTCGCCCTCGGCATCCGCTGCACTCAGGAATGCCATGGCGAGATCGTCATTGTTGGAAAAGACGCCTGCGTTCTCATGCCCGAGCGCGATGATCACAGCCCCTGTCAGCGTCGCCAGGTCGATCATCGCGACCGGCTCGAACCGTTCCTGCGCGTACCACATGACGTCACATAGGACGAGGCGACCCTCGGCGTCAGTGTTGATCACCTCGACCGTGTCGCCCTTCATCGATTTGACCACATCGCCGGGGCGCTGTGCGTTGCCGTCGGGCATGTTCTCAACCAGTCCGACCAGCCCGACCACGTTGGCCTTGGCCTTGCGCATCGCAATCGCCTGCATGACACCGGCCACGGTGCCTGCGCCACCCATATCCATGGTCATGTCTTCCATGCCCGCCGCTGGTTTGATCGAAATGCCGCCGGTGTCGAACACCACGCCCTTGCCGATCAGGGCCACGGGCCTTTCATCACCGCCGCCCGACCACGTCATGACGACGACCTTCGACGGGCTGACCGAGCCTTGGCCGACGGCCAAAAGCGTGCGCATGCCGAGCTTTTCAAGCTCGGGCTCGTCCAATACCTCAACCTTGAGACCCAAGGATGTCAGCGCCTCCAGCCGGTTCGCGAACTCGGTTGTTGTCAGCACATTCGACGGCTCGTTCACCAGATCGCGGGTGAAATGCACGCCCGATGCCAGCGCACGAAGCGTCTCGACCCCATCACTGGCGGACGCGTCTGTCGTCATCACCTGCAGGCTGCCCGGCACAGTCTTGTCACCGCCCGTCATATGCGTGTCGAAGGAATAAGCCCGCAGCAGCGCGCCGAGAAGGACATCGTCCAGGCCTTTCAGCGCAGGCGGCGACAGGATCAGCGCGCCGTTCTTGCCCAGAACGGCGCCCAGCGTCGCCCCCGCCTCGCGCGCCGCAGGCCCCTTGGTCCGCCGACCCAGCCGCATGACATGCACGGCCTCTGCCGCCATGCCCGCCGGATAGCCGAGGCTGACCGACTGGCCGTCCTTCAACTTGCCGAAAGCCTCGCTTGCCGCCAAACGTTCCAGCGCGCCCTTCGTCAGCCGGTTCACCCGGCGCGCCAACCGGTCGAGTTTGCCGTCTTCGGGCAGGAACACGCACACGTGCCCCGCTGCATCGGCAATCGCGTCAAGGTCAGGTTCTATGATGTCGATGGTGGGCAGGTCGGCCATTCGGGGCTCTCTCGCTTGGGATAGGTGGTAGGCCAGAACCTAGAGCGGGCACCGGGGAAGGTCATCCGCTTTTTTGTACCCCACACTCCGGCAGAACTTCGCCGCCGACGTATTTTCCTCGCGCAGGCAATCGACTAGGCTGAGGCTGAGCAGACAAGGCGCCGCATGATCGGACGATTCGACAAATACCTGCTGTCCCAATTGCTGATGCTTTTCGGGTTCTTTGCGCTTGTCCTGGTGCTGGTCTATTGGGTGAACCGCGCCGTTGTGCTGTTCGACCAGTTGATTGCCAATGGCCAGTCGGCCGCGGTGTTTCTGGAGTTCACCGCCCTGACCCTGCCCAACGTCATCCGCGTGGTTCTGCCGGTCGCGGCCTTTGGCGGCACCGTCTATGCGGTCAACCGGCTGATCAGCGAGAGCGAACTGGTCGTGGTGCAGGCCACCGGTTTCTCGCCGTGGCGGTTGGCACGGCCTGTCGTGATCTTTGGCGTATTCATCTTCCTGATCTCCTCGCTGCTGGCGCATCTTTTGGTGCCGATCAGCACCGCCCGGTTGTCTGACCGGACGGCAGAGATTGCCGAGAATATGACCGCCCGCCTGCTGGCCGAGGGGCGCTTCCTGCACCCGGCAGATGGCGTGACGTTCTACATCCGCGAGATCACGCCGCTTGGCGCCCTTTCGAACATCTTCCTAACCGACAGCCGCGACCCCAAGCGGCGCATCACCTATACTGCCCGCGAGGCGCTGTTGGTCCGGGGCGATAAAGCGCCAAGCCTGGTCATGATCGATGGCATGGCCCAGGTCTTCGATGCCGGCGACCGCCGCCTTTCGGTCACGCGGTTCGATGACTTTGCCTTTGATCTTGAAGGGCTTGTCGATGGCATCGGTCGCACCGGGCGCAGACCGAACGAATTACCGACGACGATGCTTCTGGCGGCAACACCGGCCACGCAGGATCTGACCAGGTCCACGCGCGCGCAGCTGATCGCCGAGGGCCACGAGCGGATCAGCGATGCCATGAACGGGCTCGTTGCCCCGCTGATCGGATTTGCCACGCTTCTTCTCGGCGGCTTCTCGCGCTTTGGCGTATGGCGTCAGATCCTGGGGGCGATCCTGGCGCTGATCGTCGTGCAGATGTTGACTCAAGCCGGACAGGGGGCGGTGCGCGGAAGTGCTTCGGCCTGGCCGCTGGCCTATATAGGCCCTCTTTTCGGGTTGCTTCTTGCCGCGGGTCTCTTGCTGATCGCCGACCGACCAACGCTGTTCCGATGGCCAAGGCGCGGCGCATCATGACCCTGCATTTCTACTTTGGCCGCCGCTTCTTAAAGAGCTTCTTTTCGGTGCTTTTTATCTTTTTCGCGATCCTGATGCTGACCGGACTGATCGATCAGATCCGCCGCTATGGCGGCTCGGATGACGCGGGGTTCGGCACCATGTTGCTGCTTTCGCTTCTCGCGGCACCCGAAGCGCTGTACCGCATTCTGCCGCTGATCATGATCCTGGCAACGCTGGCGTTGTTCCTTGGACTTGCGCGATCCTCGGAACTGGTGGTCACGCGGGCTGCGGGCCGGTCAGCGATGCGCAGCCTGATCGCGCCGATCATCTTGGCACTGCTGATCGGCGTTGTTGCCGTTGCGGCCTTCAACCCGATCGTGGCGGCCACGCAAAAGCAGTACGAAACGGCTACGGCGCGCCTCTCCGGCGAAGCCTCGACCCTTTCGGTCAGTGCCGAAGGCCTCTGGCTGCGCCAGGGGTCAAGTACAGGTCAAACCGTGATCCGCGCAGACCGCGCCAACCTCGATGGCACCACGCTTTATGGAGTGACGTTCCTGGGGTTTTCGCCCGACGGCACACCCACCTTTCGCATCGAGGCGCGCCAAGCATCGTTGGTCGAAGGCGCTTGGGCGATCACCGACGCCAAGGAATGGCGCTTTGACACCGATAGCCAGATCCCCGAGGTCGACAGTTTCGAGACCGGGGCCCTCAGCCTTGCGTCAAACCTGACCCGCAACCAGATCCTCGACAGTTTCGGCGCCCCGTCTGCCATCCCGATCTGGGAGCTTCCGGGCTTTATCGCGCAACTCGAAGCAGCCGGATTTTCGGCCCGCGTCCATCGGACGTTTTTCCATATGGAGCTGGCCTTGCCGATCCTTCTGGCGGCCATGGTGCTTGTCGCTGCCGGCTTTACGATGCGCCATACCCGTTTCGGGCGTACCGGCATCATGGTGTTGGGGGCACTCGCCCTTGGCTTTTCGCTCTACTTTGTGAGGAACTTCGCGGCGATCCTGGGCGAGAACGGTCAAATCCCGATCATCCTTGCAGCCTGGGGGCCACCGGTGGCCGCGCTCCTTTTGCCGCTTGGTCTGCTTTTGCATCTGGAAGACGGGTGATGCGGGCCTTTCTCGCCATTCTTCTCTTGATCCTTCTCGTCTTCGGACCACGCCACGCAGTTGCACAGGAACTTGCGTCGCTGATCGCCGACAGCATTACCGTCGATCCCGGCGGAGAGGTCACGGCAAGCGGCAATGTCGAGGTGTTCTATCAGGGCGCGCGCCTGAATGCGGAGCGCGTCACATATGCCCGTGCAGGCGACCGGTTGACCATCACAGGTCCGATCCGGATCACAGATGCGGACGGCACGCTCCTGTTGGCGGACGAGGCCGAATTGAGCCGTGATCTCAGAAACGGCGTTCTGGTCTCTGCGCGGCTGGTGCTGGATCAGCAGTTGCAACTGGCCGCGAATGAGATCGCCCGCGTCGACGACCGTTATACCCGGCTTGACCGCGTGGTTGCCTCGTCCTGCGAGGTCTGCGCCCAGAACCCGACACCATTTTGGGAGATTCGCGCCAGCCGTGTGATCCATGACGATGTTGAGCGTCAGCTCTATTTTGAGAACGCGCAGTTCCGCATGGTCGGCATCCCGCTCCTGTACTTCCCGCGCCTCAGGCTGCCCGACCCAAGCGTCGAACGCGCAACCGGGCTGCTTATACCGCAGTTTTCGTCGTCCTCCGACCTCGGGACCGGGATCAAGCTGCCCTACTTCATTGCGCTGGACGAACACTCGGACGTGACGCTGACACCTTACCTTTCCAGCTCGACTGCCACGCTTGAGTTCCAGTATGAACAGCTTTTTCGAAACGGATTTCTGCAGTTCGAAGGGGCCATCAGCGGCGACGATATCCGCGGGTCGCGCGGGTATTTCTTTGGCAACGCCGAGCTTGCGCTGGCCCGTGGATTCAAATTGTCGGGGCAACTCGAGTTTGTCTCGGACCCGGCTTACCTTTTTGAATACGGGTACTCCGACAAAGACAGGCTCAGGAACGAAATCGCCCTGACCCGTGTCCGCGACAAGGACAGGTTCCGGGCCTCGGTCTCTGAGTTTCGCACCTTGCGCGAGAGCGAGATTGACATCCGCGACACCCTGCCCGACCAGTTTATCGATATCGAATACCTGCGCGAGTTTCCGGCCCTGTCTTTCGGCGGGCGCACTACGGCATCTGTCGGGTTCTATGCACTTGAGCGGGCGTCTTCCGCCGATATTCTCGGGCGTGACGTCTCGCGGCTCAGCGCCGAGATTAACTGGGACCGGTCCTGGATCACAACGCCTGGAATTATCGCAACGACCGAGCTTGGCTTTCGGACCGACGCTTATACCACTGCGCAGGACAGCACCTTTGCCGATGAACTGGTCCGCAGCGTCCCGCGCGCGGCCGCCGAACTGCGCTGGCCCATGTCGCGCCGGACCACCGATGGCGGGGTCGAAATGTTCGAACCCATACTGCGTGTCGATGTCGCCGACACGGGCGGAGATGAAGTGCCGCTCGAGGACAGCCGCGTGGTTGAGTTCGACGAAGCCAACCTTTTCTCGCGCTCGCGCTACCCAGGGTTCGACGGGGCCGAGAACGGGGTGCGCGTGGCCCTCGGGGCCTCGTGGCAACGGGTCGATCCGAACGGGTGGGTGCTGGATCTGGCCGCAGGCCGGGTGGCCAACCTTGACGGTGATCTCGGCTTCGGCGAAGGGTCCGGGCTGGAGGGAGACCAGTCCGAGTGGCTACTGTCCGGACGGTTGTCGATCGGTGACAACTTTCAGGTGATCTCACGCTCGCTTTTTGACAGCAGTATCGAGTTCACGCTGTCGGAAACCCGTCTCGATTGGAAGGCAGACCGCTTGCGGCTCAGCACCTATTATTTGTATGCCGTCCCCGAACCGTCGGAGGAACGCGACGACAGCCTTTCGGAGTGGAGTTTGGATGGAAGTTACGACATCAACGACCGGTGGAACGCCAGTGCCGACTGGCGCTATGACTTCAACGCCGGCCGCGCGGCGCGGGCCGGTTTGGGACTTGGGTATCGGACGGAATGCGCCGATGTGTCCCTGTCAGTTTCACGTCGCTTTGCCGACAGCACTAGTGTAGACCCGACCACGGAATTTGGCTTTCGCGTTTCCCTGACGGGGGTTGGCGGTCGCGGAAGCGATACAACGCGGCTGCGCAGATGCAGAGGATAAAAACGTGCAACGATTGAAACTTCTGGCACTTACCGCTCTGATCGCCGGGTTTCTGGGCACTGGCAACATCGCCAGCGCCCAGGGCCAGTTCAGCCCGGAATTGCAGGTCGGCAGTTCCATCATCACGCGCTATCAGATCGAACAACGCGCCCGGTTCTTGTCTCTGCTCGGCGCACCGGGCGATACCCGTACTCTGGCCCGCGAACAGTTGATCAACGAAACGCTCCAGCTTGGCGCGGCCCGTGACGAGGGGGTCGAGGTCACGCCTGACGCCATTGAGCAAGGCATCGAGGAATTTGCCGCCCGTGCCAATCTGACATCCGAGCAATTCCTGACCATCACCGACGCACGCGGCATTTCAGCGGCCACGGTCCGCGATTTCTTCACCGCCGGGGTCGCCTGGCGCGAGACGGTGCGCACACGCTTTGGCGACGACATCCGCGCCATGGTCTCGGAAGACGATGCACGCCGCGCCCTGGCGCTGAGCGGGACCGAAGGTGGTTTGCGTGTCCTCGTCTCGGAGATCCTGCTCCCCGCGAACACGCCGGAAACTGCGCGGGCGTCACAGGCACGTGCCGCCGAACTGACACGCTTGCGCGGCGAAACAGCTTTTAGTGCGGCCGCGCGACAATTTTCCGTCGCCCCATCGTCAATCCGGGGCGGTGAGTTGGATTGGGTCGCGCTTGACAGTCTGCCGGACGCCGTCCGCCCCGTTATCGATACGCTGACACCGGGGCAAGTGAGCCGCCCGGTACAGCTTGAAAACGCCATCGGTGTCTTTCTTTTGCGCGACGAAGAACGCGTCGCGGCCGGGACCCCGGATGCGCTTTCGATCGACTATGCCCTTTTCACCGTTGCAGGCGGCGCAACTCAAGCCGCCGTGGTCGCGGCCAGCGTCGATGTCTGTGACGACTTTTACGGTGTCGCACAGGGCCTGCCTGAGAACCGGCTGATCCGGGAAACGCAGCCCCTGACCAGCCTGCCCGCCGACATGCGCGCCGTGATCGCGACACTGGACGAGGGCGAGACCAGCACTGCTTTGACGCGCGGTGGCAACGCCACTGTCCTGATGCTCTGCCAACGCCAGCCTGACAATCTGAACTCGGTCGACCTCGCCATCGCCGGCAACCGGCTGTTGAACGTGCGGCTCGGAACCGCCGCGTCGCACTACCTTGCGCAACTGCGCGCCGGTGCCGACATTGTCGAGTTCAACACCAACTGATCCGTGGCAGGACCCGCCATCGCCCCTGTCGCCATAACCTGTGGCGACCCGTCCGGGATTGGCCCGGAAGTGACACTGAAAGCGTGGTCCGCACTGGCCGGTGAAGTGCCGTTCTTTCTGATTGGTGACCCTGCGCATCTGCCCGAAGATGCATCCGTCAGCGTGATTGCCGATCCTGCCGAAGCGGCGGCTGCCATGAGCAGCGGTTTGCCCGTTTTGCCCCACGCCTTCGCATCTGTTGCCGTACCAGGCCAACCCGACCCAAAAAACGCTCGCGGCGTGGTCGAAGTGATCGAACGCGGCGTGCGGCTAACGCAGGACGGGGCCGCTTCGGCCCTGTGCACGGCCCCAATCGCGAAAAAGGAACTGGCGGACCACGCGGGCTTTACGCATCCCGGTCATACCGAGTTTCTGGGCGCGCTGACCGCCGCCCGTCGCGCAGTTATGATGATCGCCTCCGATGCGTTGCGTGTGGTGCCAACCACGATCCACATCCCGCTTGCCGAAGTGCCTCAGGCGCTGACTGCCGAATTGCTGGAGGACACGATCCGTATCACACACGCGGCTCTGATCCGCGATTTCGGCGTGCCCGACCCGCGTATCGCCGTTTCGGGCCTGAACCCGCATGCCGGCGAAAACGGCATGCTCGGGGCCGAGGATGGCAAAGTCATCGCGCCCGTCTGCGACCGCCTCCGGGCCGAAAGCATAAAGCTGGCCGGGCCGCTGCCTGCCGACACCATGTTTCACGCCGCTGCACGCGCGACCTATGACGCAGCCGTGCTGATGTATCACGATCAGGCGCTTGTCCCGGCCAAGACGCTGGCCTTTGACACCGGCGTCAATGTTACGCTGGGCCTGCCGATCATCCGCACCTCGCCCGATCACGGCACGGCCTATGGGATTGCGGGACAGAACATCGCATCGCCTTCCTCGATGATCGAAGCCATCCGCCTCGCCTATGCCATGGCGCAGGCCCGCCGGGCATGATCGACGATCTGCCGCCGCTGCGCGAGGTCATCGCCCGCCACGGGTTGAGCGCGCGCAAATCGCTGGGTCAGAACTTCCTGCTGGACCTCAACCTGACGGCCAAGATCGCACGTGCCGCCGGCGATGTCACCGGCGCAGATGTGCTCGAGATTGGTCCCGGTCCCGGCGGCCTGACCCGCGGACTTTTGGCCTCAGGTGCCCGCAGGGTCGTGGCGGTCGAGAAAGACGACCGTTGCCTGCCTGCGCTGGGCGAGATTGCGGCTGCCTATCCGGGGCGGCTGGAGGTGGTGCAAGGCGATGCGCTCGAAATCGACGTCACCCAATACCTGACCCCGCCAATCAAAATCGCCGCCAATCTGCCCTACAACGTCGGGACCGCACTGCTGACCGGCTGGCTCGACCCGCCGGCATGGCCGCCGTTCTGGGAAAGCCTGACCCTGATGTTCCAACGCGAAGTGGCCGAACGCATCGTGGCAAAGCCCGGCAGCAAGGCCTACGGGCGGCTCTCGATCCTTGCCGCATGGCGGAGCGAGGCGAAGATTGTCATGGACCTGCCGCCGCAAGCCTTTACACCGCCGCCAAAGGTCAGTTCGGCGGTCGTACACCTCAAGGCGCGGCCCGAACCGCTTTATCCCGCCAATCCGAAAGTGCTGCGCGATGTCGTTGCGCGCGCATTCCAACAGCGCCGCAAGATGATGCGCGCCAGCCTGAAGGGTTACGTCGACATCGAAGCGGCTTTGAATTCAGCGGGAATCGACCCGAAAGCTCGGGCGGAAACGATTGATCTTGAAGGATTTTGCGCGCTGGCGCGCGCACTGGAACGCTGACTATTCGGCAGCGTCCGGTGTGGGCTGTTCATCAACAACAGGGCTTGTCTCGGGTTGCTCATCGGTGACCGGCTTCGGCTCGGGCTTCTTGCGCGGCTTGCGCTGGCGCGGCTGCCGGTTCTCAGGCGTCTCCACCAGTGGGCTTTCGCTCTCGCCTTCTGCCACGTCGATCACGTCATTGCTGGCTTTCGGCGCCGGTTGCGCATCCTGCCGGGGCTGTTGCGCTTCACGTGGCGGGTTTTGATCGGCCTGAACAGGTTGCGGTTGCCCCTCGTTCTGCTGCGGATTGGTATTGTTCCGCTGCTGGTTGGAGCGATCCTGGTTCTGGTTTTGATTCTGTTGCTGCTGCGCTTGCCGTTCGGCTTGTTCGCGCTGCGCCTCGGCCAGCATCCGCAGGTAATGTTCGGCGTGTTGCTGGAAATTCTCGGTCGCGACACGGTCGTTCGACAACTGTGCGTCGCGGGCGAGTTGATTGTATTTATCAATTATTTGCTGCGGCGTGCCGCGCACTTTGCCTTCGGGGCCTGACGAGTCGAACACACGGTTGACGACATTGCCCATCGAGCGGTTGCGGTTGTTCTTCGACCGCGATCGTGACTTTGAAGATCTCATAAGCTTTTACAGTCCAGCCTTTGGTCTGGTGAAGCACGGTCTCTCCCACAAATGACGCCCGTCAGTCCGAGCGTTCCGTCCGTGCTTGGATTTGGCAAGTTTTTCGGGGGAGCCAGCAGATGCTCCGCCGTTTGCCCCAAAACGTCTATCGAGTGAAACCGACCTTGCCAAGACATTTTTGCAGCAAAATCGCGTCTTTCACTGTGGTTTGGGCAGGTATCAGCGCGCAAGGCAGGCTGCCACGACACGATCCCTGCCATCCAGATCGGGATGAATGGTCACATCTGCAAGACCGGCCGCCACAAAAATCTCGCTGACAGCGCGGGCCTGTGTCGGCCCGATTTCGACCAGAAGTCGCCCGCCGGGGGTCAGATGATCCGGCGCGCCCGCTGCAATCGCGCGGTACGCCGTCAAGCCGTCCGCCTCATCCGTCAGGGCGACGCGCGGCTCGAACTGCTGGACTTCCGGCGCGAGCTTGGCCATCTCGCCCGCCGTGATATAAGGCGGGTTCGAGACGATCAGGTCATAGCGCCCGCCGACATCTGCGAACCAGTCCGAGAGCGGCAGAACCAATCGGTCGACCACCCCGATCTCGGCGGCGTTTTCCCCGGCCAGCAGCACCGCCTTCTCGGACATGTCAGTGCCCACGCCCCGCGCCCCGGGCCGTTCGGCCAGCAGCGAGATGAGGATGCAGCCCGAGCCTGTTCCCAGGTCCAGCACTTTGGAGAATGGCGCTTCCAGCGCCAGTTGCACCAGCGTTTCCGTGTCAGGGCGCGGGTCGAGCACATCCGGCGTCACGCGAAACCGGTGCTTCCAGAAGTCGCGGTACCCGGCGATGTGCGAGAATGGCTCGCGGTTCAGGCGGCGTCCGACAAGTGACTGGAAGTCCTGACCCGTCTCCTCCGCCAGCCGCCAAAGCTTGTTGGCCTCCCCGCGTTCCACGCCTGCCGCAGCCAAGCGATCACCGGCCTCGGCGATGAGCCTCACAACCCCTGCTCCGCCAACCTCTCGGCCTGATCTGCCGCAATGAGGGCATCGATTGTCTCGTCCAGATCGCCCGCAATCACCTCGCCCAGCTTGTAAAGCGTCAATCCGATCCGGTGATCGGTCATCCGCCCTTGTGGGAAATTATAGGTGCGGATCCGTTCGGACCGGTCGCCTGAACCGACCTGGCTCTTCCGGTCCGCAGCGCGCTCCTCCGCAGCGCGCTGGCGCTCCATATCAAAAAGTTTGGCCCGCAGATGCGCCATCGCAATCGCCCGGTTCTGGTGCTGCGATTTTTCCGACGATGTGACCACGATACCGCTTGGAGTATGCGTAATCCGGACCGCGCTATCGGTGGTGTTCACGTGCTGACCGCCTGCCCCGCTGGCACGCATTGTATCGATCCGGATATCTTGCGCAGGGATGTCGATATCGACCTCCTCGGCCTCGGGCAACACGGCCACGGTGGCGGCCGATGTGTGGATGCGTCCGCCCGACTCCGTCTCGGGCACCCGTTGGACGCGATGTACGCCGCTTTCGAACTTGAGCCGCGCGAACACGCCCTGGCCCGAGACGTTGGCGGTCACTTCCTTGATCCCGCCGAGTTCGGTCTCGGCCTGTTCGATGATGTTGAACCTCCAGCCCTTCGCCTCGGCATAGCGCTGATACATCCGGAGGAGATCGCCCGCGAACAGCGCCGCCTCTTCGCCGCCCGTTCCGGGCCGGATCTCGATGATGGCGGGGCGCGCATCGGCGGCATCCTTGGGCAAAAGCGACAGGCGCAACGCATGTTCAGCCGCCGGAATCGCGACTTTCAGCCCCTCAAGCTCTTCTTCCGCCAGCGCTTTCATCTCGGCATCGTCCAGCATGCCTTCTGCCTGTTCGCGAGCCTCCAGCATGGCGGTATAGCCTTCGATCTCGGCGACCACCGGCTTCAGTTCAGCATATTCGCGGGCCAGATCAGCGATTTCATGCGCCTCGGCCCCGCCAGCCATCTTGGCCTCAAGGAATTGAAAGCGTTCACGGATTTGGGCAAGCGTCTCAAGCGGAACCATGCCCCCGTCTCCCCCATTGCCCAAGGCGCGTCAAGCGTACGGATTTTCTTGGCAGCGCAATCCAGAGTTGCTAAATTGACGATATGACACGTTTCTTTGCCCTTTTCGTGGTTCTGTCCACGCCCGTCTTCGCAGACGTGACCAGCCCTAGCGGTAAAACGGTGGATTGCTATTGCACCGACACCGAAGGGTTGCGCGTCGAAATTGGTGACTCCACCTGTCTGGTCGTCAACGGGCGGGCGTTCATGGCGCAGTGCGACATGTCGCTGAACGTTCCGATCTGGCGCGACAGTGGCATGGGGTGTCTTTCGTCGTCGGTGGAACCGTCACCGACCGAGCGTTTGCTCCAACTCGCCCAACCACCGGTCTAGGCGCTTTCGGTTCACCCCCCAATCGTAAACGTTGAAGCGCGGGCGGGCGAAGACTGAGAGCTTTGCGCCCTCTGTTTCGTCGACGGCCTTAAAGGTGATGAAATCGCGGAACCCGAACACGCGTGAGCGGGCCACGAATGTGATCATGCCTTCGTCGATGCTGCCCTGAACCCGCCCAACGCTCCAGTCCCGGCCCGCGATCCGCGACAGTTCGGTCAGCACAGTGTTGGCATCCGCCGGGAACCGGGGGGCTTCCGGCCCGATCAACCGCACTTCCGACCGCTGCGTCTCAGGCTCGGCCGGGTCTTCGTGAAAGGGCTCGGTGTCGACGGGGATGAACCGGGCCACGATAATAGCCAGCGCCACGAAGCCGAGCAAGTAA
>JBCCWG010000021.1:0-29817 GCA_039193985.1 Pseudomonadota bacterium
CTGGCGGAGGTGACCTTCCACGGCAAGCTCGGGTCACAGGCCGAGCGGATCAACCGGATCGCGGCTCTCGCGCGTGATATTGCTCCGGTTGTAGGAGCGGACCCGGACGACGCCGAGACGGCCGCACGGGTCGCCAAGGCCGACCTCTCCTCCGAGATGGTCTATGAATTCCCGGAACTTCAAGGGGTTATGGGCGAATACTACGCCCAACACGCCGAGTTGAGCGACGACATCGCCGCAGTGGCGCGCGAACATTACCAGCCGCTCGGCCCGTCCGACGACGTGCCCACCGCGCCGCTTTCGGTCGCCGTCGCACTCGCCGACAAAATTGACACGCTGACGGGGTTCTGGGCGATTGACGAGAAACCCACCGGGTCGAAGGACCCGTTTGCGCTGCGGCGCGCGGCGTTGGGGGTTATTCGGTTGGTGTTGGAGAACGAAGTCAGAGGCCCGACTCCGTTTTCACTGCTATGTATGCTTGCCTTGCTGCAAAATCGCACGCAACACTTTCAAGCTAGCATCTTTGAGAACCAATCTCAAATTGTCAGTGTTCTGCAAGAGGCAGCTCGTACAGAGGATTTCGATCAATTGTTGCAGGTCGCCTCAAAGTCACTAGATCAAGAGGTTTCTGATGGGGACGATACGGAGTCCGCAATTCCGCTGGAGGCTTTTCGGATTCTGTTCGACCTCCTCTCCTTTCTCCACGACCGCCTGAAGGTCTTCCTCCGCGACAAGGGCATCCGCCACGACGTGATCGACGCCTGTCTCGCCATGCCCAACGCCGATGACCTCACACTGCTGGTCAAGCGGGCCGAGGCGTTGCAGGCATTCCTCTCGACTGAGGACGGCGAGAACCTGACCCACGGCTTCAAGCGGGCGCATAACATCCTGAAACAGGCGGAGGAGGCCGACGGCGTCGAATACTCCTTCGGTCCCGACGCGAAACTGGCCGAAACCGACGAGGAACGCACGCTTTTCGCAGCACTCGACACCGCCGAGGCCGCAATCGCGCCCGCCATGGCATCCGAGGATTTTCAGGCAGCCATGACCGCGATGGCGCAACTTCGCGCGCCCATCGACGCGTTTTTTGAAGCCGTTCAGGTCAATGCCGAGAGCCAGATTCTCCGCCGCAACCGCCTGAACTTGCTGCACCGCATCAGTGAGATTTGCGTGTCGGTGGCGGACCTGACCCGGATCGAGGGTTAACGGCCGTTTTGGATCATAGTTGCCGTCAAGATCACAATTAACAGAAGTTTTACAATTGGGTAGCTGCAACTCCTCAAGCAGCGTGCGTCGCGGATGCGCAACAACCTGACATTTACGCGCGTCAACGTGTCCTGACAGGGTAGATTGACCGTTACCGTTAACGTCTTATGCTGCCAGCGAAGGAATCGCCGCAGTGCAGAAACACGTTGATCTTGAACAGTTCGTGGTTATCGACGAAACCGCACCGCTCTCCGCCAGCACCCATGGCGGACGGGCCAAGTGCCTGCAACGCCTGATCCGCCTCAACCTGCCCGTGCCTCTGACTGTTGCGCTGCCGTTCACGACGGTGCGTGCAATCGCGACGGGCATGCAGGTCGACACGGACGCGATCCTCAAGCATTTCGGCGACCGCCCGCTGGTCTCGGTGCGCCCATCCTCGGAAGACCCCGATTGGGGCGGGCCCGGCGCGCTCTTGAACATCGGCATGAACAACGCCCGCCACGCCGAATACGCCAACCTGCTGGGCCACGCAGCGGCGGACGAGCTTTATGCCCGCTTTGTCCAGACCTATTCGGTCGAGGTCGCCCATCTTGACCCCGACAGTTTCGAGTTCGACGTGGCCGACGCGGACGCGCTGAAAGCGATGCTCGCCGCTTACGAGGAAGAGGCGGACGAGCCATTCCCGCAAGACCCCGCGCGCCAGCTTCGCGATGTTCTGCGCTCGATGGCGCGGGCCTGGGAAGGCACGTCCGCGCGGCTCTTGCGCCAGGCGCGCGGCGCGCCCGACAATGCCGGCCTTGGTCTTGTGGTTCAGCGCATGGCCCCGGGGCTCGGGCCCCGCGAAAGCGGCTCGGGCGTGGTCCAGTTCGTGTCCTCCAAGACCGGAAAACCGCAGATCACCGGCCGCTACCTCAGCCAGGCGCAGGGGCGCGACGCGCTGGAAGACGAGGGGGCCTATTACCTGACCGTCGATCCCCGCGGCAAATCGCTTGAGGAACTCTACCCCGAAGCCTTCGACAAGCTGGTCGAGTTCGGCGCGACCTGCCGCCAGTACCTGCGCGAAGAGATGGAGATCGAGTTCACGCTGGATGGCGGGGTGCTGAGTGTAATTGATGCCGTGCGCATTCAACGTTCGTCACAGGCCGCGATCCGCATCGCGGTCACCATGGCCGAGGATGGCGTGATCAGCCGCGAAGAAGCGGTGATGCGCATTCCGCCCGGCGGCTTGCTGTAACTGATGCACCGCCGCATTGACCCTAGGGCAAAGCGCGACGTGCTGGCGCGCGGCGTGGCGGCCAGCCCGGGCGCTGCGACCGGACGGCTAAAGTTCAACTCGGCGGCAGCCCAGGCGGGCGCGGCGCAAGGCGAATCCGTCATTCTCGTGCGCCGCGAAACCTCGCCCGAGGATATTCGCGGCATGCACGCGGCACACGGCGTTCTGACGATGCGCGGCGGCATGACCAGCCATGCAGCGATGGTGGCGCGCGGTCTGGGCCTTCCCGGCGTCGTGGGCGCTTCGACGATCCACTACGACCGCAAGACCGGCAAGATCACCGTCCCCGACGGGCGCGAGTTTGCCGAAAATGACATCGTCACCATTGATGGCACGACCGGCAGTGTTCTGGCCGGTGAGGTCGATCTCCTTGAACCCTCGCTGGACGAGATGTTTCAGACCCTGATGGACTGGGCAGACGAGATGCGCGACATCGGCATTCGCGCCAATGCAGACACGATCGCCGAGGCGCAGGTCGCGCTGAATTTTGCCGCCGAGGGCATCGGTCTTTGCCGGACCGAGCACATGTTCTTCGAGGAAGACCGGCTGACGGTTATGCGCGAGATGATCTTCTCCTAAACGCCCGCCGGGCGGGCGGCGGCACTGGAACGGCTGGTGCCGATGCAGCTTTCGGATTTCACGCGGCTTTTCAAACTTCTGGCGGGCAAGCCCATCTGTATCCGCCTGTTCGATCCACCGCTGCACGAGTTCCTGCCGCAGACCCGCGACGGCATGCGCGATCTGGCGAGCGCTCTTGACCTAAGCATGTCAAATGTCGAGCGGCGCATCGATGCTCTGGCCGAGTTCAATCCAATGCTTGGCCTGCGTGGCGTGCGGCTCGGCGTGACGATGCCCGAGATCTATGACGCGCAGGCACGCGCCATCTTCATGGCGACCGTCGCATCGGCATCGGAAGGCAACCCGGTCGTGCCCGAGATCATGATTCCGCTGGTCTCGGCCCGACGCGAAGTCGAACTGGTACAAACACGGGTCGAAGCTGTGGCCGGTGAGGTGCGTGCCAAAACCGGCATCGAGTTCGACTACAAGCTGGGCGTCATGGTGGAAACACCGCGCGCCGCGTTGCGCGCGGGCGAGATTGCCGCGCATGCGTCGTTCCTCAGCTTCGGGACGAATGACCTGACGCAGATGACCTATGGCCTCAGCCGCGATGATGCCGGTCGGTTCATGTCGGACTACGTCCAGCAGGGCGTGTACCCCGAGGATCCGTTCCACCGGCTCGACCTCGAAGGCGTTGGCGAGCTTCTCCAACTCGGGGCGGATCGCGGGCGCGCGGCACGCCCGGACGTGACCCTCTCGATCTGCGGCGAACACGGGGGCGATCCCGAATCGATTGCCTTCTGTCGCGAGGCGGGTTTTGACTATGTCAGCTGCTCGCCCTTCCGGGTGCCGGTCGCGCGGCTGGCTGCTGCGCATCTTGCCATCTCAAGCAAATCAAACCGCCACTGAAAATTCTTACCCAAAGGTAAGAATGTAGTTCTGTTCGGCAGATTTCTGCTCATATTGTCGCGTCACTGGAACGATTTGTCACTTTTCCAACACTGGTCATGCGCGATCTCCGGTTGTATCCGATGCGCTGTTCTCATCGCCGTGTATACGCGCGGAGGGCAGAAGAAGACGACGCCGAAGGGGGCAATCATGTATAAACCTGTTCTGAGGTCGCTTGCGACCGTTGTAATGGCTTTTGCGTTGGGCTCGGCGGTACAGGCAGACGTGACACTCAGCACATCGGGCAACCCAACCGTTGATCTCGGGTCGCGACTGAATTCTTTGCTGCGTGCCGAAGGACGGGCGCTCAGTGGTATGGACCGGAAAGACATGCGCCGGTTGATCGAGGCACCGGCGGCCAGCGGGTTTTACAACCGCAAGGCGCTCGACAAGCTTGAGCCGGTGACCGGCGGCAAGCAGTGGAGCTGCCTTGCCGAGGCGCTCTACTTTGAAGCACGCGGCGAAACGGTACGCGGCATGTTCGGCGTGGCCGAGGTGATCCTGAACCGGGTCGACGACCCGCGCTATCCATCGTCGATCTGCAAGGTCGTGAATCAAGGCACCGGCGAACGTTATCGCTGCCAGTTTACATATACCTGCGACGGTCGGCCCGAACACATTGACGACAAGCGCGCGTACGAGCGTGTCGGCAAGGTCGCCAAGCTGATGATCGACGGTAAGGCGCGCCGGCTGACCAAGGGCGCGACGCATTATCATACCAAATCGGTCAACCCGCGCTGGTCGCGCGTTTTTCCGCGCACCACGACGATCGGGTACCACCATTTCTATCGCGAACCGTCGCGCGTCGCCTCACGTTAAGTATCACTGCCCCGCGTTCTGAAACGCAGTGTGATGGCGCGTTGGGCCCAAGCTTGCTATATTCACGCCAACAAAAAGCGTTGAGGCGAGACATGGCGAGAACACTCTTTGGAACTGACGGTGTCAGGGGCCGGGCCAATACACCCCCCATGACCGCCGAGATGGCAATGCGCCTCGGCGCGGCGGCCGGGCGGTACTTTCGCCGCGACGGATCAGCCGCGCACCGTGTTGTCATCGGCAAGGACACGCGGCTGTCGGGCTATATGTTCGAAAACGCACTGACGGCCGGGTTCACCTCGACCGGCATGAACGTGCTGCTGCTCGGGCCGGTGCCAACACCCGCAGTCGGGCTTCTGGTCACATCGATGCGCGCCGACGTCGGCGTCATGATCTCGGCCAGCCACAACCCGCACGAAGACAACGGCATCAAGTTCTTTGGCCCCGATGGGTTCAAGCTTTCGGACGAGGCCGAGGCCGAGATCGAACTGATCATGGCAAGCGATGTCACACTGGCCGAGGCGGGCAATATCGGGCGCGCCAAGCGGATCGATGATGGCCTTTTTCGCTATGTCGAGCGGGTGAAATCCACGCTGGGCACGCTCAAGTTGAACGGCCTGAAAGTTGTGGTCGATTGCGCCAATGGCGCGGCCTATCGCGCCGCCCCGCAGGTGCTTTGGGAACTCGGTGCCGAGGTGATCGAAGTGGGCGTCAGCCCGAACGGCACGAACATCAACCTCGATTGTGGCTCAACCGCAACCACGCAAGCGGCGCAAAAGGTCATTGAGACTGGCGCGCATGTGGGGCTTTGCCTCGATGGCGACGCGGACCGGATCATGATCCTGGATGAGACCGGGGTGGTCGCCGATGGCGATCAGATCATGGGTCTCTTCGCCGCGCGGTGGGCGGCGGAAGAGCGGCTGAAGGGCAACGCCCTCGTCGCCACCGTGATGTCGAACCTTGGGCTTGAGCGATACCTGCAAGGGCAGGGGATTGCGCTTCACCGCACCGCCGTCGGCGACCGCTATGTCGTCGAGGCGATGCGCCAGGGCGGCTACAACCTCGGCGGCGAACAGTCTGGCCATATCGTGATGACCGACTATGCCACCACGGGCGATGGTCTGCTGGCGGGACTGCAGTTTCTGGCCGAGATGAAACGGACTGGTCGTGCCGCCAGCGAACTGCGCCAGGTCTTCGACCCGGTGCCGCAACTCCTGCAAAACGTCCGGTTCGAAGCGGGTCAGGTCCCGCTCGACGCCGCGAACGTCAAGGACGCCATTGCGGAAGCCGAAGCACGCCTTGACGGCACAGGCCGCCTGCTGATCCGCAAATCCGGGACCGAACCGCTCATCCGCGTGATGGCAGAGTGTGAGGACGAACGGCTTCTGTCGCAAGTTGTGGGCGATGTCGTGCGCGCGGTCGAGGCCGCCTGAATGGCCAGAAAACCGGCCTGGGTGGTCGATAAGGAACGCGCCGAAAACGCTTCGATCTGGCTTTTCGGGCTGCACGCCGTGCGCGATGCGCTGGAAAATCCGGCGCGGCGGAAACTGCGCCTGATCGTCACCAAGAACGCCGCCGATCGGTTGGGCGACGCGATTACCACCGCTGGTGTCACGCCCGAACTGGCCGATGCGCGCAAGTTTCCCGCTCCGCTTGATCCCGGCTCGGTCCATCAGGGGGCAGCTTTGGAAGTGCGCCCGCTCGACTGGGGCGGGCTGGAGGGGGCCATTCCGGGCCAAGGGCAGGCCCGCGTCCTCCTCCTCGACCGGGTGACCGACCCGCATAATGTCGGTGCCATCCTGCGTTCGGCCGAAGTCTTCGGCGCATGCGCCGTGATCGCCCCAATCCGGCATTCTGCGCCCGAAACAGGCGCACTGGCCAAAACCGCCTCCGGCGCGCTGGAACGCCAGCCCTATCTGCGCGTCAAGAACCTGTCCGTGACCATGGAGGCCCTTAAAAACATGGGCTTTCAGTTGATCGGCCTCGATGGTAAGGCGGACGAGACGCTCGAGGCCAGCCTTGCCACCGCTGGGGACCGCGTGGGCCTCGTACTTGGTGCCGAGGGGCCGGGGCTGCGCGACAAGACGCGCGCGACCTGTGACCGTTTGGCGCGCATTCCCTATTCCGGCGCTTTTGGGTCGCTCAACGTTTCAAATGCGGCGGCAGTCTCCCTATATGCACTGGCAAGAGAGGAACCGTCATGACGCCGAAAATCGCCACATGCTGCTATTGCGGAACCCGCGCGGCGCTCAACCTGCGCGGCACCGAGCGTCACGAACTGGCATGTTCGAACTGCGGGGCGCCTTTGCATGAGATGAAGATGCTGCGATCGGATGCCGTGGCTGGCAAGGGCCGGAAATCATCGCCAAAGACACGTCACGCGGCATCGCACGGGGATTGGGACCAGAAGCGCCGGAAAAAGAAGAAGAAAACCAAGAGTTTGAAGCACCGCTTCTTCGAGGAGGTTTGGGACGCCGCCGAAGACATCTTTGATATCTTCGACTGAATGAGGGACGTCGATTTACGCCCTGAAGTTAAAAGATTTTCCTGGATTATGCGCCGTTGCTTTCAGTCGTTAGCCGAGCCTGTCAGCGTTAAGGATGTGTTCACATCTTCGCGAAACTGTCTTCACATGAAGCTCTCATGACCCCATGTCTTATACATGGGTCGGGATCGGAACTCCCGGCTTCAATCACTGTCCCTCGTTCCGAAACTTGGCGCCCGTTCCATTGGACGGGCGCTTTTTTGTGGCGGTCACAGGCGCGTTAACGGCAAAGAAAACGGGTTAACCTGCTGGCAAAATCACCATAAGTTGCCCCAAACGCGGCAAAGCCCGCCGGACGAGCAGATGAGGCACCCCCCGTGATATCCCGAAGATCCCTCCTTATAGGCGCCGCCGCGCTGCCACTTGCGGCCTGCGGCACAGCCCCCGAAAAGCGGGCCTTTGCGTCGGCCAGCGATCTGGAACAGTTGGAACAGATGATCCTCGCAATGCGCGACGACATCGACCCGGCGGAGGCCTCGCGGGCGGCGGCAATCGCCTTTGCCCACACGCGGGATTTGTCGATCCAGTACCAGATCACCGACCCGCCGCTTGTCCACAACACCAAAGTCAATATGGGCCTGAAACCCCGTGGCCTCTGCTGGCACTGGGCCGAAGACATCGAAAAGCGCCTGGATGCCGAGGGGTTCGAGACGCTTGAGATGCACCGCGCCATCGCCGAAGGGCGCGGCATCCGGATCGACCACTCCACCGCCATCATCAGCGCGCGCGGTGACGGCTACCGGCAAGGCGTGGTACTTGATCCCTGGCGGACCGGTGGCGCGCTGGTCTTTATCCCCGTCGTCGAAGACACCCGCTATAATTGGGAAGCGCGCGAAGTCGTGCTCGGCCGTCGCCGCGACCTGCGCACCATCGCCGGTTAGCGCCGCCCGAGGTGCTGGACAGCGCGCTCGCTCTCTGTAACGGTCAGGCCACCTAAACGGGCAGCGGGGTGTCTACCGGACCCGCCCGACGTCACGGTGCGCGTCCCCGCGCGCTGGCACGCGTGAAACCCCCGCGGAAACCGGTGCGACAGCGCTTTTTCGAACGCCACTGCGGCGGAAACGGGGGGAATTCATGAAAACGGGTGTGATTGGCTTGGGCGATATGGGCTCGGGCCTTGCGAAGAACTTGATCGCGAATGGCTTTGAGGTGACGGGGCTGGACCTCTCACCAGATCGCATGGCGGCCTTTACGGCCATGGGCGGCACGCCCGCCGTGACCGTGGCAGATGTCGGTCAGAAGGCCGAGGCCGTGTTCGTCATGGTCATGAACGGCGATCAGGCGCGCGAGATCATCCTGGGCGAGGGCGGACTGGCCGCCACGATGCAATCCGGCGGTGCGGTCATCCTCTCGGCCACCATCAAACCGCATGAGGCGCGCAGCATAGGCGCCGACCTCGAAGGCTCGGGCCTTCACCTGATCGATACACCCGTCTCGGGCGGATTTCCCGGCGCGCAGGGCGGCACGCTGACCATGATGGCCGCAGCCCCGGACGATGTGCTCGACCGGTTCGCCCCGGTGATGGAGGCGGTCTCGGCCAATATCCACCGCGTCGGCACCCGCCCCGGCGACGGGCAGACCGTGAAAGCCTGCCTGCAATCCCTGATCGGCGCGCAATTCGCGGCCACATTCGAAGCAGCCGCACTGGCGGCAAAGGCGGGTGTGCCGGGGCAGGTGATCCTCGACGTGTTCTCGACCTCATCGGCAGGCTGCGGCGTGGTGAACAACGCGCTTGAGAAGATCATCGACCGGCAGTTCGAAGGCACCGGCAGCCACATCAACACGATGCACAAGGATCTCACCATCTCGATGGGGTTGGGCGAGGAACTGGGCGTACCGCTCCACACCGCCGCGGCCGCGATGCAGATTTTTCACGCAGGGCGAACGAAGTATCCTGACGGTGACAACTGGGTCTGCACCCGCGTCATCGAGGAGATTGTGGGCGCGGAACTCCACCGGGCGGCGGCGAAACCCACCTGAGGGATTTTGCGTGTTTGTGAAAAGATGAAGGGGAGGGGCGCGCAATGAAACTGGGCGTGATCTGTGATGGCATCAGCCGCGATCTGGCGCATGTTGTCGATGTGATGGACGAGTTCGGGCTGACCCATGCCGAGTTGCAGTTTGTGGGCGACAAGGAGGTCGGCGATCATACGGCGACCGAGATTGCCGAGATCGACGCGCTGCTCAGGGGCCGGGGCAAGCCGGTCTCCTGCCTCAGCCGCCACGTCTTTGCCGGGCTGACCACCGCGAACATACCGGGGGACGCCGCGCACACCGCCCATATGGATGCGCTGAAACGCGTGGTCGAAATGGCGCATATCGTGGGGTCCCCGCTGGTGCGCATCATGACCAACAAGAAGGAACAGATCCTCTGGGGCCATGGCGGGGCGGAAAAGTGGAACGTGGCCCATGGGGCCTGGGACAAGACCCTGCCGCTGATCGCCCCGGCGGTGGAGCTGGCGCGCGCCGAGCGTATCACGCTGGTGGTCGAGACCGGGAACGGCACGATGGTGAACTCGAACTACACAGCGCGCAAGCTGATCGACGATCTGGGGGCGAAGGACGTGCTCAAGGTGCTCTGGGACCCGGCCAACAACTGCTGGTGCCATGAGCGCGCCTGGCCGGACGGGTATGATGAACTGCGGGGCGGCTATCTGGGCCACATCCACATCAAGGACGTTGTCGTCGACACGCCACGCGCGACGCTGACCGTGAAGGAAATGGGGCACGGGCAACTGGCCGATCAGTTTCAGCCGATGGCCGACGCCCTGCGGGCCGATAGGTATGACGGGGTGATCTCATTCGAGAGCGTCTATCACCCGGGCAACGGGGATTTTGAAGCCGGGTTTCGGGCCTCGATCGACCGGTTCAAGGCACTCTTCGGGTAAAGCGTCACAAATCTGAGACGGGAATCGCCTAACCCGCCCGAAAACAACCTGAGAGGCATCCCCAATGGCAGAGATACGACCCCTGCAGTTCGTCCTGTCCGTCCTTTTCGGACGCCGCCGCCGCGTCAAGACGCCGGACTGGCTAGTGACCTGAGCGATAGAGACGCCGCATCACGATGGGCGTCAGATACATCGGGATCTGATAGCACCCGATAAAGAGCAACAGGGTCGTGACGATATCCTCGGGCAGCGCCACGAGGAAGAGCGCGATGTTGCGGTTCCCGGCCACCACGGCGACACCGGCATCCCGGCCCGGCACCATCAGCCAGGCCGCGATCTGCAGGCCGAAATTGAGCGACAGGGCAAAGATCAGCCATAGGGCCAGATCGCCCGGTGTCTCGCGCAGCGCCGGTCCCATCGCTGACATCAGGCCGATCACCACGACGGCGAGCAGGATCGCCGCAACCCCGTCGAGCGCGCTGCGGCTCTCATCGCTCAAGGCGACATCCCGGCGCAGTAGGAACGCCAGCCCGACCGCTCCCGCCACGACCAGCAACAGACGCGCGGCGCTCGCCAGAACATCCGCCGCACCCTCCAACACCGGCAGGGCCCAAAGCACCGGCACGACGGTCAGGGGGAACAGAGCAGTGCCCAACAGCAAAAGCTGCATGGCCCGTATCGGATCGTGCCCCATCAGGATGGTGAAGTTGGGGTTTCCTGTCACCGATGGCGCCGCCAGAACCAGCACGGCGGCCAATCCGGCCGGGGTCGCGGCCAGACCTGCCGCACCTAACAAGCCAAGCAAAAGCAGCGGCGCGGCCAGTTGATAGAGCAGGACGACAGCCGCCGACCGCCTGAGGTCGCCAAGCGTTCCCAAAGCCGCCCGTGGCCCGATCCGGTACGCGCTGACGAACAGCAGCGCCGCGATCAGGTGCGGCAACCACGGGCGCAGCGCTTCGGCCAGAGCGGGCAGGCTGAGGCCACCAAGCAACCCGAGGATCAGGCTCCACCGTCCATGCCGGGCGACCCAGCCAAGCAGGCGGATCACGCGGGCCTCACCCCGGGCCTTGTCGGATGTTGTCGGGCAGCCAGGTCGCCAGTTCCGGGAACCAGATCAGCACAAACACCATCACCACCATAATCAGGAACATCGGCAGCGCGGCCTTGGCGATATAGCCCATCTCGTGATCCGTCATGCCCTGCAGAACGAAGAGGTTGAACCCGATGGGCGGTGTGATCTGCGCCATCTCAACGACCACGACGACGAAGATGCCGAACCAGATCATGTCGATGCCCGCCTCGCGCACCATCGGCTCGACCACGGCCATTGTGAGCACAACGGATGAAATGCCGTCGAGGAACATGCCGAGGACAATGTAGAACACCAGCAGCACCATCAGCAGTTCAAACCGGCTGAGGTCCAGCGTCGCGATCCCGTCGGCCAGAGCCCGCGGCAGGCCGGTGAACCCCATGGCCAGCGACAGGAACGCCGCCCCCGCCAGGATCAGCGCGATCATGGCCGAGGTCTTGGTGGCCCCGATCAGACTTTCGGTGAAACTCTTCCATGAGAGTGAGCCTTGCCCTGCTGCAAGGACCAGCGCGCCGATCACGCCAAAAGCGGCGGCCTCGGTCGCGGTGGCGTATCCACCGTACATCGACCCGATGACCACGAAGATCAGGATGAAGACGGGAATAAGAAAGCGCGAGTTCTTCACTTTCTCGGCCAGCGTCATCACCGGGTCGGCGATGGGTGCCCAGTTCTTCGAGATCAGCGCATAGGCCGCGACATAGATCATGAACATGCTCGCCAGCACGAGGCCCGGCAGGATGCCCGCGAAGAAAAGCTTGGTGATCGACAGGTTCAGCGTCACGCCGAAGACGATCAGCACCAGCGAGGGCGGGATCATCAGGCCCAGCGTTGCAGCCCCGGCGAGAGAACCGATCACGAGGTGTTCGGGGTACTGCCGCTTCTTCAGCTCCGGGATCGACATTTTGCCGACCGTGGTGAGCGTTGCGGCGGAGGAGCCTGAGACGGCAGCAAAGACTGTGCAGCCGACGATATTGGTGTGCACCAGCCCGCCCGGCATCCGCGCCATCCAGGGCGAGAGGCCACGGAACATGTCTTCCGAGAGCCGCGTCCGATAGAGGATCTCGCCCATCCAGATGAACATCGGCAGGGCGGTCAGCGTCCAGCTTGACGACGCGGCCCAGATCGTGGTCGCCATCCGGTCGCCCGTGGGGCCGGACGCGAACAGCTCCAGCGCGAACATGGCGACCCCCATCAGCGCAAGGCCGACCCAGACGCCGGTGCCCAGCAGGGTGAAGAGGACGAAGAGAAAGACGATGATGATGTAAAGCTCGCTCATTCTGCGCTCGCCTCCCGCACGATCCGGTGATTGCCGCTGACGATGAGCGAGATCAGGTTATCGGTCAGCGCAATGGCAAGAACGATGGCACCAAAGAACATCGGGCTTTGCGCGATCCACATAGGCGTGGCGTCCTGGCCCTGGCTCACATCGTTGAACTTGATGGCAAATCCCAACATCCGGTAGATGTAATAGACCACGTACCAGCCGACGGCGGTGGCAATCCCGAAACACCAGATGTTCAGCCAGCGCTGCCCGGTCGGGCTGAGCGCGTTCAAAAGCAGCGACACCCGGATATGGGTGCCCGAGTTCAGCGCCCCCGCAAAAGCCAGGAACGAGGCCGACGCCATCGCATAGCCCGCATAGTCGGGCGCGCCCGGAAAGACCTCACCGGTCCAGCGCGCCAGCATCTGCGCCACGATCAGGCCCAGGATCGCAATCATGCAGAGCGCGGCTGCGACGGTGGAGAGGCGATAGAGCCCATCGAGAAGGGGTCGGATCACACCCATCAGTTCAGTCCTTTCTGGCCAATCACGGTGGCAAAAGCCTGATAGCCATAAAGCGTGCCTGCTTCGGCGCGCCTGTTGTGTTCGGCAATGAGCGCATCGGCGAGATCGGTGCCGATGTCGCCGCGCTCTTCCATCTGGCGGGCCGTCATCTCGACCCAGGGCAACATTTGCTGTGGCGTGGTCACCACCCGGCTTGTCACGCCGAAATGCGTCACATCCAGTCCGGCGCCTTGCATGAAACCGCTGAGTTTGCCGACGATATGTGCGTCGGTCACAAAAACGCGCACGAACTCCTTCGCGCACATATCGAGCGGGTCATTCGGAAAACTGCTGAAGGTGGCTTTCGAGAAGTCCGCGTCGCAGATCACAAGCTGCCCGCCAGGTTTCAGAACACGGACCGCTTCGGTCACAAGCAGCGTCGGCTCGACCACATGGCTGAGGACGGTGTGCATGACCACAGCATCGACCGAGGCGTCTTGCTCGGGCAGGTCGGCACCGTCGGCCGCCGTGAATGTCAGGTTCGCACGGGCCCCCGCGCGGGCCTGTGCTTCCGCGACGAACCCCATCGAAGGTTCGTAACCGAGGACCTGCGCTTGCCCGAACCTGTCGGCGATACGTCGGGTGACAGCACCCGCACCCGCACCGATCTCGATGACGCGCCCGCCTTGTGGCACATCCAGCAGGCCGAGATACTCGGCCACGATGGCCTCCATCGTCGGGTCGGATTGCCGGACATCCATCGAATCCGCGAAAGACTTTATGAACTCCGGGCCAGCCGCGTCCACATCCTGAAACGGATCGGCCATCGCGTGCTCCTGTCGTAAGTGCCGTCCACATGACGGGCCTCGTCCGCCCGCGCCCCTTAACGAAAAAGGGCGACCCGAAGGCCGCCCCGTTTCACATCAGTTCATGCCTTTGAAGGCATCCACGATGGCGGCCCCATCGGCCCCCGCCGCTTCCAGCCATTCCGAGGTCATCGTCTCACCGACCGCCTTCAGCCCCTCGACCATCGCATCCGAGGCCGGCTCGACCGTCATGCCGCCTTCACGCAAACCGTCCAGCGTGAAATTGGTATAGGCGATAGACGCTTCAAGCCCTTCGGCCTCGGCCGTTGCGGCGCAGGCGGTGAAGATGGCTTGCGTGTCCTCATCCAGCCCGTTCCAGGCGTCGGTGTTCACCATGACATAGTTGCGCGGCAGCCAGGCATCCACCTCATAGAAAAAGCCCAGCGATTCCCAAACCTTGCGGTCGTACCCTGTGGCCCCGGACGAAATCATCGCATCCGCGACACCGGTCGCGAACGCCTGGCTGATCTCAGCCGCTTCGATGGTCACCGGCAGCATGCCGGTCAGTTCGGCCAGCCGCGATGTCGCGTTGTTGTAGGACCGGAACTTGATGCCCTCCATCTCCTCGACCGAGGCCACCGCATCGCGGAAGTAAAGCCCCTGCGGCGGCCAGGGCACGGCATAAAGCAGTGTCAGGTTCTGGTCGGCCAGCACAGCTTCGATCTTGGGCTTGGCCGCCTCATAAAGGCTGACGCTGTCGTCGAACGAGGTGGCGAGGAACGGAATGCTGTCATAGCCGAACAGCGCGTTCTCGTTCTGGTGGCCCGAGAGCAGACGCTCACCGATATTGACCTGACCGGTCTGGACCGCGCGCTTGATGTCGGCCCCCTTGAAAAGCGAGCCGGACGGGTGCGTGACGATCTCAATCGCGCCTTCGGTGCCGGTGGTCACGCATTCGCCGAACTTGGCGGCATTCTCTGAGTGAAAGTTGGTCGCCGAATAGGCTAGCGGCATGTCCCAGGTTTCGGCAAAGACCGGCGCGGCGGTCGTTGCGATGGCCGCGGTGGCCATAAGTGTTGCGAAGGTTTTCATGGTTGTCTCCCAGTTGGATTTTTATGAAGCGAAACGTGCGGGGGAATAGACCCCAAGGTCAAGGTTGGGCTGTCGGCCCGATATCATCTGAGCCAGCAAACGCCCGGTTTTTGGGCCGGACGTCAGACCGATGTGGTGATGTCCGAACGCCGCATAGGCACCGGTGAGACCGGGCACAGCACCGATCACCGGAATGGAATCGGCCGGGGCAGGGCGATGCCCCATCCACTCGGTCTCGCGCGCCCAGGTCAGACCGGGCATCGCGGCGCGGGCCGCCTTGCGCAACAAGTCGAACGGCGCGCGCGAGGGCGGCGCGTCCAGCCCGCCAAGCTCGACCACTCCGGCAAGGCGCAAACGCCCCTCCATTGGCGTTGCGACAAACTTGCCGGACGCGATCATGACCGGGGTGCGTGGCATCACCGACGGCTCCCACAGCTCAACGTGATAGCCCCGCTCGCTCTCCAGCGGCACCTTCAGGCCAAGCTGCCGGGCCAGCGGCCCGGACCACGCGCCGGTCGCCAGCACGGCCGCATCGCAGTCCAGCGTATCGTCCCCGACACGCAGGCCGGTCAGTCTCTCGCCCCCGCGGACAAATCCGGTCACGTCGCCCGTAACGACATCGCCGCCTGCATCCTCGACATGGGCCGCCAGCGCCTTGACGTATTTGCCAGGGTCGCTGATCCGACCATGATCGGGCATGCGGACCCCGAAAGACTGGTCAGCCGAGTATACCCGGTCATAGGCCCGCAAAGCCGCGCCTTCCAGTTCGTCCCAGGTGATCCCGTGACCACGCCGAATGTCCCACGCCAGAGCATCGCCTTCGAACGCGGCGCGATCCTTATAGACATAGAGGTAATCCGACGGCACGATCCATTTCTCGGCCGATGTGCCCTTTGCCAGCGCCTGATGCTCGCTCACGCTGTCGCCGACCACGCCCGCGATAGCGTCCGAGATGCGGCGCGTGTCGACTTCATTCGCGTGCGAAAGGTACTTGCGCAGCCAGGGCAAGAGCTTCGGCAGATAGCCCCACTTGAGAAACAACGGCTGATCGGGGTCCATCAACATGCGCGGCGCCTTGCGCAAAAGCCCGGGCCCCGTGACCGGGACCATCGCGCAGGTGGCCAGTACACCGCCATTGCCGAAGCTTGCCCCTTCGCCGGGACCCGCCCGGTCGATCAGCGTCACCCGGTGCCCATCGCGCTGCAGCCAGATCGCGGTCGCGACACCGACGATGCCTGCGCCGATCACGGCAACGTGGTGGGGTGCAGGGGCAGCGTCCGTCATGGGCACGGCTGAGACACGGGCGAATCCATGCCTTTCACGGTGACAGACTTTTGCAATACGTCAACAAAATGTTGACAAAATGTCAGTGTCAATCTTTCCTCATGACTATGAAACAGACAGAACTTGGTCCCGTCGTCTCGTCTGCGCACCTTGCCGAAGGCAGCTTTCCGCAGATCTCCGAGCTTGAGTTCGGCCTGATCATCGCCAGCAACGCGTTTAACCGCTGGGTGGTGCAGGCGATGACGGCGGCGGGCCACCCGGAGCTTTCGTCGCTCGAAGTGCTGGTGCTGCACACGGTGCGCCACAAGGACCGACCCAAGACGCTGGCCGGGATTTGCCTTGTGCTGAATGTCGAAGACACGCATCTGGTCAACTATGCCGTCAAAAAACTGACCGGGGCCGGGCTGGTGGCCACCGGACGGCGCGGCAAGGAAAAGACCGTCGAGGCCACCGAAAAAGGGCGCAAAGCCTGCAACGCCTATCGTGACATCCGCGAGCAATTGCTGCTCGACGCGATGAGTGAACGGGGGCTTGAGCCCGAGATGATCCGACAGGTCGCGGGACTTTTGCGGATGATGTCCGGGCAGTACGATCAGGCGGCGCGCGCTGCGACGGTGCTCTGAGCGCGGCCTCACAACGCATATCTCGCCAGCTTGGCGCGGTCGGGCGCACGCCCCAGACCCGGACGGTCCGGCACGATAATGCAGCCCTCCGCGTAATCGACAGGCTCTTCCAGAATGTCTTCGGCCAGATAGTACTTCGCCTGATAGAACTCGCAGCCGAGCGTCATCTCCGGGGTCGCCGCCATCATATGTGCCCCGGCCAGATGGGCCAGCCCGGCCTCGAACATGTCACCGCCGTAAGAGGTGAGGCCATGATGCGCGGCCATCCGCGCCACCTCTTGCGCACGGGCCAGCCCCCCGGCTTTCATGATCTTGACCGACACACCGTCGCAGATGCCTTCGCGGATTGCGCGGGCCATGTCTTCGGGTCCGAACACGCTCTCATCGGCAAGAAGGGGGACATCGATCGCATTCCGAAGCCGCGCCATCAGATCGTAGTGATATGCGCGAACGGGTTGTTCGATGAAATCCGGCTGAAAACGCGCCACATCGCACACACGGGCCATGGCCTCATCGATGGCCAGCCCCTGGTTGTAATCGACGCGAACGCGAAACTCGGGATAGTCCGCCGCCAGCGCTTCAAGACGCATCACGTCGAACCCGTGATCTTTGAAGCCGGTCTTCAGCTTGACGATGCCGACGCCGTCCTCGCGCAACCGGTCCAACAAGGCGCGTTCGGCGTCCCAATCCGGGTTGGCCAGCGACACCGACAGCGGCAGGCGGATGCCGTCATCCGAAATGCCGCCGCCGAGCAGCACATAGACCGGCACCCCAAGGACACGGCCCGTCAGGTCAAGCAAAGCCGTCTCAAGTGCCGCTTTGGCTTCGGTGCAATGCGCCACGGTGCGTGCCGCATCGGCCAGGATGGACGCCCGTTCGGTAAGCGACCGGCCCACCACATGCGGTTTGATGTACCGCTCCAGCGCGGCAAGGCTCGCTTCCGGCGATCCGGTGAACACCGCCCAGGGCGAGGCTTCGCCCCAACCGGTCGTGCCATCCTCAAGCGTCAGGGCCAGCACGATGACCTCGCAATGCCCCGCGACCCGCCCGATCCCGTGATCGCGTGTCGACGTCACAGGCAACGCCAGATGCCACGTCTCAAAACCGGTGATAGTCTGCTGCAGTCCGTCCAAGTGTCCCCCGTAAACGCATCTTGGAAACCTCCCGCGGCTTCGTCAATATCCCCCGCAACAAGGGGAGAGCACCATGCAAGCAACCGGCGGCAAAGCGATCTATGGCGCCAGCGTCGGCATCCTGATGCTGGATGCACGGTTCCCGCGTATTCCGGGCGACATGGGCAACGCGACCACCTGGCCGTTCCCGGTGCATTACCGGATCGTGCGCGGCGCTTCGCCTGACCTTGTCGTACGGCAGGGCGCACCGGGGCTGCTGGACCACTTCATCGAAGCCGCCCGCGCGCTGGTCGCCGATGGCGTCGATGGGATCACCACCAATTGCGGGTTCCTGTCGCTCATACAGGCCGAGCTTCAGGCGGCGGTCCCGGTTCCTGTCGCCACATCCTCGCTCTTGCAGGTGGGGCTCGTGAACGCGCTTCTGCCGCCGGGCAAGCGGGCCGGCATTTTGACCATCAGCGCCAGCACCCTGACCGAGGCGCATCTGGCCGCCGCCAACGTCCCGCCGGGCACACCCATGGGCTCGACCGAAGGTGGGCAGGAGTTTACCCGCGCCATCCTCGGCAACGAATTTGAACTGGATGTGGCCAAAGCGCGCGCCGATAATGTGGCGGCCGCCAAAGCGCTTGCCGCAAACCATCCCGATCTTGGCGCCATCGTGCTGGAATGCACCAACATGGTACCCTATGCCGCAGATATCCGCGCCGCAACGGGCCTGCCGGTCTTCTCCATCGAAAGCTTCGTCACGTGGTTTCAGTCAGGGCTCGCACCCCGCCGGCACTAACTCGGCTGCCGCTCCGCCCAGCCCGCGAACACCTTCTCCAGCGCGACGACGACGTAGTAAAGCACGATCCCCAAAAACGCCAAGGCGATCAGCACCGCAAACATCAGCGGATAGTCCGAGTTCGTCTTGCCGCTATCGAAGAGCGCCCCCAATCCGCGCCCGTGGGGGGAAACGATCTCCATCAGATTGGTGCCGATAAAGGCCAGCGTGACCGCGACTTTCAGCGCACCGAAGAACTCCGGCAGCGTCTTCGGCAAGGCGATCTTCCAGAAGATCGTCGCTTGTGACGCCCCGAGTGAGCGCAGGATGTCGCGATATTCGGGCTCCAGCGTCGACAACCCGATGGAAACCGAAACAGCGATGGGAAAGAAGCTGATCATAAAGGCGATCAACACCGTGTTGAAATCATGCGCACCGACGAACATCAGCGCAATGATCGGCACGACCGTCGCCTTTGGGATGGCGTTGAACCCCACCAGCAGGGGGTAAAGCGCATCGCGCATCGTCCGCGAAAACCCCATGATCATGCCCAGCGCGACACCCACCACGATGGCGAGGAGCAGCCCCAGCACCGTGCGCCAGAGCGTCTGCCACCCCATCACCAGGAACAGATCCCAGAACCGGATATAAGACGCGGGCAGGTCCGAGGGTGAGGCCATGATGTAATTCGGCCAGCCATTGGTCCAGACCAGCGCCTCCCAAAGCGCCAGAAAGACCACGCAGGCAATGATCGGAACGACGATCTTACGCAGCATCGCTGGCCTCGGGCGCACGGCCCTGTGCGATCTCGATCTGGTGGCGCAGCGTGTTCAGCATCTCGGCCGATTGCGGCGTATAAAGATGATCGATCTTGCGGGGGCCGTCGAAACGCACATCCAAGACATACTGGGTCCGCGCAGGCCGGCCCGAGAGCACGATCACCTGATCGGCCAGAAAGATGCTCTCGCGCAGATCATGGGTGATCAGCACCCCGGTAAAAGGCTCTTCCGCCTTCAGCGCATGCATGATCTGCCAGAGATCCTCACGGGTAAACGCATCGAGCGCACCAAACGGCTCATCGAGGATCAGCACCTCGGGCTGGTGGATCAGCGCCCGGCAAAGCGAGGCGCGCTGGCGCATGCCGCCCGACAGTTCCGAGGGCCGCTTGTCTTCGAACCCCTCCAACCCGACCAGTTGCAACAGATGTCGCGCCCGCTCTTCCGCCTGCGATTTCGAAAGCTCTGTTGGCACGATCTCCAGCGGCAACAACACGTTCTTCAGAATGCTCCGCCATTCCAGCAGCACCGGGTTCTGAAACGCCATCCCCACGGTCGACCGGGGCGAGGTCACGCGCGATCCGTGAAGCCATACCTCCCCCTCGTCAGGCTTCATCAACCCGGCGACCAGCCGCGTCAGGGTCGACTTGCCACAGCCCGACGGCCCCACGACGGCGACGAACCCGCCTTCGGGCACCGAGACGTCCAGCCCGTCCAGGACCGGCAACGGCCCCGAGGCGGTCTGATAGGCGTGCTTGACGCCCTTGATGTCGATCAGGCTGTCGCTCATCCGTCTCTCACACACTCCTGATCATCTTTGGTCTGAAAATATCCTCGAGGGGGTCCGGGGGAGGCGACGCCTCCCCCGGTGGATCGGCGCCGACGGCGCCGAAACCTCAGTTCAACGCGAACCCACCGTCCGGCAGATAGGCGTCGGTGAAGTAAAGCGACGCATCCGGCTCGCCCTGGAACTCATAGGTCTGGCCAAGCTGCACCAGGGCGGCATCCATCCGCGCGGCATCGATCCCCCCCATGCCATTGGCCGCCACATAGTCGGTGACCACGTTCTGATCGATGGCCATCTGCAGGCGCTCCTGTTCAAGTGCCGGATCGGCAGCCGGGTTGCGCTTGATCAGCGCCTCGATGCCCATGGCCGGGTCGGCGATCACGTCTTTCCAGCCGGCAGCCACGGCGCGCAGGAAAGCCGTGACCGTGTCACCATTCTCCGCCGCCCAGTCGGTGTTGACCAGGATCGCGTTGCCGTAAAGCTGCAAACCATGATCGGCCATCAGAATGTTCGAGATGTCGTCCTCCGGCACCCCCAACCGTTTGAGGTTCACGACCGACGAAAATGAAAACCCGGTGATCGCGGCGACATTGCCCTCGGCCAGCATCGGCTCACGGGTCGGAAAGCCCACGGGTTCCACGGTGACCGCGCTCACGTCAATGCCAGTCTCACCGGCGAAGACCGGGAACTGCGCCCAGGCGCCATCCGGCGGCGGCGCGCCGAGGATCTTGCCTTCGAGGTCTTTCGGCGCTTCCACGCCCAGCGATTTGCGGCCCACGATGGCAAAGGGCGGCTTGTCATAAACCATCATCACCGCCGTCACCGGCGCGCCGGGGTTCTGGTCCAGAAACTTGATGACCGAGTTGATGTCGCCAAACCCGATGGGAAACGCGCCGGTGGCGATCTTCGGGATCGTCTGCACCGAACCCGTACCGGCCTCGATGGTGACCGACAGCCCCTCGGCTTCGAAATGGCCATTGTCTATGGCGGCGAAATAGGCGGCGGACGGGCCTTCGAATTTCCAGTCCAGCGCGAATGGAACCTCGGTTTGGGCGCTGGCCATGCTGGCGGCAAAGATGCCGGCGGCAGCCAGAAGGGAACGGGTGAGCAAAGTGCTTCTCCTCTGTTGAGCGTGTTTTTATCAACGGAGGATCATCGGCCTTACGACAGCAACGTCAAACCCAGCCCCCCGACCATTGCGGGCCAGCTTAGCATTGCATGATCGATTGGCAATCCGCGAACCACGCGCCCAAAATTTAGGCGGTACGCACCCGCAAGAACGGTCAAGCACCGATGCGACGGGCGGGATAGAGTGCAAAACATGACACAGCTGAAACCTCTGACTGACCGGAAACAAACCCGCGTGGCCCGCACGCTCTGGCGGATCGAGGCGGGGCTTTACGGCCCGCTTTCGCTCACCGCACTGGCCGAGGTGGAGGGCATCAGCCCATTTCACCTCAGCCGGGCCTTCGCGCTCTCGGTCGGGCGTTCGCCGATGGCCTACGTCAAGGCGCGGCGCCTCAGTGAAGCCGCTCTGACGCTGCGGAACACCGACACCAAAGTCGTCGAGATCGCCTTTGCCGCAGGCTTTGAAACCCACGAAGGGTTCAGCCGGTCATTTCGTGCCGCCTTCGGCTATGCACCCAGCGAAGTGCGCCGAAACCCCGATCTTTCCCTCGACTTACAGGAGGCCATCGTCATGGCATCGACCGACCAACCCAAACTGGATCCTGCATTCGTCACTCGCCCCGAGCAACGTCTCGTCGGCCTCTCGCGCCGCTTTACCATGGCGACCCGCAACCAGGTTCCTCAGTTCTGGCAGGAGGCGGCGGCCGAGATCGGCCAGGCCATGTACGGCGTCGAAACCTTTGGCGCCACATACGATTTCGAAGGCGAAGCCTTCACCTACATGGTCGCGATTGCCGACGATGGCCGCATCGACACCGAACACCTGAACCATCTGGTGCTGCCCGCGGGCGACTATGCGGTCTTCTCCCATGAAGGCCACATCTCGACCATCGGCGACACATGGTCGGCCATCTTCGACGCCTGGGCGTCGTCAGCGGACGTGACCTTTGCCGACGGTCCGGAGTTCGAGCATTACGCGGCGGATTTCAGTCTGGAGGCACCCGGCGGCGTCTCGATCTGTATCCCCATCAAGCGCGCCGGGTGACTCCGCGCGTTAAAAAGATGAAGTGTTAACGATAAATAACTGTTTATGAATATCTTTTTCGCATGCGAAAAGTCGGATCAGATCGTCCGCCCACCATCGACCTCAAGAATGACGCCGGTCACCAGATCGGCGTCGTCCGACGCAAGGTAAAGCGCGGCACCGGCGATATCTGCAGGCTTTGACATCCGTCCCAACGGTATCGTGGCCAGAAACTTCTGGCGGACCTCCGGTGTGTCGGGCCGGCCCATGAAGGTCTCAAGAAGCGCCGTCTCGCCCATCACCGGCGCCACCGCGTTGACCCGAATGCCGTCCGGCGCAAGCTCTGCCGCCAGCGAGCGGGTCATCGTGTTCACCGCCCCTTTTGAGGCGTTGTACCAGGTGAGGCCCGGTCGCGGGCTGATCCCGGCGGTCGAGCCGATATTGACCATCACACCCCGTCCGATCCCTCGCCAATGCGGCACGATCGCTTGCGTGAAGTGATAGATCGAATCGACATTGATCTCGAACACCTTGCGATAGGTGGCGTAATCCACGTCGGTCATCGGCTGGTTGCGGTGGCTCCATCCGGCATTGTTGACCAGAATGTCGATCTCGCCAAACGCCGCAATCGCCTCATCCACCGCCGCCTGCACCGCCGCACCGTCCCGCACATCCGCTTCCAACGCCAGACCATCCAACGCCCCCGCAACCTCGCGCGCGCCAACCCCGTTCAGATCGAGCACCGCGACCCGCGCGCCCTCCGCCGCGAAGCGCTCGGCAATGCCGCGTCCGAACCCCGAGGCCGCGCCGGTAACCAGTGCCGTTTTTCCCTCAAGCCGCATCGCCAATGGTCCTCCCTGTTTCAGGAATGCTAGGCGAGGGCGCGTGGCGTGACAAACGGCTTCTGATCAGGCAGAGAGCGCGCATGAATGAACCCCACAAGAAGCTGGAACATACGGCGCTTGAAGACGCGCAGGCATTTCTTCTGGGCACCGCCCTTTGCGCCTTTGCCGTGGTCGTGCTCACCCATCTCGGCCTGATAACCGGGCAAACGGCGGGGCTGGGTGTGTTGCTGAGCTATGTCACCGGCGTCAGCTTCGGCGTCGTGTTCTTTATCGTGAACCTGCCGTTTTACCTGTTCGCCTGGGCGCGCATGGGGCCGCGCTTCACGGTCAAGAGCTTCATTGCCGTGGCCCTCGTCTCGGTCATGACCGAACTCATGTCGCGCCACATCGCCTTCTCAACACTCGACCCGACGCTGGGCGCGCTCCTCGCAGGTGCGACTGCGGGCATGGGGCTGATCGTCCTCTTCCGTCACGGCGCGTCGCTGGGTGGGATCGGGGTCGTGGGCCTCTGGCTGCAGGACAAGGTCGGCATTCAGGCGGGTTGGGTGCAGCTTGGCTTCGACATTGTGCTCTTTGCCGTGGCGCTTTTCGTCCTGCCCGATCTGGCGCTGGTGGCGTGGTCGCTTATGGGCGCGGTGGTGGTCAACCTGATCATTGCCGTCAACCACCGCAAGGACCGGTATGTGGGGCGATGACGCGTCCCGGGCGTGACCCGGGACCTCTGGCGGTCAGGCCCCGGATCGGGGTCCGGGGCAGCGGGTTACTTGGCGAGCAAAGCGTCGATCTCGGCCCGCGTCGGCATTGAAGGCGCGGTGCCGGGCCGGGTGACCGAGATGCCAGCCGTTGCCGCACCAAACCGCACGGCATCCACCGGGCTCATGGCTTCGGAGAGGCCGACGGCGAACCCGCCATTGAACGCGTCCCCCGCACCGGTCGTTTCCACCACTGGGCCCGCGGACATCGCAGGCACATGGGTCATCTCCTCCGCTGTGCCGAGCAGCGCGCCATTCTCACCCAAGGTAATGAGCGCCGTGCCGACGCCCTTTTCGAGGAATGCACGCGCCGCCGCTTCGGCCGACGCGATGTCGGTCACGGGGATGCCGGTCAGGGCCTCAGCCTCGCTCTCGTTCGGGGTCACGTAATCGCAAAGGGGATAGATCGTGTCCGGCAAACCAACCGCCGGGGCAGGGTTCAGGATTGTGGTCGCGCCGCCAGCATGCGCGATTTCCAACGCGCGATGTGCGGCATCGAGCGGTTGCTCCAGCTGCGTGATGAAGACGCTTGCCCCGCTGATGCCCTCACGCTCCGCCTCGACATCCGCCGGCGAAATCGTGCCCGCCGCACCGGGGCAAATGATGATCGCGTTGTTGCCGGTCGCTTCCTCGATAAAGATGTAAGCCGCGCCGGTTGACGCCCCTTCGGGTTGGGCGACGGCTGGCGTCACACCCGCCTCCCGCCATATGCCAAAGGCCATGTCGGCGAACACGTCCTTGCCGAGCTTCGAGATGAAATGCACCTCACCCCCCGCCCGCGCAGCGGCAACGGCCTGGTTCGAGCCCTTGCCGCCGGGGCCGAGCGCGAAACTGTTACCCAGGATCGTCTCGCCCATCTTCGGCGCGCGGTCGGCGCGATAGGCGGTGTCGGCGACGAAAACGCCGAGGATCGCGATATGCCCCATCGCTCAGCCCTCCGGCGGGATCACGCCCTTGCGGAACATGAAACACCCGTAAAAGCGCCGCTCGCCGGTCTGGATCACGGCATAGGCCTGCCGCGCCATGTCATAGAATGCGAACCGCTCGATACTCAGCATCTGGCGCGGTTCGCCCTCGGCCGCATCGATGGCCTTTTGCACCTCGGCCTGCGTCGGCTCCACCTGATCCGGCGCGCCGACGACTTCCATCCGGGCCGCGAAATCATCGACAAAAGTGTCGAGCGGGAAGACCGAGAGCACGGCTTCGGCAGCTTCCCCGGCGGTCAGGTTCTCCATCCGAAGGAGCGCCCCATGGGTCGTTTCCTGCGCGATACTGTCGGCAGGAAAGTTGGTGTCGGACAGGATCAGTACATCGCCATGCCCCATCGCGCGCAGCACATAGAGCACTTCCGCGTTCAGTCGCGGATCAATTCCTTTCAGCATTCAGTTACTCCGAAACAACGATGGGCGTGAAGCCGCCAAAGATCATGCGTTTGCCGTCGAATGGCATATCGTCCGGCGTTTCCTCTTCCATCATCCTGCCCCAGGCAGTGTTCCGTGTGTCCTTGTCGGGCCAGACCATCCAGGAAAAGACGACGGTCTCGTCGTCGTTCAGCGCAACCGCGCGATGAAAGTCGGTCACTTCGCCTTTGGGCACATCGTCAGCCCAGCATTCGTACCAGGACAGCGCTCCAAGGTCCTTGAAATAGGCTGTCCACTTCTCGGCGAAGGCTTTGTAGTCGTCCTTGCGCGCTGTCGGCACGGGTATCAGAAATCCGTCGACATAGGCCATGCTGTCCTCCCTGACTGGCTGCACTGACGTTAAGCGAGGGGTTCGGGTGCTGTCTATAGAGGGGGGTCAGTCGGCCGTCTCAACCGGGCCGCTCTTGGCCACCCAATCCGAGAACCCGTCTCTCAGATGCGCCGCCTCAAACCCCATGTCCTGCAATGTCGCAACAGTCAGGGCCGAGCGCCATCCGCTGGCGCAGTGAAAAACGTATCGTTTGTCCTGCCCAAACACGTCCTTGAAATAGGGGCTGTCGGGGTCGACCCAGAACTCGACCATGCCGCGCGGCGCATGCACGCTGCCGGGGATGTAGCCGGAGCGCTGGCGTTCGCGGACATCGCGGATGTCGACGATCACCACGTTTGGATCATCTGCCATCGCGATCAGGTCTTCGGTCTCGACCTCGTCAATGCGGGCGCGGGCCTTGGCGACCATCTCGGCGGCTGTTGTCTTGAGCGGCATATCGGACCCTCGCTGTCTCGTCCTCTCCCGTCATCGTGGCCGAGGGAGCGCGCGACAGCAACCACTCCGGCTTGCGGTTGGCTGCGAATTGCGGTCCAACCCTCGGAACATGCTTTGAGGGAGACGAGCGATATGAGCGGCACGACATGGGCACTGGTCACCGGCGGCGCGCAAGGCATCGGATATGCCTGCGCCGAAGCGCTGGCGACGGACGGGCACAGTATCATCCTTGTGGATATCAACGCGGATGGCGTTGCGGAGGCGGCGAAGAAGCTCGGTGGCAACACCGTGGGCATGACGGTCGACATGGGCGACGCAAACGCGGTTCTGGCGATGTTCGACACGATCGAGGCCGAGCATGGCGCGGTTTCGGTTCTGGTCAACAACGCCGGGATCGCGGCGCCGGGCGATTTCCTGAGCTATGATCTTGAGACCTTCGATACGGTTCTGGGCATCAACCTGCGGGGTGTGTTTGTCGCCACGCAACGTGCAGCCAGGTCCATGGTCGATGCGGGTATCCAAGGCGCCATCGTGAACATGTCGTCGATCAACGCCCAGGTCGCGATCCCGGCAATCCCGGCCTATTGCGCCTCGAAAGGGGGCGTCATGCAGTTGACCAAGGTCGCCGCGCTGGCACTGGCCCAGCACAACATCCGCGTGAATGCCGTCGGTCCCGGCTCAATCGATACGGCGATGATGGCGGGCGTGAACGCCAACCCCGACGCATTCAAGACCGCGATGTCGCGCACCCCGCTGGGGCGGCCGGGCACGGCGAAAGAGATCGGCGATGTCGTCGCGTTTCTGGCCAGCCCCAAGGCGAGCTACATCACAGGTGAGACGATTTACGTCGATGGCGGGCGTCTGGGGCTGAATTACACCATGTGAACGGTCAAGGCACTGTACGGTGAGAGCCTCGAAGCGTCAGAGTTTTGGTCACTCTTCGGCAGGAGCGAATGCAACGCATGCAGGGCGCGCCATTCGGACGTGCGCCCCGCATGGCATCGCTTACGGAATGATGCGCGTGTACTTGGTGCCTTCGACGGTTGCGCCGGCCAAAAGCCCCGCTTGCCCGAAGACCACCGCAATCACCGGGGCCAGCACGGTGGTGGTTTCCGCCGACAGGTTGCCGCCGCGATCATTGACGGCATATTCGACATCCGCGCCTGCGGCCCAGCCCGAAGAGGTTCTGAACTCGGCCAGCGCCTCTTCCGTCATGAAGTAAAGCACATGGGCGTATTGCTGCGCGCCGATCTGCAGGCCGAAACTGGCCTGGCTGGCCGAGTAGTAGTCGACCGTGACATCGTCGATGCGCAGTGCGCCGCGCCCGTAGGAGCCGCCAACGCCGAATCCGGCCTCGGTGATCAGCGGCATCACCAGCATGCCGACCGACTTGTCACGCAGGTCGCGCGTGCCCGGATAGTTGTTGTCGAGAAACTGAAGCGTCGCATCGGCGCGGCCGTCGAGCTTTGCAGCGCCATCGCTGCCGACGCCATTGCCGCAGGCCGCGAGAGCCAGAAGTGTGGCGGAACCGGTCAGCACGGACCGGCGGGGAAAACGTGTCATGGGTCTGCCCTTTGTTGGAACCTCAAGGATCGGCCTGTTCCGGCCGTTATCCACCAAGTATAGTTGGTCCGTTTGGGAGAGTCACCCTCTGTTGTGGCGTCAGAGGGCCGACGTCGATCAATTATCCGCTCAGCGCAGACATCGTACCGTCCGCAGCCCAGTATCGACTTGCGAATATCCAAGGCCGTTCGATGTACGAAACTTGAAGCAACCCTGCACAGTGAGCGCGACACCCGCGGGGCTGATGGATGCGGCCAAAGTGGCGGGTCAAACGCGGCTTATCTTGCCCAGGCCCAAAATACCGGCGGCACCTTCCGCCACGAGTATCGGATGATCGTGAACCATGACCCAGGCATCCTCTTCGACAATTTCAATATGCGCCGGATCGGTCGCCCAATTCGTTTGCCATTCAAGAACCAGATACTCCCCGTAATCGAAATCAGTAACGGTTGCAGTGGTTTGGAGCTCGAGCATCTGATTGACGTCCAGCAAATAGAACAAGTCGCTCCCATCTCCGCCAGTCGCGATGTCACCGCCGGAAAAATTGAGAATATCGTTGCCCGACCTGCCCCTCAGAATGTCGGAGTCGAAATCGTCATCGATCTCGTCCCAACGCCTGAGACTTTCTCCGATGTTCTCTTCGGCAAGGTAACCGCCCCCATAGAGCGCTTGTGAACCGTCGCCGCCCACCAGTGTGTCGGCCCCCGGTCCACCGAATACCTGATCCCGATCTCCCGGGCTTACCCCATCTTTGTCAAAGGCGTCACCGGTCCGAACCACGTCGTCACCAAGCCCTCCAAAGATGGTATCTGCACCGCTGCCGCCTTCGAGAATGTCCCGGCCTGAAAGCCCCTCAAGCGTATCGCTTCCGTCGCCCCCCAGAATCAGATCGTTGCTATCTGTGCCAACGAGGCGATTCGGGGCGTCATCATCAAGCACCGGGGAAACCGTTTCATCGTCCCCGCCGTCCAAACCAATTCCAAAGGCCGCAACGACGGCGCCGCCACCGATGAGCATCATGAGGACCAACATTTCCATGGCAATCGACCTTTCGCGATCAAGCTCATTCTAAGCCTGTCGCGACGTATAGGTCCGAAACGATAATGCCGGGTGTACGGTAAAAGGAATCCTGCGGGGATTACCGTGCCGCGCGCACCCAGGCGACCAACACCTGCCGTTCTTCGGGCGTCATGTAGGTGAGGTTCGCAGGCGGCATGGCGTGGCTGTAGCCCGCCTGAAACGCAATCGTCTCGGCATGGCGCGCGATGTCGCCCACGGTTTCCAGATGCACGCCCTTGGGTGCCCAGTGGATCCCGTCCCAGACCGGCTCGCGGGCGTGGCACATCGAGCAGCGGGAGAGGACGATGCTTTCGGCCTCGGCGAACTCGGCAACCTCGACATAGCGCTGTTCCATCGGGGTGAGGGCGCGTGCCTCGGCCTCCTCATAAGTGCCCGACAGCGGAGCCAGCGACAGCCCGATGATGGCCAGAAACAGGATCGCCGTCACCGCCCAGGTCCACCAGCGATAGCCACCACGGGAGTGCATTGTGTTGAAGAAATGCCGGATCGTGACGCCCATCAGGAAGACCAGGGCGGCAATCAGCCAGTTCCACTCGGTCGCAAAGGCCAGCGGATAGTGGTTGGACAGCATCAGGAAGATGACGGGCAGCGTCAGATAGTTGTTGTGGGTCGAGCGCAGCTTGGCGATCTTGCCGTATTTGGCATCCGGCGTCCGCCCGGCCTTTAGATCCGCCACCACGATGCGCTGGTTCGGCATGATGATAAAGAACACGTTGGCGCTCATGATCGTTGCCGTGAATGCGCCGAGATGCAGGAGCGCGGCGCGACCCGTGAAGACTTGTGTGTAGCCCCAACTCATCGCGACCAGCAGCACGAAAAGCAGGAGCATCAGCACGGTTGGCTGTTCGCCCAACGGGGATTTGCAAAGGAAATCATAGACAAGCCA